>NZ_JAWOTE010000004.1:293781-328160 GCF_033338695.1 Vibrio sp. Vb1166 | reverse complement strand
ATTTGATCACATGACAAGATGTGCATCTACCTTAAATTTATGATTTTTATCAAAATCATTAGGGGATTCCTCAGGGCAATGTCACTACTACGCTAATTACTTAGTTAATAGTGCGCTTAATTTAAATCGTCTTAATTATAAAGCCTTCCTATGGAAGGCTTTATTTTTATCTACGAATATAAATAGAGCTCGTATTATCTTTGTGAGATTCAGGCACTCTGAATCCGAATTTCAACATAATATTAAATAAAACCTTATTAAACAGTTCTAATTCTATCGTCTCTAATTTGCTTCCTATTTTACTATCTCTAAGTTCAGGAAAATTGAACTTAGCTTCCTTTAAGATACTAGCTATCTCATCAGAATTGATGCTCTGTTTACTTAATAGTTTTTTGTTAATGAACTCTTCATATGCACGAGCACATTTCATCAATCGCAACGCAAATTCATTCATAACTGACATTCTTTGAAACGTAAAAAATTTAATTTTTAGTGAGAACACTTGCACTTCGCACTATCAAAAATAATATCAGAACGCAATTAATGCACTCTGTAAGAATTATCTGAATCAAGCTGAAGTAAAGGCTGAATATAACGTCCAATTAAAACATCTCTCCTAATTAGAACCGTCAATACAATTAAATATTTTCTTTGTTTAGGTCGCCTTTTCTTATAAGGAAATTACTTTTTCCATGGAGGAAGGCGGAACAAACAAGGTGGAAACACCACTTCCTCCCAAGAAAACAAAATAGCTTTAAACCTTTGTTTTAATTGAATTTAATATACGGCACGTATCTTGCCACTGATAATTAAACTAAGGCGTAGCATTCAAAGTATTCAAGCCAATAAGAGATGAGAGGAGCACACCTCATGAGTTCTTTAGACCCAGTAAAAATGGCAACCCAATTCGCACAATTGGACACAAACCCATTCAAAAACCGTTACCAAGCGCAAGCTAATGTGTACCAGTCACAACTGTCAGCTTTTAATAAAGTTGAAAGCGCACTACGTGATTTTCGTACTGCAATGAAAGAGATGAATAACAGCACAAACAGCATCATCAAAAACAGTGCGACACTCTCTCAAGAAGGTAACTTTACTGCAAACGCGGATGCTAAAGCGCTAACGGGTAACTATCAGATTTTTGTAGAAAAAGTGGCAACGGCGCATCAAGTATCTACAGGTATGCCTGCAGACCTTGAGGCAACGACAGAAGTACCAACAACTGGATCTTTAGAATTCACCATCAACGGTGAAACAATGACTCTAGACTTGTCCTCCGTTGATGTTAATGGTGACGGCACTGCAACGATCAGCGATTTAGCCAGTGCGATTAACAATCACACGGATAACCCTGGCGTTAACGCCACTCTAGTTCGCTCGAATGGTCAAACACACTTTATGCTATCGAGCACTGAGACTGGTGTCGAAAATAAGATCAACGTATCTGCATCGGGTACTGGCCAAGCGTGGTTTGAAGACGCCTTCACCAACCTCAAGCAAATCAACGCTCCGCAAGATGCGGTTATGTGGCTAGGTGCAAAAGACTCAGGCCTGAAACTAACCAACGCAAGTAATACTTTTGAAGGTGTCATCGACGGTGTTGACATTACCGTATCTAAACCGCAAGCCGCGGGAGATTCGCCAATCGGTTTAAAAATTGGAGCTGATAGCGAAGGCACTAAAGAACAACTAGATAAGTTTGTGGAAACCTACAATGCCCTTGTTTCGACTATCGATCAGTACACCCAAATTGGCGGCGAAGATCAGAAACGCGGCGTGCTCGCTAGCGACTCGACATTGCGTTCTATTGAGAGTCAGTTAACGGGGTTAATCCGAGGTGAACACAATGGTATGCGCCTAAGCGAAATCGGCGTGAGCCTAGACCGCAACGGTAAAATGAAAGTTGATCAAGAAAAGTTCAAAGAAGCTCAACAAACAAATAGCGCAGGCTTAGAGGCGTTGTTTAATGGGGATGACGCTTTGCTAGATTCTCTTGACGCGATGGTAGAGCCTTTCTTGAAGTTCTCATCAGGTACCTTCAGCACGCGTAAAGACGCAATACAGTCAAGCTTAGACCGAATCAAAGATAAACAAACCAATTTAGAGCGTAAGTACGAAATGTCGTACAACCGCTATCTCAAACAATTCACTCAAATGAATTCAATTATGACCCAAATGAACCAAACCATGTCCATGTTTAATGCTCAAAAATAAGACATTTGGTTCCAAATTTAGGAGAAATATTCATGCTTATGGATTCTGGTTACGATTCGTACCAACAAGTCGATCTCGACGCTCAAGCGGCAGCAGCAAATCCACACCAATTGGTCATCATGTTAATCGATGGCCTACTCGATGAAGTTGAACGTATTCGCGGCCACCTAGCCGCAAATCGTTTGGCCGAGAAAGGGAATGGAATCAACAAATGCATGAACATCTTGATTGGACTAACAAGTGCTTTAGATGATGAAAACGGCGGTGAAATTGCGGAAAACCTACGCCAGCTGTATGACTTCTGCCAAGTCGAACTTTATTACGCTAGCGTGCAAAACGATGCAAATCGCTTGGTTAACGTTGAGCGTGTAATGGGTAACATTCGTGAAGGTTGGATGAATTTTGGACAACAAGCATAAAGTATCGCCAGAGCGATTCCGTCATTTATCTCAGCTCATCCAGTTCGCCGCAAAAACGGCCGATTGGCATGCGCTCAAGCGGTACGACTTGCAGTTGCGAGAGCTTTTGATCAGTCACAAGCCTTTTTTGAAAGATCCTAAGCTTGCCCCTGAAATCCAGCGAGCGAAAACAGTGCACGCTAATGCCTTCGCAGTATTAGAGAAGTCGACCAACGAGTTGAAAAAAGAGATGAACATGGTCAATGACCATCAAGAACGCGCTATGGCCTATCAATTAGCAATGACCATGGAGCTAACTCAATGATCATACCTTCTTCAACTCAGCACTCGGGTAATTCGCCAGCTAACAATGAGGGTCACATCAAGCAAGCGAACTCGGTACACGGCTTTTCTCATGGTTTTAAATCAGGGAACAAGCAGAATGGTGAGCAAGACTTTAACTCTGCGTCAGCGGTACCGAGTTTTCACCTTACGGCCTCTACTTTGAACAGCGCAAACAAAGTACAAAGTCATGGTTTTGATACTGATGACCGCTCAGCTTCAGATCCGGATGCCAACTTGACCAGTACACCAGGGTTAACAGAATCGACTGATCTTGCAGCGCAAGCTCAAGCTTTAACCCAGGGTATGATTACCATGGCAGAGAAGCAGGCTGAGAAACTAGGAAAAGCGTCATCTTTAATGACTGCGAGCGAAGTTAAGTCTGTTACTCAAGATTCGTCTAACGCTATGTTAAACACATCATCAAAACAAGATGTGAAGCAAAGTCTGCCAACTTCATCGAGTTCGCGTTTGCCTATCTCCGGTGCTGAGTTTCAAACTCTTTTGAATCAACCTGTTCAAGGGCAACCAACCGCCTCTCTACTTCAAGCACAAGCTCCTACAACACAACCTGCACATTCACCGGTTGCGACGAGTCATGTTCAAGCTCAAGGCTCTGAGTGGGCAGCGGTGCGTGTTGATACCACTGCAGGAAAGTGGGGGGAGCAAATGATGCAAGTATTACATGATCGCGTGACGCTCCAAGCTCAACAAAATGTACAAGAAGCAAAAATCCGCCTAGACCCACCAGACTTAGGGAAATTGGATTTACTTGTACGTGTTGAAGGTGACCGATTGAGTGTCCACATCAACGCCAATGCCGCAGCAACACGAGAAGCTTTAATGCAAGTTTCGGAACGATTGCGTACTGAGTTACAAGAGCAAAACTTCGTTCATGTCGATGTCAATGTTGGCTCTGATCAAAACCAAGGTCGAAATGACCCACATGCAAACGAAGAAGACGCCAATATTTTCGCCGCACGAGAATCTGGTGCATTCCAAACCACGACAACAACTAACTATTCAGAACACTGGCTAAGCACTCAAGCTTAGTGAATCTTCGAGGAAAAAGGTTATGACCAAACAACAAATGATCGCCCTGTTTATCGCCATGATCATCACCAGTGCCCTCGTTTCGGCCGTCACAATTATGGGCGGAATCTGGTACTTAAACAAACACGCTCAAGAGTCACCTGACTCTGGTTCACTGATCGAAGACTCTCCACTGTCTTTTTTGGTCACAGAACAACCGACAAGTAAAGGTCCTAGCTTCCATCCTTTGGACAAAGTCGTTTTGACCGTTAAAGGCAAGAAACAGACTCACTTTGTGATGCTAGAACTGGCAATTGAGACACGCCGTCCAGAGCGTATCAAAGAGATCGATGAATACATGCCTATGGTACAAAACTCTCTATTAAAACTGTTTAGCGACAAAACGTTTGATCAGTTACAGCAAGCGGGTGCCATCGATATTCTGCAAGACGAAGTGAAGCAAACGCTTCTACTCGCTTTTGCTAAAACAGACATCGTCCGAGAAATCGACGATGTTTTGTTGACTAAATATGTTGTGCAATAACGGAGCACAACCATGTTAGACATGAATGTACAAGACACTTACACCACAGAAGAGGAAGTGACAACACCGTCACGACCAATTGATGAAAACGCATTGCTACAACGTCATCAGGTCATGGTAAAACGCGTAGTTAACCAGCTGCGCGTTCATGCCACTTCTCACTGTAGTATTGAAGATATGCAGCAGATAGGCCTTATCGCTCTAGTCGAGGCTGGACGCCGATATGGCGATGTTGACGATCCTCACTTTCCTGCTTTCGCCGTTTGTCGAGTTCGGGGAGCTATTTTAGACGAATTACGCCGACTAGATTGGCGTTCACGTAAGACTCGTCAACAAGCCCACGAGCTCAACGACGTGACTCGAGATCTCACTCGAACGTTAGGTCGAATGCCAACGGATGCCGAAATCATCCAGGCTTTAGGGACGAATGAGCAAGATTATTACAACCGCCAAAATGCCGCTCTCGCAGGCGAGATGCAAAGCCTTGACCAACTGATGGAGAGCAGCGGTGATAGCTACATTGGCGGGCAATACGATGGCATGGAACATGAACATATTCGTCGTAGTTTAGACAGTGCTTTGGGTAAATTACCTAAGCGCGATCAACTGCTCCTGACTCTGTTCTATCAACATGAACTCAACTTACACGAAATAGCTCTGGTATTGGATCTGACACCACCTCGTATATGTCAGCTTCACAAACAAGCGCTGAAACAACTCAACCAATTAATGTCCTCTTAGGAGTCACAAGATGCAAAAGTTTTTTGGAGTGCTCACTATCCTGGTGTGCGTCTTCGGTGGATATATGTGGGCCGGTGGTAGCTTAGGTGCTATCTGGCAGCCAGCCGAATTCCTTATCATTATTGGCGCCGCTGCTGGTTCTTTGATCATCGGTAATCCGCCTCATGTACTGAAAGAAATGCGTCGCCAAGTGCCAGCGACCATTAAAGGTCCAACAGAAGAGCATGAGTACTACATGGAATTAATGGCACTACTCAACAACTTGCTAGAGACAGCGAGAAACCGCGGATACAAGTTTCTGGATTCTCATATTGAGGCTCCGGAGCAAAGCTCTATGTTCCTCGCTTACCCGACGATCGCAGAAGATCATCGCCTAATTTCTTTCATTACTGACAATTTACGTTTAATGGCAATGGGACAGATGTCGCCTCATGAATTAGAGGGACTGCTAGAGCAAGAAATCGAAGCAATACAGAACGAAATGCTTTTACCTTCACGCTCACTACAGCGTACAGCAGAAGCACTACCTGGCTTCGGTATTCTTGCAGCAGTTGGTGGCATCATTATCACCATGCAAGCTATTGATGGCTCAATCGCTATGATTGGGTATCACGTTGCGGCAGCTCTCGTTGGTACATTCATTGGTATTTTCGGTTGTTACTGTGGCTTAGATCCACTAAGTAACGCCATGGCTCAGCGAGTAAAACGTAATATGACTGCTTTTGAGTGCGTTCGTGCAACCTTGGTTGCCTACGTAGCGAAAAAGCCGACATTGCTCGCCATTGACGCTGGTCGTAAACATATTCAGCTAGACATCAAACCAACATTCAACCAAATGGAGAAGTGGTTAGCTGAACAGGAGGGATAATGCAAAAACAAGAGCATGTAGTGTTCAAACGTGCCAAAGTATACAGCCATGATGAGTCGTCTCATGGCGGCGCGTGGAAAGTCGCGTTTGCTGACTTCATGATCGCCCTAATGGCGCTGTTTCTTGTACTTTGGGTTATGCAGGTGGTAGACAAAGAAGAGCGTAAAGCGATTGTTGCCCACTTGCATAGTTCAAGCGTATTCGACAAGAGTTACGGCAACCCATTTGATACGTCACAAAGTATTTCTCCTATCGACTTGGCACAGGACTCTTCTGTGCCAAGTAAACACAACTCCAACCATGTGGTAAGCTCTTACTTTAAAGGTGATGGGGATGGACCAGAAATTGATTCTTTGATTCCTGGTAACTTCGATACTCAAGAGCAACTTGCCGCACTAGCGAAAGTAATTGAGCAAATGACTGCCCAAATTAATGCGCAGGGAAATGTAAACGTCACGGTGACACCACAAGGTTTGCGTATCGTCCTTCAAGATGATTACAAACAGCATATGTTCAGCCGTGGTGGTGCAGAACTTACTCCTTTTTTTGAAGATTTACTGCTCGCACTAGCACCTGTATTTCATCGTGTTAACAACCCTCTGATCATCAGCGGACACACAGATGCAATTCCATTTAAAAAGCGTTTTGGTCGTCAATCTAACTGGGCGTTATCAGCCTCTCGAGCAGACGTAGCAAGAAATACGTTAGTTGAAGGCGGTATGCCGGATGATAGAGTAATGCAGGTAACGGGTATGTCAGATAGAGCGCTGCTTAATCCTGATGAGCCAGATTCTAGCGAAAACCGTCGTATTGAGCTGTTTGTTTTAACGACTCCTGCCGCTAAAGTGCTTGAGACCCTTTTTGGCAACCACCAAGAAAGCGAACTGCAAAAAGCGAAAGATAAGGCTGAATTCAACCAACCAGTCATTCGTCAAGAAGTCATCAATTACTCCGGCGATACCGCCACCAGCGAAGTAAAAATTCAAGAATTATAATCTTAAAAGGTCACCACTCTGATGGTGACCTCTCTAACCAAAGCCTCTGTTACTGTGACTTTTTAGTTGAGTTCTATATGCACATAACATCATCCGAAAAAAGAAAAAGCGACTTACTAAAGAAAGCCTTTTTATGGCTCATTGTCTTCGATTACCTTTTATTGGCGTTTTTCTTAACTCAGCTATCAAGTATGACACTAAACAGCGGAACCATGATCAGCTTGTTACTTGTTGTTTATAACGTCTTACTTGTTTCGCTATGTTTTCAACGAACCAACAAGCAGGACTCTTACATTATCTACCCTGTTTTGTCCGCAACGTTATTAGCATTTGTCTGCTTTCTTTACTTCTTTTTTTTAATTTAGCTCCCCGACTCGACCATTGATTTTATTTTTACTGCTTTTTCGAAGTGGTCGAGCTGATGAGTCTGAATCCACCACGTAGCCGCTTCCATCAACAGCTCTGGGTCGTCATTTTTATTAGCGAAAAACGCATAAAATGAGAGACCAACCAATTCACCTTTACTCGCGATCTTTTTGTCACAGACCTCTATAATTTTGTCTCTCAGCGAAGCTCTCATTTCTAATCCCTTAACCTAGTACATACTCACTAACCATACGGTTGAAAGAAATCAAATCAAACGAGCCTTTAATTTCAAAACGCACTCTTCCCACCTCACTCATGAAGAACTCGATTTCACAATCCAAATCAAAAGTACCAGAGGTCTCGATAGAAAATGCATTGATCTTACTGTAAGGCAAAGAAGTGTAATCCACTTTTGAGCCGGTAATCCCTTGCACATTTGCCGCTATCACTCGCTTGTTCGTAAACACCACTTGGTCACGAACTGTTTTAAAAGCAGCGAAAATAGTCTCACCATCAATCAAGAACTTAAGGAAGTCTTCTCTGGCATTAGAAACGTCAATCGGCTTAAGCTTAAATACAGAGGAATTGTCGAAATCAATCATAATTAATCCTTTGAGTGGGCGTTAGAACGAATTATCAACGTATCAGATAGCACCACTTTTGCCTACTCGCAACGCACGTTTCTGCTTGATTCGCCCAACAACGAAGCGTCACTCACTTCCACCCTTGCATCCATTGCTCAGAGTCTTTTAGGTCTTGCCAGTTCATCTCTCGGTCGCGTTTACTCATGACTGCCTCGATGACACATCTCACAACGTTACCATCTTCATCTAGTTCCATTTCCGTCACGACAAAATGCTTCTCTTTGTTTTTAGGTGAAATTGCCGTCCATTTACTGTGCAATAGTTTCTTAGGGTGGATTCTGTTCATCGCATTGTACCAATTTAACTACCATGTTGATGTATACGACTGAATACCAAGAGAGAATCAGATTTTGTTTTTGCAAACCGACAAAAGATAAAACCGCAAAAGAGATCACTCCCTTTCGCGGCTCTAACTACAATCCGACTAGGTCTTCTGACCATTCAGTCGAGGGTTTAAGTACTGACTTTGTAGCAACTGTAACCCTTTACCGACCAGAACAATCACTACCGCGCCAATCAGGACAGGCGTGAAGAGAAAACTCCATCCCTGCCCAGACGCCATGATCAAAATTGGATTTGCCCCCGCAGGTGGATGAGTGGTCTTCGTAATCAGCATCGCAGACACACCTAGCCCCGTCGCAATCGCGAGCGTGACCGGCGTGACGTCAACATACTGGCTAAACGCAATACCGATAGATGCCGTAATGAAGTGACCAATGATCACGTTTTTTGGTTGAGCGAGAGGGCTGCTAGGCACCCCAAACACCAGTACTGCGGTAGCACCAAATGGTGCCATCAGGAGTACAACCTCCGTCAGTGATACCTCAGCGTAGGACAATACGCCAATAGCCAACGTAGCGCCAAGCCCGGCAACCAACGATAAAATTAAATTATTCATAAACACCTCAAAGTAGACCGAATTGTCTACAAAATAAAATAGACAAATCTGTCTACCTTTGTCAATATGTGTTTATGGAACTTTTTGAGGACGTAGTTATGAACAAAAAGAAACAGTTATTGATCGACACAGCTTTGTCACTGTTTTATAAACAAGGCATCAACTCTATTGGCATCAATGAAGTCCTCAATGTTTCCGGCGTGGCTAAACGCACGCTATATAACCATTTTGAGAGCAAAGAAGCGCTTATCATCGCCGCATTAGAACAACGCCACCAAGTATTTATGGAATGGTTGGAGGAAAAGCTTTCTTCAGCACAAACGTGCGCGGAGGTGATCGATCAGTTATTTACAGCACTCAACGGCTGGTTTCATGGCTCTGAAGAAAAGTTGGGCGAGTTTCGCGGTTGCTTTTTCATCAATACGTCCGCGGAATTCAGTGACGACAGTGGCGAGATCGCAACGTATTGCCGCTACCATAAGCAGCAAGTCAGAGAGCTAATTCATCACTATCTCAAATCAGACAACGCTGCATTACTCGATGCCATTTGCATCATGAAAGAGGGCGCGATCACTACCGCTTACATGACGAAAGAGTACGACAACATCACGAAGAAATGCGTGACCATTTTGCACAAGCTTTAATGCGTTCAGGTATAGTCATTTGCGGATTAAGTATGCAAACCAAAGGCACCAATCGGTGCCTTTCGTTTTAGTTAGTGAGTGTACTTACAGCTCGTGCTCGGTACGAGCAATGATATCGTCTTGAGCATCTGGTGATAGCGCGGTGAAGAAGGCTGAGTAGCCTGCAACTCGCACAACCAGATCACGATATTGTTCAGGGTTCTTCTTCGCAGCTAGCAAGGTCTCGCGAGAGACGATGTTGTACTGCACGTGCCAACCTTTGTGGTGGTTGAAGAAGGTGCGAATCAACATAGATAGCTTGAGCTTATCCCCTTCAGACTCAACTGCCGCAGGGCTTAACTTCTGGTTAAGCAGCACGCCACCAAGGATCTTATTCGCTTGGATCTTACCGACCGAGTTGTACACCGCCGTTGGACCTAAACGGTCTGAGCCAGATGACGGGCTTGCACCTTCTGCCAATGGCGTTTTCGCTTTACGACCGTCCGGCGTTGCCATGGTTGAAGCACCGAATGGGACGTTTGCCGAGATACTTGATGTACCTGCGTAGTAACCGCCGCCAATTGGACCACGCCCATGACGCGTATTAACGAACTGTTCTAGCTCATCAATGTACACTTGGTAAGCGTCTGCCAGTAGTTGGTCTACTGCGTCATCATCGTTACCGTATTTTGGTGCAAAGTTGATAAGACGTTGGCGAAGCTGTTCGTTCTCCATGCCGTCGAAATCTTCAGCCAATGCTTTTGCTAGCTGTTGTTGTGAGATAAGGGGCTGGGTGATTTGCGCATCATCGAAAACAAGGTGCTTGATGGCGGCTAGGCTGTTGCCCAAGTTTGCGATACCGACTTGCAAGCCAGATACCCAGTCGTATTTCGCACCGCCTTCTTTCACAGTTTTACCACGAGCCAAACAGTCATCCACCAGAGTTGAACAGAAGATGTCTTGTGCTTGCTGTTCAAGTACGCTGTCGACTACCGTATCAATCTCAATCGATTTACGGGTGTAGTAGCGGATTTGCTCTGCCCAAGAAGCTGTCACTTGCTCAAAGTTCTCAAAGTTGCCTTTTGCTAATGACTTATCGTGCGGCAAGAAAGCTTTACCCGTTGTTGCATCCACACCTTCGTTCAATGAGGCAAGCAAGATACGAGCGAAGTTAATGAAGCTCATGCCCGTACAACGGTAACCCCATTTGCCCGGAACCGCCGTCTCGATACAGCCGATAGATGCGTAGTTGTAAGCGTCTTCTTTCTCTACGCCAAGCTTGATGAATTCAGGGATGACAATCTCATCGTTGTTGAACGCAGGCATACCGAAGCCGCACTTAATCACCTCGATACAGCCCATCAGGAATTCTTGGTTCAAACCCTCATGGTAACGCACACTCAAGTTAGGTTGCGTCGAACGCAACTGACCACAAGATTCGAGAATCGCCCAAGAAAGTGGATTCACTGCGTCTTCAGGCTCACCCTTGTCATTCAACTTCTGACCGCCGATACACACGTTTTGATACAACGGAGAACCTGCGGAGGCTTTTGAGTGCGCGCCAGAGCGAATCTTGTTTACTTCAAGCAGCTTCAACCAGCAGCTTTGTAATAGCTCTAGTGCAAAGTCTTTTTCAATCGCGCCGTTTTCGATATCGCGAACATAAAATTCGTTTAGGAATTGGTCCATACGACCGAAAGAAACCGAGTGACCATTCGATTCGATTTGTAGCATCAACTGAACGAAATAGCTCAACTGCAGTGCTTGCCAGAAGTTTTCTGGTGCGTGGCTCGCGACATGACGACAGTTTGCCGCAATGCTTTCTAACTCAGCTTTGCGCAGCGGGCGTGTCTCTTCTAGCGCCATTTTTGACGCCAATTCAGCGTAGCTCACTATGTGATCTTGAATCGCAAGCAGTACGATTTCGACCGATTTGTAGAACTGCTCTTTCTTCAAGCCTTCAAAGGTCGAAACATCATTGTTAGCACGGTGCTGACGAACATCCTCTAACAAACCGTTCATGCCTAGCTTCAAGATTTTCTCGTTGTCCACCGCAAGGTGCGCGTCACCCGAAGTCATGTTGCCTTCGGCTTTAATGATGGTGCTGGCTAAGATTTCTTGCTGCTCATCAGTGAACAAGCCATAACAACGGTCTTGAACGGTTTTACCGCGCCAGTACGGCGTGATACTGTGGATGCTTTGTTTATCTTCTTCGGTGACAGCAAAGCCAGCACCTGGTCGGTCGGCTAGCTCATCAATTTCCGCTTCAATCCAACGTACAGTGTATTCTGGGAAAATAGGCGCAGCGCGCACTTTGCTCGCTTGGTTACCGACGATCAATTCATCGTGTTTAATCCAAATCGTACGAGTGCGTAAGTGCTCTTGCAGTGCTAGCGCACGTTGGACAATCACAGGTTTGTCTTCGTTTGCTTGATAAGCACGAGTGTATGCCTCTGCACGCTCGGTACAGACAGGTGGCGTTACGATATTTACCAGTGCCGATTTGTGCGCTTTGATACGCTCAGGAAGGTAATTCAGGTCCATAGTTAACCTCTTACAATCACGTTAAGTTGGGTGTTTTCGCTTGCGTATTGCATGGCGCTTTCTAGCAGTTCTGGTTTGTTTAATGGCTTGTCAGAACACTCGTAAGGCATATCGAGCAAGCGGTATTTATTGATGCCGAGCGTGTGGTACGGCAGCAAGTGAAGTTCTTGGCAGCTTTCTAGTGAAGCCGCAAAATCGATGATGTCTTTCAACTCTTCGATGGTGTCATTGAACCCCGGCACCACTGGAACGCGAATCACAATGCGTTTCGCGATAGGTGCCAGTTTTCGGAAATTGTCTTTGATGCGTTTTAGTGAACCTTTCGCCCAGCTAAGAAACTTTTCTTCATCGGTGTGTTTTAAATCCGCCAACCAACAATCGATATGCGGCGCGGCTTTTTCGACGTTCTTCCACGGCACATGCATGCACGATTCAATCGCAGTCGAGACTTGGTTGTCATGCAGACGCTGTGCGAGTTCTGCCACCAAATCCGCTTGCATGAGTGGCTCACCACCGGAGAATGTCACGCCACCTTGGCTTTGGTCATAGAAAGGTTTGTCTTTCATTAAGGTGTCGAACAACATGTCTGATTTCGCCTCTTCACCGCAGACAGTCAGTGCTTGCGTAGGACAGACGTCTCGCAGCGCGATCAGTTGGTCTTCTTTGATGGCTTTGCGATTGATGATGATCTGGTTGTCGATACGTTGAATACCATCACCCATCATTTCACTACCCGCTGTAGATTGAGTTGTGGCTTGATAAGCAGAAACGCACAGCTGGCAACCTTCCATACAACTTCGCTGATCAAATAAGAGTGAATGCTTTTCGCTGCGGCTTTCTGGGTTTTGACACCAAGGGCAAGACAAGCTGCATCCTTTAAGAAAAAGAATGGAACGAATGCCATCGCCATCATGGGTAGAGAATCGTTGGATATTGAAATACATCTCTGCTTGCCTCTTGGTTTGTGCTACTGCTGTGTACCTAATTCGTTTCTTTTGCTCGTTGAGTCTTATGAACAGCTTTTGTGTTTTCTAACTGAAAGCTTCATTTGAGCGTTTACAAGTTTCACTTGACTTTCATTTAATGAAATTATTATGGCTTCAAATGAAATTTCAATTGATCAAAATCAAGATCTCGTTCGATTGTCAGATCTATAGTGATCCCATCATCAAAACGAAGATTTTGTTTAAGGTAGAAACCATGATTGAACTTTATTTAGATACTGCTGATGTGGCAGAAGTAAAACGCTTTAACCAGTGCCTACCGCTAAAAGGCGTGACGACAAACCCAAGCATTTTGGCGAAGTCAAAGCAGGGACTGAATGAAACCCTAGCAGGCATGCAAGAAGCACTTGGCGGGACACCTCGCTTTCATGCTCAAGTCGTGAGTTCAACCGTCGAAGGCATGCTGGCAGAAGCGCGCCAACTTAATGAATTTCCTTACGATATGGTGGTAAAAGTGCCAGCAACAGAAACGGGCTTAGCAGCAATTAAGCTAATGAAAGAAGAGGGAATTCAGGTTCTTGCTACCGCTATCTATTCAGCTCAACAAGGCTTCCTTGCAGCACTGTGCGGTGCAGACTACCTAGCACCTTACGTAAACCGCATTGATGCGATGAACGGCAACGGTGTTGAAGTGGTCGCGGATCTTCAATTGTTGCTCGATCAAAACCAACTACCAGCGAAGATTTTGGCAGCCAGTTTCAAAAACACTCAACAAGCGATGGAGGTGATGAAACTAGGCATCGAAGCCATTACATTGCCAACCGATGTGGCGGCACAAATGTTCGCTCACCCAGCAGTAAAACCAGCAGTTGAACAGTTCGATAAAGACTGGAAAGAGACGTTCGGCGAGAAACTTTCATTTGAAAGCTAATTAAAAGTAGCAGCTAGATGTCTTAGTTAGGGTCTATTGAACTTTCATGGTTAAATTTTGTTCGAGATAAAAGCGTTTTAATCGCGGCGAGAGGTTTGCCGCCTAGTCATTCTAAGCAATTACCTCTCAACAAAGAGTAAAACGCTTTTAGCCGAACCCTTCGGGCAGCGTTTGTGGTTCATTTCTACTTCATTACCGGCTTATCAGTTACACCAACTACATTTCAAATGTCTCTGCCTCATATAAATTACCCACAAACAGCTGCAAAAATCAGCTTGAAAGCTCAATAGACCCTATTAATAAAGGGAATCTTAACTCACCCTGTGCGCCGGTGAACTTAAGGTTCCCTTTTGTATTTCATATAAACAGGTGAGGTTTACAGCAGTTCTCTGTTGGTCAGTGACCACAGGTACACGCGCTTGAGTAAACTGATTTTGAACCTCTTACGAATACCTCGTTTGGAATTGCGGAGTCGGTTTGGTATCGCAATAGCTTTCATCTCGGTTTTCATTTCTTTTCTATCCAACAACACAGTAGACCTCCGATGCAATAAGCCAGCAGATCTTTCCAATCAAATGTGGCGCCCAAAATCACAGCCAGAGGCGATGAAGATTCGATACCAAGCCAAACTACAACCTGTAACAGTTGCCCTAACTCAACAGCAAAAGCAATCAACACCACCAGTGAAACCAGCCAGTTAACGGGCATGGAAAACAAGCTTGCAAGAGAGTAGTAGAGCCAAACCACAACCAGAACATCACCAAATGTCGGACGAATAAAGCTGTCTCGAACATAGAGCGCAATAACGACCAATGCGATAAAACACACCAAGCTTTTGAGTCCGTTTTTTGCAGAAAATCGCAGGTGGATAGCGGACGTCTCTTCCACCATATCACTTGGCTGACCAGTGAGAGTTGCTCGCTTAAACGTCTTCATGATTCGCCTTTGCACTTTCTTCCGCTTTCTTATTTCGTGCGTACCAGTCGATGTTGCGTGTAATGACCATAGTGAAGCTCAAAATCGCGAAACACAGCAATGTCCCCATAACCAATGCGTAGCTTTCTGCTTGTAGCAAGCCAAACAGTAATCCGTAGAGAGTGAGCAAACACGCTCCGAAGATCGCGCCGTGTTTGGTGTTGCTCAACATACCGCTCACGTAAACACTTAAAAGCCCCGTCGATGCGACTGCTGACACCACATATGCCCAGTTAAAGCCGAGGTGTTCACTCATCGAAATCAGCAATAGATAGAAAAGTGCTAAAGCCAGACCAATAAAGCCGTATTGCACTGGGTGAACCGGACGCGCTTGGAACAGCTCCAGTAAGAAGAAACTCGCAAACACTAATGTGATAACCAATAGTGAATAGTTCACAGCTCGGTGGGATTTCAAATAGTGGTCCACGGGATCAATCAAATCTACGCCCATTTGTCGCTGTTCAAGCTCGTGACAAGCGTGACTCGATGACAAACAGCTTTGGAACAGCTGCGCGATATTGGTAGAGAAATTATTGCTCGCCCACTGTGCATTAAATCCATCTTCGGATACCTCTGACGACACTGGTAAGTAATCACCGATAAAGCTTGGATGAGCCCATGTTGAAGAGAGCTCAACCGTTGTTTGACTGCCGATTGGTGTGACTTGAAGCTGAGCCATCCCTTGCAGCAAGAAGTTAAGATCGAAAGCCAAAGGTTGTGCTGGGTTTAGGTCTGCAAGTGTCAGATCACTGTGGAAGCCTTGTGGTAACTGATTTAACCCCGTTCCCGGTGCGACGTCGATATCAGAGCTCGCCATGGTCATGTCATCCAAACGAATCAATCCACGGCTGTCTTCAATGCCAACCACTAGGCTCATGTTTTCAATATCAAGCCCCTGCAATGCCGAGAGATCGTCTGCATCAAAAGTACCTTTCAGCGCCACTTGTGCTTTGTATAAACGCGCACGGTAAATGCCTCGGTACTTTTCAAAACTGTCCAGATTCGCGCTCATATCAAAAGTGCTAGGTAGGAGGAATTTACGACGCTCTTTAATCTGTACTTTGTCATCTCGGTAACTGGTTTCGGTGTAGTTAACCATGATGAATGGACCAATGATGCGCTGTTCGCCGCTGCTGCTGCGTGCGATGTCGTTTCTGACTTCATCTTGGCGATATGAGCGTTCTGAGATCAGCCCTGTGACCATTGAAAGCGGGATTTGCAGTAAGACAAACAAAAACAGCACGAAGGCGAACTTTGTGCCGAGTTGGTTATTGAGGATCTTTTTCATGTTTCATTCTCCATTTGCTGATGGGAGTAATCTAAATCAGCAATTTGGAGAACGAATGGAGCTAATGTGGAGTTTCTATGGAGTTGGTAAAATCAGGGTCACTTTCACGCCAGAATCGACGTTTTCTACTTGCAACTGACCTTTGTGCAGCTTGATCCCTTGCTCAACAAAATTAAGCCCAAGCCCAGTGCTCTTAACACCATTTTTCCGAGCGAGGGAATAAAAGCGCTCGGTCAAACGAGGCATCGCATAGTTAGGAATGTGAGGACCTGAATTGAAAATCGACAGGCACACTTTCTCTTTCGTGACCTCAGTTTTCCATTCAATGCGTCCCTCTGAATCAACAAAATCCAGCGCATTGTCCATCAAGTTAAAAACGGCTTGTTTCAGTAAGAAGGCATCACCAAGCACGGAGAGATGGTCATCAATTTGGATGTTGGCAGTGACCGACTTAGCACTCAAGCGCGCATCCGCCGATTCAACCACTTCATTGACCATTTGTTTTAGCGAGATAGCTTGAACTTGTTCTAGTTCAGGGCGCTTTTCAAGACGAGCAAGTTCTAGCAACTTATCAATCAATGACTGCATGCGATCGCTTTCTCGCTCAATGTTGCCAGCAAAGCGCGTGACCTTTTCTTCAGGCAACGGCATTTGCAATATTTCACTCGCGCCTTTAATCGCTGATAACGGGCTTTTCAGCTCATGAGTCAGCGTCTGTACGTACTCTTCCACATATTGTTTACCATCGAGTTGATTGCGCATCTTCTCTAATGCGTCGCTTAGCGTGCCGTACTCATAAAAGATACGAAATGTCGGCTTAGAGACCTTTTCACCTTCACCCATTTTGGTCGCGTAGTCTTCTAGCTTGTTCAGTGCTGAGTGAATTCGCCAAGCAAACAATGCCCCTGCCAATAGCACTAAACCACTCATCCACACCATCCAAAACAGCACATTGCGTTTAGAAAGATCGATGAAGGGTTGTACTGAGCGATTGGGTTTTGCCACCGTCACGCTGCCAATGATTTCACCTTTGTGGTAAATGGGCGCAGCCACGTGCATAACGGTTGAGAGCGGATCTTTCGGGTCTTCGATGGTACTGCGCGCGCCGTATTGACCACGCAACGTGAGATATACATCGTTCCATTGCGAGTAGTCTTTGCCTACGTCTTGCTGCCAAGAATCCGCAATCACAATGCCTTGTTTATCGGTAATGTAAATTCGATGGTTAATCGCTTTTTTGCCAATTTCCCAAATGCGCGCTTGAGGCTCTCGCTGCCCATAAGCCGCTAGTAGTTTGGAGAAGCGACTTTCAGACAACTTTCCGTTCGCAACATCTTCTTCTGCCAATACTGCAAGCAAGTTCGCCATATCCACCAGCGTCTCTTCGGTGGTTTGACGCACGGTTGGCTTAAGTTCTTGGACGACCGTTTTGCTCACCATGTAAGCCGTCATTCCGACTAAGATGAAGTAGAGAAAAAACAGTCTGAGTCCAAGAGGGATCTTCGGCCAGCGATTCATCATTCACCTTTAATGCAGTAAAAGTAACCAAAGCCACGCTTGGTACAGATGCGTTCAGACATCTCAAACGGCTTCAACTTATGGCGAATGGCTTTGATGTGGGTATCAATATTGCGCTCGTACGCAGCTTCCGGCGCCATGTCAGCAGCGACCATAAGTTGCTCTCGGCTCAATACATTGGAAGAGACAGAAATCAGTTTATCGAGAATCTTAAATTCGACCGCAGTTAACCCAAGCATTTGCCCGCCAACACCGTAGTCGAAGTTCTGCGCAACTAAATCATGGTTCAAATGAGGTTGTTCTGGAACAGCTACAGGCTCTGGTTTGTCCTCCATCATTGGCGCTTTAGCTTTGATTCGAAGTTTAATGCGAGCCAACATTTCGCGCGGGCTAAATGGCTTAGTCACGTAATCATCCGCGCCAATTTCCAAACCGACTACGCGATCAATTTCATCGCTTCTTGCGGTGAGAAAGATTATGGGAATATCAGAAAACTCACGGATGGTTTTGCATAATTCAAAACCATTGCCATCCGGTAAGCCTACGTCTAAGACAAGTAACGCTGCGGAGTTGTGCTGCAAAAAAGCTAAGCCCTCTCCTGCTGTTGTAAACCACTCTGCGTGGTAGCCATCCATCTCTAATACATGAATCAGGTTCTCTGCGATAGCAGATTCATCCTCGATAATAAGGACGGTGGGTTGTTCGCTCAATGTCTTAGCCTCATTGACGGTGTTTATCTTTATGTTGGTATTATCACTTAATTTGGGGCCAAGGCTAGTGGATTGATGCAGCAAAGGCGCAGTTCGTGGATAATACTAATCAAACACACTTCTATTCAGCATAATAAATTTATCACTTAGATTAATGAGTCACCATAATTGTGAATACAATGATTTCAACCATTGATATGAACAGTGTTCATTTTAAACTCAAGTTATCAATTCGATTTTATTTAAAGGACAGTCACTGATGAAAAGAGCGCTAATCCCCCTGGCTTTACTGACTTTGCTCTCAGGTTGCGCCAGCATGTCTCCGGATGAGTGCAAAACGGCAAACTGGTACAACGTAGGTTATCAAGATGGCCGAGACGGCAACGATCCAAACATTATCAATAGCTATACCGAAGACTGTGGTGAAGCGGGTGTGACACCCGACCGAGCGAAATGGAAAGAAGGCTTTGATAAAGGCACTATCCAATATTGCTCACCAGACAATGGGTACACTGTCGGTATCGAAGGCAAAGAATATTACGGTGTATGCAGCAGCAAAGAGTTTATTGAGAACTACCAGTTAGGTCATCAAGAATATCAACGCCAGCAACGCATCCAACAAATCGATACTGAAATCTCGGTCATCGATAATCAGCTTGATGGCAATCCAGACAAAGATAATGCCAAGAGACTGAAAGAGAAGAGAAAGCGATTGGCTGACGAGCGTTCAAGCCTCTTGTCGCCAACCATCAACTTGAATCTGAATTTCTAAATCGATTGGATTTAGCTTCTAAAAATTCATGGCCCTAACTCAGTTCTAGGGTCATGAATTGACTGTTCGGATCGAGTTCGTAATCCCCGAACGGCTCGCAGTACACAAAGCCATGCTTTTCATACAACAGGCGCGCTGGTTTAAAAAACTCCATCGAGCCCGTTTCTAAACTCAAGCGCTGCAAACCTTTTTGCTTCGCTTGCTCAATCACATGAATCAATAATTGAGATGCCACACCTTGGTTTCTTGCCGTAAGCGTGGTGCGCATGGATTTCAGCTCCGCGTGTTGGTCATCCAACTCTTTAATCGCTGCACACCCAAGCAGTTGCTCACCTTTCCATCCGGTCCAAAATGTCACTTCTGGCGCTTTGAGCTTATCTAAATCTAACGCATGCACGCTTTCTGGTGGTGACGTGGCGTACATGTCCTGTAAATGTCCTTCCAACAGCGCTATCACTTGCAGCCGTTCTAAATTGTCGATTTCAATCCTCATCTTTCCATCCTTGGTTTTTCCTAGCTAAAGCGGCTGTCTCATAATGTGTTGCGGTCCAACGGGGCCGCCGTGGTAAAGCTCATTGGTATCTTCAAACCCTGATTTTAAATAGCACTGATAAGCGGGTATGTTGCGGCAATTCACAGTGAGATAAAGCGCATCAAACTCGGGATAATGGCGTTTGGCGAAATCGGCAAACTGTTGAATGGCTTGCTTGGCGATGCCTTTGCCTTGATGACGGTGATCCACCAGCAAAGCACGTACGCCTAAACTGTTTTTCGGGCAAAAATCGTATTTCTCGCTGTAAGCAGCATCAAATAGAAAAAAGCCAACCACATCATCGTCTGTCAAAATCAGATGCGGAAGTTCTGTAGGTTCAAGACGCGTAAGCATTTCACCCACATCCGCGACCGTAAACTGCGATTGCTCTTCTAGCACACTAAGTTCGCAAGTTTGTTCATGTCGCTCAGGCGAATACTTTTCAATGGTAATCATAATCTTCCTTGTTGTTTTTATGCTCAATTCATACAGGGTATGTCGTAAATAGAAATACCTGGTGTCGTATTTCCCACTCGCAGGCAAACGTTTAGCACTCTATTATCCTCGCCATTCGATAGAGAGGTTTCCATGTCCCGTTTTTTACTTTGCAGTTTTGCACTCGTCTTACTCTACCCTACTGCCATTGATTTGTATCTTGTTGGTTTGCCTCAAATTGCGTCAGATCTCAACGCCAGTGAATCTCAGTTGCATATTGCGTTTTCGATCTATTTAGCTGGCATGGCTACCACGATGTTATTCGCGGGAAAAATTGCAGACTCTGTGGGACGAAAGCCTGTTGCCGTCGTCGGCGCGATGATCTTCGTGCTCGCATCTTTTCTCGGCGGGATGGCTGAACAACCAAACACTTTCTTGATTGCTCGCTTTTGCCAAGGCGTCGGTGCTGGATCTTGCTATGTCGTCGCGTTCGCGATTTTACGCGACACGTTAGACGATGAACGCCGCGCGAAAGTATTGTCGATGCTCAATGGCATCACCTGTATCATTCCAGTGATCGCACCCGTGATTGGTCACTTGATTATGCTGAAATTTCCTTGGCCGAGTTTGTTTACCACAATGGCAGGAATGGGCATTCTCGTCAGTGTATTGGCCATTTTTGTTCTCAAGGAATCACTACCCAGCCAACAAGGTGAAGAACAGACAGCGCCAGAGAGCCATCAAGAGACTTTCTTCGAGCGATTTTTTATCAGTAGGCTGATCATTACTGCACTTGGAGTGACCACCATTCTGACCTTTGTTAACGCTTCACCAATTGTCGTGATGAGCATGCTTGGTTTTGATCGCGGTGGCTATTCTTCCATCATGGCGGGGACTGCGACGATCAGTATGTTGATTTCGTTCTCGGCGCCATTGGCATTGGGGATTTTCAAGCAGCGAACCTTAATGATGAGCTCTCAAGTATTGCTCGTTTGTTCAGCCATCGTGCTCAGTGCAGCCCATTTCCATGATGGACAACCTTTTTACTATGTGTTCGGACTTGGGCTGATTTGCGCAGGCTTCGCTTGTGGCTTTGGCTTGGCCATGAGCCAAGCGCTCAGCCCATTCTCTCAACAAGCTGGCGTGGCGAGCTCGTTACTGGGCATTGCTCAAGTTTGTAGTTCCGCGTTCTATATTTGGTTTATGGGTTTCATCGGCGTTACTGCACTGAATATGTTGGTGTTTATCTTAGTGCTAGGTAGCGTAATCAGCCTTGCTCTAATACTATTGATTCCAAAGCCTGTTCACGATACCCATTATGAAGAAATCCCTAGCGCGACTTGATTTAAACTTACTGTTCACTCTGCAATTATTGTTGCAAGAGCAAAGCGTCTCGAAAACCTCGAAAAAGCTGAACGTTACGCCCTCTACCGTAAGTAAGTCGCTCAACAAACTTCGTCATTGGTTCGATGATCCTTTGTTTGTCAAAACACCTAAAGGTCTTGCACCAACGCCTTTGGCGCAAAGCATGGAGCAAGATCTTGCAGAATGGCTGCAAATTGGCAGCCAGATTGCAGAAAAACGCAGCGATATTACGCCTAAAGGAGTGCGTTTTGATATCACGATTGAGTCGCCATTAGTGCTCACAGTGCTGGACAGACTCATCGTCGCTATCCACCAGCGATACCCTGAAGCGAAAGTAAAAACCAGTAACTGGGATTACGATTCACTCGACGCCATCATTCGAGGCGAGGCGGATATCGGTTTTACCGGCCGAGAAAGTCACCCGAGATCGAAAGAGTCGTTGGATCTTCTGCCGTATTTCTTGGATTTTGAGATTCTATTTTTTGACCTGCCGATGGTGTATTTACATAAAGATCATCCGGCATTACAGCAAGAGTGGAATCTCGAGACCTTTCTGAGCTACCAACACATCAATATTGTTTGGGAAAAAAGTGAAACTTGGGCGTTGGATGAAGTATTAACGGAACTAGGGCTACAGCGCTCTATCGGGCTGACGATGTCCAACTTTGAGCAATCCCTTTTTATGGCAGCGCAGCCGACGCATGACATGATCACCACCGCGCCGCACTATTGCAAAAGTTACACAGAAAAGCTGCATCTCGATTTGGTGTGCTTGCCAATTCCATTAGACCAAGCTCAACAAGACAAGTTACTGATTCCATTTACCATGATTTGGCATAAACGCAATGCGTACAATCCCAAATTGCTATGGTTGAAAAACACCATTAAGTCATTGTACAAACAACCTTCCCAACCACAGTAAGACTCAGGCTAAGGTCAGGTTTTATCTGGTTATTTTTAATGACTTTCTTGCTCTGATAGCTATAACTAATCACTTTATCAACTAATAAAAATGTTCTTTTGGATCTACACTAGCTGTTCATTTACACGCTAAGGATCAAGGATGTCGACCTTTTTACTCACTGCTATTGCAATGCTGGCGTTCGCTGCTAATTCATTATTGTGCCGACTTGCCTTGGCAGAAGGGTTAATTGATGCAGGAAGCTTCACGCTCATTCGATTGATATCCGGCGCTGTTATCTTAATCGCAATGCTTGTCGTGAGAGGTCAGTGGAAAACCGATCGGCCAACTTCTCGCTTTCGCTTTTTTGCTGGCGTGGCGTTATTTGGTTACGCTGCCCTTTTCTCTTTCGCGTACTTACAACTGGCGACAGGAACTGGTGCTTTGCTTTTGTTTGGTGCCGTGCAACTTACATTACTGGCAATCTATTGGTGGCAAGGTGAGCGCTTTCAGTTTCTCGAAGTCATCGGTATCGGTCTTTCAATTGTTGGATTTGTTTGGTTGATGTTGCCATCTGCCACTCGCCCCGATATTAGCTCTGCACTTCTTATGTTGATTTCTGGCGTTTGTTGGGCTGCGTTTACTGCGCTCGGTAAACAAGCGCCTTCTCCAAGTAGTGGCATCACGTGGGGATTCATCGCTGCATCAATAATTGGCGTGCTCCTTTCGCCATTAATCTTGTCCTCAATCCAACTTTCTTTGAGCGGAGTGTTGCTCGCTATCGCATCTGGTGCCATTGCCTCTGGCCTTGGTTATACACTTTGGTACCAAGTCGTACGTAAGCTCTCTTTACTTCAAGCCGCCGTCAGCCAACTTTCCGTGCCAGCCATTGCTTTACTACTCGGCAGCATCGTACTCCACGAGCCTCTTTCACTGCATACTCTTTTAACCAGCGGCATCATTCTTGGTGGGATCGCTTTGGTTTTTTTATCTCGATCCAAAAAAACAAACGAACAATCGGCAAGCCGATAAAAAGTAATAACTTTCCCTCTCAAATACCCATTCATCATCTATGCTTTTTAAAGCAGTAAAGCTCATTGCAGATGGTACAAGTGGTCTGCTTTGGTACCAGGCGAAGAATATAAGGTGAGAATTGGCTCACACAATGCAACGATTTTGTTTCAAAAGTGAGAATCATCACAGATCGCGAGTTTGCTCGTTTTAGGCGTTTCACCAATAACGCCAAGGGCTAGCACGAGATCAAGCCAAATACGCACTTTTTGTTTTGACAAAGGGTTTACAAAGCACACTTTTTCACCCGCTATATTCCGCCCCCCGAATTTATTCAGAACAAGATTCTGATTATTCATATAAGAAATTCATCAACTTATAACGATAAGCCTGAGCAAACTTTGACACTATGAACGACAAAATAAAATTCGCTATTAAAGTATCGCTTAGCCTGACTCTGGCTTATCTGATCCCGTTTGCCATGGGTTGGCCGCAAGCATCGACGGCCGCAACTACTGTAATGCTGATTGCATCGACAGGCAGTCGTCGTGAATCACTCGCCAAAGGTACCTTACGCGTGTTAGGTACATTGGTTGGTGCCGTGGTTGGCTTGTTACTGGTGGGGTTGTTTGCTCAAGACCGCTTGCTGTACATGCTGAGCGTGTCGGTTGTGGTCTCATTCATTTTTTACTTCCGTAATGCCTATCAAAAAGATCCTACGCTACTCATGCTGACCGGTGTGATGACGTTGATGATGTCCAATGGCGGTGACGCAGAGGGTGCGTTTCTTTATGGCGTTGACCGCGCCTATATGACGGTGTTTGGGGTGGTGGTTTACACACTCGTGGGGACTTTCTTATTCCCGACCAAAACAGAACAAAACCTAAGGCAGCTCATCGAACAACTCAACCAAGCACAACGCGCGTTGTTCACCGCTATCTTGCAAAATTTCGAGCAAAAATCGGCAGGGCAAATCTCTCCTCAAGAAGGCGGAGAAGAAAATCCAGAAGCTGAAGAGCCACAACCTAGCGTGGACACTCTCATCGAACAGATGTTTGCCGCTCAAAATGCGCTCGAACAGCGCTTTGCTACGGTCAGTGTGGAATGCAGTGACGTATCGGCCTACATGAAAGAGTGGCGCTTGGCGGTTCATTTGAACAAGCAAGTAACGCAACAATTGACCGTCGCGGCGCACAGCCACTTTAGCCACCAGCAAGACCGTGAAAGCATCAGCAACTTTGATCAAGCCGTGGCGGAAATTGACGCGCTATTTGATACCTGCCAACAAGTCTGGGACGAAAAAGAACCCGCTTATCGTGCTCAGGAATTCAAAGTCAAATACAACCAAGCGTTGCTTGAGGACGCAGCGCACCTAGAGAAAGGCTCTGCGCTTACGCTTGGTCACCTATTGGAACTGATGCATCAAAACTTGTCACGTTTAGCTGAGAGCATTAGCTGTATTGACTCTGTGACGAATAATGTCTCCTTTGACGTGCCACTACCGAAACCGAAAGGCAAGTTTCTATGGTGGGACGCAGAAAACTTTAAAACTGCGGTCAAAACCTTTGTTACCTATTGGGTTGCAGGACTGATTTGGATTTACTTCAATCCACCAGGCGGCTACTCATTCGTGGTCTTCTCGACCATGTTTATGTCTTTGCTGTCGTTCGTGCCTGTGCACCCAATTTTGTTGCTTGTGCTGTTCACTTTCGGCTTCTTGTTCGCGGTACCTTCTTACGTCTTCATCCTTCCGCAATTGGATCTCGGATTAGAACTTGGCCTGTTTATCTTTATCTACACCTTTATCGGTTTTTATCTGTTTAACGGGCCAGTGACGATTTTCTACATGGTGGGCTTGTTTGTTCTCGGTTTAGATAACAACATGTTCTATCACTTCGGGATCCTCATGACGATCATGCTGTTGTTTTACATGGTGGTGTTCATGATTATTTTCGCGCACTACTTCCCGTTTAGCTCACGACCAGAACACCTCTTTTTGACCATAAAAGAACGCTACTTCCGACATACCCGAGAGCTCTTCACTACCTATCAACAGCAGTCCAGCTCGGTTGTTACGCCGCTCAAACGGGCCTTGCACTTGGTGACGCTCAATGTCTCATCGAAAAAGCTCAAAGTGTGGGGTTCGAAAATCAACCACAAACACTTTGATAAAACCACGCCAGAAGCGATCGGCGCGTTTAGCAAAGCGTGTGATGTACTCAGTAATCACATCAACATCTTAATGGCCGCCGAGAAAAAGTTGATGACCAATCCACTAATTACTCAGCTTCGCCAACAGCACCGCGATTCCATCATTCCTTTGATGGCGGGCGCTTTAGCCAGCCATCAAGCAACACAAGAACTCGACTCCGTATTCGACCAATACAGTCAGGATTATCAAACATTCGAAGATAAACTGGAAGATTTTTTTAGTGAGTTGGATTTATCTGACTACGCTTATTCAGAGATAGCCGGTTTTTATATCTTGCTGAATTTAAAACGGAACGTGTTCGAAGCAATCAAGCATTGCAAGCAAACCTACGAGGATATCGATTGGGTGAACTTACAACAGAAGCGTTTTTAAAGGTGGGGATATGATGCTTCCAAAACTAACCAAACCAAGCCTCGCCATACTTTCTTTGCTCGGACTCAGTGCGTGTACCACGGTAGGACCAGATTATGTTCATCCAAAGCAGGCGCCACTGCCAAGTGACTGGTCGGTGCAAAAAGCAGCCAAAGATACGCAGCAATCAGAGCAACAGCTACAACAATGGTGGCAGCAATTTAATGACTCAACTCTTAATCAGCTGGTTGAGTTGGCGAGCAAACAAAACCTCGATTTAGAAGCCGCAGGGCTACGAATTGTCCAAGCACGTTCATTGCTTGGTATTTCGACTGGCTTGCAATACCCACAAGTTCAAACCGTGTCAGGAAACCTAGCGCGTGCCTACGTAAATGATCAGGGCGTGAATAACGCCACTTTGTCGTTTGATGCTGCTTGGGAAATGGATGTTTGGGGCAAGTATGCTCGCGGTATTGAGTCGGCAGAAGCGGGTTACTACGCATCCATCGCATCGTATCACGACATCATGGTCACTATAACCGCCGAAGTGGCGCGCAATTACATCAACTATCGCACATTCCAAGAACGTATTTTGCTGTCTCGCCGCAACATAGAGATTCAAGAGCGTGTCGTACGTATTACTCAGGTGCAGTTCGACTCTGGCAACGTTACAGAATTGGACGTTCAACAAGCTAAAAACCAACTCTACACCACCAAAGCAGCGCTACCGAGCCTCGAAGTGGCAATGAAGCAATCACGTACTGTGTTGGCTTTGCTACTGGGTCTGTTACCAGAAGAAGTAGATCGACTGCTACAGTCGGATGGGATGCACAAGCAAATCGCTGAGTACGAAGCCCAGTTCAAATCGACGGGCAGAAAATCGGCGCTATCGGGCACCGACGAGCGTTCCATTGTGCCACGTCCACCGCTTTTGGATACGCAAGTGGATGCTAACTTAGTGATGCGACGTCCGGATTTGCAAGTCTCTGAGATGCAAGCTCGCGCTCAAAGTGCGCAGATTGGCGTGGCAGAAACCGCTCTGTACCCAAGCTTTTCGTTGTTCGGTTCCATCGGTATCGACAGTACGGTTCCCGATGGCAGCAGTTTCAGTTTTAGCGATTCGCTCACCATGGTGGTTGGCCCAACGTTCAGTTGGAACATTTTCCAATACGGACGCGTGAAAAATAACATTCGTTTCGAAGATGCTCGCTTCCAAGAAACGCTGACGAACTACAACAAAAAGGTACTGCAAGCCGTTAATGAAGTCACCAATGCAATCGAAGCATATGACCTGTATTTGCAGCAAAAAGATTTACGCTTGCAATCGGTCAACTCTTCCATTCGTGCGTTCAACATATCCATGACACAGTACGAAAACGGACAAATTTCATTCGAACGTCTGCTTAACTCGGTAGAAAAAATGACCCGCGCAGAAGACAGCTACGCAACGATCAAAGGTAATGTTGCGAACCAAGTTGTCGCGCTCTACAAAGCCCTCGGTGGAGGCTGGCAAACCCAAACAGGCAAACCTTTCATCAGTGAATCGATTGCCACGCAGATGACAGAGCGCACTGACTGGGGAAGTTATTTAAATGAAGAAAACCGCGTATTGCCGCCTTTGCCTATCGAAACACCGACGGAAAACGGCGATAAGAACAAAACGGAGGATCTCTAATGCCTCATGAACTTTCTTGGGGAGACGTTTACTTTTCTCCTACGCTACTCGTGCTCTTTCTCGCCGTCACGTCCACGTGGATAACGGTGATGATATTGAACAAGACACGTTTGTCTCGCTTCATCGCTTTTCCGTCTCTGACGTTTATTGCCATCATGGTCGGTTATGTGGTGGCCATCGACAGCTTTTATATTCAATTTTAGGTGCCAAACAAGATGAAAAAACTATTCGTAATCGCACTCAATCTTGTCATTCTTGGTGGCGCAGCTTGGCTCGGCTATCAAAAGTTTGAGGAATACTTTAATAACCCATGGACACGAGATGGGCAAGTGCGTGCTAACGTCATCAAAGTGGCTCCTCGCGTATCAGGCCCAATTGTAAATGTCGCAGTGCAAGACAACCAAGAAGTAAAAACGGGGGATTTACTGTTTGAAATCGACCCTGCGACTTACGAAGTTGCTTTGTCTCAAGCCGAAGTAGCGCTGGAGCGCTCCATTGTTAGCTCTCGCGGTAAAAAAATCGAATACGACCGCCTTAAAGATATTCGCGCGAAAGACCGCGGCGCGGTTTCTCACAAGGATCTAATTCGTCGTGAAATCGCTTACGAAGAATCGCTACTGCAAATCAAATCTGCAGAAGAGCAACTAAAATCAGCACGCCTTAATCTCAGCTTTACCAAAGTTTATGCGACCGTCGATGGTTTTGTATCTAACCTCGATATTAGAAACGGTACGCAAGCGGTCGCAAACCAACCACTGCTCGCACTGATCGACAAAAACAGCTTTTGGGTATTTGGTTTCTTCCGTGAAAACCAACTTGCGCAAATCGAACCTGGCAGCCAAGCGCGTGTCACTTTGATGTCTCACCCAGACACGCCAATTGACGCGACGGTTGACTCGATTGGTTGGGGTATTGCGCCCAAAGACGGCACGGTCGGCTACAACCTTCTTCCAAACGTAAACCCTGTTTTTCAGTGGATTCGCCTAGCACAACGTATTCCGGTGCGAATCTCCCTACAAGAACTTCCTGAAGATGTTGATCTTCGATTCGGGCTTTCTGCGTCCATCATGGTGATGAAAGAGTCATCCGCAGAAAGTGAACAATAACTAAGTGAGAAGAGCCATGGTCATTGGTAAAAACCTCAAAAATATTAATGAAGAAAACAACTTCTTCTATCTAACCTTAGCACTAGTGATTTTGTTGCTAGGGAGTGCGATGGCACAAGTCGTAGGTGAAGGGACGATTGAACACATACTTCAGGCTTTCACGGTTCTGACGTTTATCGTCTGTTTTGCGAGCCTTCGCTTTGACAAAACCTGGTCTCGTTTCCTCTACAGCCTGTTTGGTGTTTGGGTTCTTGTGATTGTGATCAAGACCGTTTTCAACATCAGAGAGATGAATGTGGTGATGCTTGCCCTCACCTTTGCGTTCTTTTTCGGCACTTTTAAATCCATCGCAAGACAGATTCTTTTCACCGGCCATGTCAACAGCAACAAAGTCATTGGCTCGGTAGCGCTTTTCTTGCTACTTGGTCTGATGTGGGCGATTGCCTACCTCATTCTGCTTGAGTTTTCGCCTGAAGCCTTTACCGGTATGGAAGCGATTTCTTGGGGGCAGAACTTCTCCAATGCAGCGTATTTCAGTTTCGTTACCTTAACCACGCTCGGTTATGGCGACATTAGTCCTCTAACACCACTGGCTCAAGTCGTGGTGTATTTAGAGGCCATCACAGGTGTTTTTTATATGGCGATTGTTGTTTCAAGTCTCGTCAGTTCTAACATTGATCATCAGGTAAACAAAAATGGATAAACAATCGGTAAAAATCGACAGTAAGCTTTTCATCAGTAATATGGTGGAATCAGCAATACGCATTGGCTTGATCTTTGTCTTGCTGATGTTTACGTACGACATCATCAAACCCTTCATACTTCCGGTTATTTGGGGCGCTATTATAGCCGTCGCTTTAATGCCGCTTACCCAAAAATTGCAGCGTGTATATGGTGGTCGCAGAGGTCTGGCAGCCACAACCATTGCTTTACTTGGTATTGCCCTCCTTGTCACGCCACTTGTTATGGTATCAGGCTCCATTGTGGATGGTGCAACGCACGCGCTTGAAGTACTACAAAATGGTCAAGTGAAAATACCAGGGCCAAAACCTTCCGTAGCGGATTGGCCTATCGTGGGTGATAAGCTCTACGAAGTGTGGACCCTATTCGCTACTAATCTTGAGCAAGCGATTCAAACCTTTATGCCACAAATAAAGGCAGGACTCACATCTTTACTGGGTACACTGGGGGGCGTATTGGGAAGTTTACTGCTTTCAATCTTGTCACTTGCGATTGCAGCAGGTTTCATGACGTACTCTGAATCTGCGGCATCAGGCCTAAGAACCATCGCGATTCGTACCGCTGGTGAAAACGCAAAAAGCTGGACCACGCTTATCGCAGCGACAATTAAAAGCGTACTGCTTGGCGTAGTCGGTGTAGCGGCGATTCAAGCACTGTTGATCGGTGCTGGTTTCTTCGTATTTGGCGTTCCGGCAGCAGGTTTACTCACACTGCTTCTAATGATCTTATGTATCGCTCAGCTCCCGGCGTTGCTCGCAGTGCTACCTGTGATTGGCTTCATGTACATGACCCAAGACACCTCAACAGCAACCATGTTTACTGTTTGGGTCGTAGTTGCGGCTCTTTCTGAAAACCTGTTCAAACCAATGTTAATGGGACGTGGCGTCGACGTGCCAATGCCTGTGATTCTGCTCGGTGCCATCGGTGGTATGCTTTTCTACGGCATCGTTGGTCTGTTCTTAGGTGCCGTTATCCTAGCAATTTGGTATGAGTTATTTGTTTGGTGGTTGAGCATTGAGAAAGCACAACAGCAAGAAGAAATGGCAGAACAACAAGACGCTTCTGATGACCAATCAGAACCTGGACACGGTGCTGGCATTTAATAAATCAATAAGTTAGAAAGAAATTTAATCTATAACTTATGATATCAAACCGCTGCATTTCAGCGGTTTGATTCTATTTGGATCACAGTTTCGTCGTAATAAATGCGATAAAAATGACGTTCTTGTTAAATTTTCATACTTATTACACTTGGGAGTTGCAATCGGGCAATGAACGATGCACTCTCGATGACCACTAATTTGCTTAGGATAAAAACAATGAAATTGATCAAGCCTTTAACTTGTGCGCTTGCTCTCGCAATGAGTGGCATGGCATTCGCAGATGTAACCGTGAGTGTTCCTGACAACGTTTCAGTATTGGCGGCTAACGGTGAAAAAGCAGATCTTTCGGGTGGTTTTTTCGCCTCTGAAAGAACACTGACGTTACCTGATGGCCTTAACCAAGTCGTATTTCGTTTCGCCCCTTACTTCAACCAAGGTAATGACCGTTTAAGTGTTGAAAGCGATGTTATCGTTACACGATTTGACGCGACCAATGCCGAACTCACTCTACAAATGCCAGAATACCGCAACCTACGTGATGCGGAAGAGAAGATCAAAGACTTAGATTGGAAACTGGTTGATGATTCAGGCAACGCAATCGCGGTTGACCAGGACAAGTTGCTCAAACCGGGTATGCAAATCGGTCGTGATTACGTACGTGAAATCGAAGATTATAACCAAGCTGGCGGTGCAGCAGCCGTGGCTTTTGCTGGCGCAGCGACCATGCAGCCAGTCACGCTTCCTGCAAAGGTTCCTGCGGATATGAAGCAAGTGAGAGCAACTGCGGTTAAAGCGGATTCGACAGCTGAAGAGATGCTGCACTTCTGGTACCAAAAAGCAGACGCAGAAACCAAAGCTCGCTTTAAGAAATATGTTAATCAACAGTAAATCTGGTTAACTTTATCGATATTAAAAAAGCCACTTCACGTGGCTTTTTCGATCAAAAAATTAGGAAACTTGGACAACTTTAGTATTGGCGATCAAGTCATGCAACAAACGTCGCTCCGGATGAAAGAACAACAATGCCAAATTTACCAACGGGATCCCCGGAATGAGCATCTCCAGTAAGTAGCTAATAACAAGCCTTAACCCTGCTGTAACTTTCGTTGCCTTACTATCATTTTTCATTACAACTTTAATACCAATCATGCGCATACCAATGGTTTGCCCATGACTCAATGCATTCCAGTTGATCATTAAAACCGTTGGTAAAGAAAGCAAGTAAAACGCCTGAGTTTCACGAACAAGCGTGAGGTTATCTGCTAAAGAGAGCTGAAAGTCGTTAAGAAAAGAGTTAATACTCAATGCGATGATTAACACGACCACCATCGTAAAGAGCAGGTCGATAAAACCAGCAATGATTCTCTGTTGCTTGCTCGCGATAAAAGCATACATGGACTTCAGTCACCTCAATGTAATTGGTTAAGCGAGAATGACTGAGTGTACAGACGCGCAATGGTGAGCGCAGTTTAGGTATTGCCAACATAATATTCAACTAAGAACATACTAAATCGCGGTCGTATCTCAAAAGTAATCATTACATCTTGAGCATAACCGTATCAATTTAACAAAACGCTACCAGTAACGTTCGTAAATGATATTTCCCCCAGTTTGATGGCGATACTTTTCCAAGCCTAGCTCTTGTAAAACGGGCACGGTATCTTTGATCATTTGTGGATTCCCACACATCATGACAAAGCTACGCTGAGCTGAGAATGGCGCATCAGCGGCGTTGGACAGTAAACCCGATTCGATGAGTTCAGGAATTCGGCCTTGTAATTTACCATCAACCACTTCCCTGCTAACTATCGGTATATACTTTAATCTGCCTTCATATCGTTGCTGAAGCTGTTCAATTAGGTATTTATAAACCAGATCTTTTTCGAAACGAACGGCATGAACCAGCACAATGCGCTCATTGTGAGGCGGTAAGTTTATATCATCCAGCAGCGACAAAAACGGTCCAATCCCCGTACCTGTAGATAGCAGCCACAGGTCATGAGCCTGTTTAGGAATAGAATCATGGATTAAATCGCCATGTGCGGTGGCACCGACATAAATGCTATCACCAGATTTAAGCTTTTGGAGCCGTGGAGAAAGTTGTCCTTGAGGGTCGGCTACTATTAGAAACTCCAACCAATCGAATTGCTCGCTTGGCGCATTAACCACAGAGTAAGCGCGGCTGATCGGCTTACCTTCATCATCAAGCAAAGCAAGCTTGGTGAATTGGCCAGCTTTAAAGGAAAGAGGCGCGCCAGATATTCTCAAACTGAACAGCTCACCTGTCCAATCGATGCGTTTCTCAACTCTTGCGAGGTTGAAACCTTTGAGTTCAATCATGAGACACCTCCTATCTGGTTACTCTTAGTTAAACTTACGCCTTCAACTCAATTATGTAAAGTTTCTAGTTTACATAATCAAACCACCATTTCATTTCACATTTTAAAAACAATTTTATTACATATTAAATGATTACATCTAGAATAAATGCTCAAAGTGATAAGTCGCGTCGCAATTTGTGGCAAAGCAGATGAAAAAGGAGCAATAAAAATGGACACACTGTTAAAGGACTTTCCCGTTATCACAGAGATAAAAGTCGCATGGGGTGAAATGGATGCTCTGCAACACGTTAATAACGTGGTCTATTTTCGCTACTTCGAGACCGCACGTTTAGATTACTTCAACAAAATTAACCTGCTGGTCGACCTGCAGACCTCGCAAATTGGGCCAGTACTGAGCGAGACTCAATGCCGCTACAAATTGCCTGTTACTTACCCAGACACGCTATTAGTCGGTTCTCGCGTAATCGACATGCAAGAAGATCGCATCACAATGGAGTACCAAGTGCTGAGTAAGAAGTGGGGTAAAATTGCGACCATCGCGACCGCCACTGGTGTGATGTTTGATTTTAAGAACAACGTTAAAGCTGCGATTCCAGATCACGTTCGCCAGTCGATTTTAGACTTGGAAGGAACCGTGGGTAGTACGCATCATTTGGAGTAGCAAGAAACGAGAGATTAAAGGCGAGGTTCCCGACAGCGCTTCTTCATAGCTATCGGGAATGATGCTGAGGTACCATTCCAGCCCGCGTGATAAGAAAACTAGCGTCATTCTAATGAGCCTAAAGTGAATCATTCGAAACCTCGCTAAACGTAACAGTAGAGCGACTCTTCCAGCCTACGCGATAAGAAAAGCTGCGTCATTCTAGCGAACCAAAGCAAGACTAAGAATCTACATACCGCTTGCTGCAGACCATAAAGCTATGAATAAACTCAATACAATCTGAGAGTAGATTCTGAATCACGCTCGTTCCTCGCGGTTCAGAATGACGGTTCGAGTTTGGCTCTGATCTCTACAAAACCATCTAAAAAAGCGATTCCAGAAGAACCTAAGTGAGTCACTCGGAATCTCGCTTTAGACGCATCAGCAGAGCGACTCTTCCAGCCTACGCGATAAGAAAAGCTGCGTCATTCTAGCGAGACTAAGAATCTACTTACCGCTTGCTGCAGACCATAGAACCATGAATAAACTCAATACAATCTGAGGGTAGATTCTGAATCACGCTCGTTCCTCGCGGTTCAGAATGACGGTTCGAGT
>NZ_JAWOTE010000004.1:0-293681 GCF_033338695.1 Vibrio sp. Vb1166 | reverse complement strand
TCAATACAATCTGAGGGTAGATTCTGAATCACGCTCGTTCCTCGCGGTTCAGAATGACGGTTCGAGTTTGGCTCTGACCTCTACAAAACCATCTAAAAAAGCGATTCCAGACAAGCCTAAGTGACCATCCGAAATCTCGCTTGAGACGCATCAGCAGCGCGACTCTTCCAGCCGACGCGATAAGAAAAGCTGCGTCATTCTAGCGAGCCATAGCGAGACTAAGAATCTACTTACCGCTTGCTGCAGGCCATAGAGCTATGAATAAACTCAATACAATCTGAGGGTAGATTCTGAATCACGCTCGTTCCTCGCGGTTCAGAATGACGGTTCGAGTTTGGCTCTGACCTCTACAAAACCATCTAAAAAAGCGATTCCAGATAAACCTATGTGACCATCCGGAATCTCGCTTTAGACGCATCAGCAGCGCGACTCTTCTAGCCTACGCGATAAGAAAAGCTACGTCATTCTAGCGAGCCATAGCGAGACTAAGAATCTACTTACCGCTGCTGTAGGCCCATAGAGCTATGAATAGACTCAATACAAGCCTGAGGGTAGATTCTGAATCACGCTTTAAACGTAACAGCAGAGCGACTCTTCTAGCCTACGCGATAAGAAAAGCTACGTCATTCTAGCGAGCCATAGCGAGACTAAGAATCTACTTGCCGCTTGCTGCAGACTATAGAGCGGTTAGCAGAATGTCTCGATGTACAGCGCTTCGACTTTGTCTCTTGCCCATTGCGTTTTACGCAAAAACTTCAGAGAAGATTTGATCGACGGATCTTTCTTAAAACAGTTCACTCGAATGCGCTCATACAGGCCATTCCAACCAAAGTGTTCAACTAGTCGGGTGACGATTTTTTCTAAACTCAACCCGTGAAGTGGGTTATTCGGCTGCTGTTGGCTCATGCTATTGATCCGGTAAAGTGAAGTTTCGCGCTAATCTAACTCAAACTCGCCGTGCAACCTAATGTTTTAACCTTGAATTGGCCTACGACTCTCCCCTATAGTAGCCCAAACTTCTTAAAAGCCCTTTTCATTATGAAAGCCCTCAACGACCTCAATATTTTTGTCGAAACCGCGCGCCAAGGCAGCTTTTCAAAAGCCGCTAACAGCATGGACATGACACCAGCCGCCATTAGCGCATCGATTAAGCGTCTTGAAGGGCAAATCGGTTTCCCGTTGTTTGTGCGTTCCACCCGAAGCCTGCGTTTAACCTCAGAGGGCGAACTGTTTTTAGACAAAACCACGCAAGCGTTGGCAACATTGCAAGAGGGGTTGGATCAGATCTCAAGTGCGCGCGGGGAGTTGTCTGGTCAGCTGCACATTACTGCACCCTCCGATTTTGGTCGCAATATGTTGCTCGATTGGGTGGATGAGTTCATCGATCTCTACCCAAATGTTTCCATTAAACTAGAGCTGTCCGATAGCTTGACGGATATGTACACCAAGCCTGTCGATATTGCGATTCGCTACGGCGAACCGGCCGACTCCAATCTGGTCGTATTGGCATTATGTGGGTCAAACGAACGGATATTATGTGCATCGCCAGAGTACGTAGCTACACATCCAGAACTCGCCTCTCCTGCCGATTTAACGCAACACAACTGCTTGTGCTACATGGTCGCGGATTCGGTCTACAACAAATGGACGCTCACGCGTGGCAGCGAGAAAGAACAAATCGTGGTCAGCGGTAACTTGTTGAGCAACGATAGTGACTTGCCACACCGGTTAGCGATCAAAGGCAAAGGCATTGCGAATAAATCATTGATGGACATTAGCCGAGACTTAATCGAGGGAAGATTGGTGCGAGTGTTACCAGAGTGGGATTGCGGCCCAGTGCCGCTCTACATGGTGTGCGCCGATCGTCGGTTACTAACGCCAACGATTCGGACTTTCCGCGACTTTATCCAACAAAAATGCTGCCAGCAACGCGCCAACGTGCTGGCAACCTTCTGTCATTAGGCGATAAATCGAAGAGGACGAATCTGGGTATATTCAACCCAATCGTTCTCTTCTAATGTTTCAAGAAACGTCGCCATGTGCGGGCTTTGCAAATGCTTATCCAAGGCCTCTTGCGATGCCCAGATTTCTTGGAACATAAATAGGCCTTCAACTTTCTCGTCAAGATACAACTCGTATTGGCAACAGCCTTCTTCTTTGCGAGTTGGCTCTAGTAAACCAGAAAGCAAATTCGCCACCTGATCCTTACGGTCTGGATAGGCTTTAACTTCTGCGACTAAGTGGATCATCGTTTTATCACTCTTTTGCGATTTATATATTGATTACAGGGTTCTACGTAACCTGCAAGTAAGCTTGAATTAGATCTCGGTGAATACGGTTTCTGCGTCCCAGCGAGACTTTGGCGTTTTCGCGTTGAAGTCATCTTCCGCGTGGTAGCCAAGCGGCACGATCACAACACTGGTATAACCTTTTTCACGCAAGCCAAATTCTTCATCCAGCACTTTTGGATCAAACCCTTCAATTGGTACTGCATCAATTGCTAGCGTCGAAGCACCCAACAGCAACGTACCCACGTTGAGGTAAACTTGTTTCTCCATCCAATGGTTTGCATCTTTCAGATCAAAACGGTGCATGTTCACAAAGTAGCTACGACCACCGCGTACAGCCGCTTTCGCTTCTTCAGTTGGGAATCGACCATCTTTTTCTTCTTGCACCATTAGCGCTTCAATGTAGTCGTTATCAATGCCTGTTTTCGCACAAAACACCAATACGTGAGAAGCGTTGAGAATCTTCGCCGCGTTAAACGCGTAATTCTCTTGCGCCGCTTTAGCGATGCGCTGTTTGCCTTCTTCTGTGCTTGCCAGAATGAAATGCCAAGGCTGGGAGTTCACACTCGATGGACTAAAACGAATCAGCTCTTTAACTGCGTCGATTTTTTCTTGAGATAGCTTGCGCGTTGAGTCAAACACTTTCGTTGAGTAACGAGATTTTGCAGCTTGTACGATATCCATGAGGTTCTCCAATTAATGAATTTAAGCTGTGTAACAGCATAACCTCATGAGATAAAGGGAAAAACCGATTTCGATTAAAAACATTTTCAAAATAAATTTGAAAATAAAACGATAAGAAAGGCTTTGAGCGTTCTCACTGAATTTCTTCATCTTTTCGGCAATAATGCATGTTTGCTCGCAACCAAACTCAACTCATGCAGCCTCAAGATAACGTTATTACATCCTTTCTGTGCAAAAAGCTCGGTCACAATCACCTTCGAATTGCCGGCGAATATTGGCACATTGAGAAGTTGGTGGCCTTGCAATGCATGATGTTGAAAGAAGCGCCTAACCTCCAGGAAGGGCTGCTTTGGTGGAGTAAAAGTGTCTCATTATTCGACCGCCGTTTGTACGTCACATTTCAACATGGTGATGCCCAAATCCATCTGCAAGTAGAATGCAGAACAGCCGATATGCCAAATTGGGCGGAGTCGGTGTTTGGCTTGCTCAAAATGCAGTTGGAGACGCTTGAGCTAAGTGAATCAATACAAGTTCAAGCCAGCAATCCACTCGCGGCCGATATTTTTCTAGGGGAAACGCGAGATTCTAAAACCAGTTCAAGCGTGTTTGAACTGGTGAAACATGTTTATTTGCTGCTTTCTCACCAACCAATTGAACAGCCAGAATTGCTGAGTGTTTTGAACGCCTTGTTCATCAAAAACAGTAATTACGCGCTCAAGTTAGAGCAAGCGGCAAGGCAACTGGGCGTCTCCAAACGCACCTTGCAACGTCGACTGCAAGAAAAGCAAATGAGCTACTCTCAATGCGTTGATTTCGCTAAAAGAAAGCAAGCACTCACTTTGCTTGCCGACACCCAACTCACAACGCAGCAAATCGCCTATCAACTTGGTTATGAAGAACCTTCGAACTTTCACCGCACTTTTCGTCGTTGGTATCCGTTTTCACCCATGCAATATCGCCAGCAGTGCTTAGATAACCGCACTCATCTCAACAACCAACCCATCCGCTTGTACTACGCCAAAGCGAATACTTTAGCCGATAACGACATTGACCAACCCGTCGGTAAAATCTGGATGGAAGTGGATAATATTGCGTTTGAAAAAGTGGTCTCGGTAGAATGCCGTGACCGTGATGGCGCATGGCGGCGCTACCCCGCCTTCTTCGAGCGTTTTTTAAGTCATGGCACCGAACTCTGGGCAACGACCGAACTTCCGGTGGCGCATCCCCTGACCTTTCGCCTGTGTTACGAAGTCGATGGGGAGCGTTACATTGAGAATAACCACCAGCGTGACTATGTGGTTTCTAAGGGGCTTTTAATAGGCGCAACGGAATATATTGTCCCGACTCGGCAGCTTATTAATATTGGGGCGCAATACACGCTCTTTGTCGAACTGGCATGCCGACTTGAAAACGTTGCGAGGATAGACTGTTACGTCGATGATAACCCCACACCTCACGCAATGCGCTTGACCCAACACTCGCTACATTATGCTTGTTGGGTGCTACAATTATCGCTCACTCAAACTGCAAAGCAGTGCCGTTTCCGCCTTTATGATGAATACGACAACGAGCTCGCGAAAGAGCATTACCCGATACAATATCCTATTGTGCAACCGCTCAATTAAAACTGTCGGTCAGATCAAAGTCGCCGCTTCGTGACATCATTTCACGTCTTTTTTGGCGTGAAATGACACCCTCAATTTCAAACCTTTGCTTTATCGTTTCTGCATTGCTGCATAACGGAGGCAAAAACTGTGTTTGAAACTCTACCTAACCCAATGAATAAAATAAAAATACTTCCTTTAGCGATCGCTCTTGCTCTTTCTGGCTGTGGAAGCGACGAAACCACACCAATCGATACAGGCAGCCACGTGGCATCCCCTGATTGGCAAGATCAAATCATTTACTTCCTGATGATCGACCGTTTTAACGACGGCGACAGCGCTCTCAATGATCAAGGGCAAAACGAATTCGATCCGACGTCGGATAAAAAATTCAGCGGCGGCGACCTCGTTGGCGTGAGTGATAAGTTAAGCTACATCGAAGATCTCGGTGCCACATCGATCTGGATTACTCCGCCAGTTGCAAACCAATGGTGGGATGCAGAGCAAAACTACGGCGGCTACCACGGGTACTGGGCGCGCGATTTCCAAAAAGTGGATGAGCACTTCGGCGACCTAGAAAGCTACCAAGCGTTAGCACGCGAAGTGCATGCGCGTAACATGTTCTTAATTCAGGACATCGTGACCAACCATGTAGGCAACTTCTTCACCTACGATGATCCTTACAGTTATGATCCAAGCCTACCTTGCCAAGGCTTCCGTTTGATAAAAAATGCACTACCCGCCGGGCAAGAACTGCCATACCCACTCAACATGAACGAGTGTAAAACAGACGGCACAGGCAGCTACCACTGGACGCCAACCATCACCGACCACAACGATCCGGTACAAGAAAAAACCTGGCAACTCTCTGATTTGGATGACCTTAATACGTCCGATCCCGAAGTGCGCGCTTACTTAAAAGAGAGCTACCGAAAATGGATTCGCGAAGTCGGCGTCGACGGATTCCGTATCGATACGGTGAAGTTTGTTGAACACGACTTCTGGAACGACTTCCTACATGCCGACGATGGTGTGATGACGCAAGCGGTTGATACCGGTCGTGACAACTTCCTCACTTTTGGTGAAGTATTCGAAACATCGACGCCTTACCACACCGAAGGCGAAGAGAAGATGTTGACTTACATCGGTGAAAGTGGCTCGCCGAAACAGCTAACCTCGGTACTGAACTTCCCATTGCAAGCGACCATGACGCGCGTATTTGCAGCAGGGCAACCGACCGACTATTTGCGTTTCCGTCTTGAGAAAATGATGGAGATGTTCCCAAATCCATACATCATGCCGAACTTCATTGATAATCACGACATGCCGCGCTTTCTGTCGCAAGGTAGCGTGAATGACATGAAACAAGCACTGATCACCATGATGAGCGTGCCGGGTATTCCTGTGATTTACCAAGGTACTGAACAGGCGATGTCAGCAGCGCGCGATGCGATGTTTGCTGGCGGTTACCGTGAAGATGGCGACTACGTAGACTCATTCGACCAAAACAGTGAGATGTACTTGTTTATTCAAGAACTTGCCAAGCTACGTACTGAAAACAAAGTCATGACACGTGGCGAAATGAAAGTGATTGGCAGCGATAAAGCGGGCGCGGGCGTGTTCGCCTTTACTCGAACGTTGGATAACGACGAAGTCTTGGTTGTGATGAATACATCCAACTCGCCGATGTTGATGAACCAACTCGATGTAGAACAAGTTGGTGGCACCGTCTTCAAACAACAAATCATGTCGAACTGGGTAGACGCTCCAGAGCAGTTAATCGCAGATGAAAACGGTCACGTAACCCTTGAGCTACCAGCCAAATCTGCCGTGATTTACTCTAAAACTAACGATACCCAATCGGTAGATACCCCAGACCTCAACATCCAACTGGCGCAGGATTGGGAAGGAAAAACCATCACTGGTGATATTGTTATCGCGGGTAGTGCGAACGCCAACGAGAAGTTGAACCTTGTCGTCGATGGTAACTTAGAAACAGCGCAAGCCATTACTGCAGGCGCTGATGGTCAGTTTAGTGTCACGCTGTCGACTCGTCACTTTGCAATTGGCGAACAACAACACCGCTTCGCGATTTATTCTACTGAGAAAAAAGCTGGCATTGAAGATGTTAACTTTGTGTCGGACTTAAGCTGGTCAAACACGCCAGACGACACTATTGATGACGCGGGTGATGCGCAAGATGGCATGGGCGGTCCTAACGGTAACTATTCGCTACCAACGGATCCAACATTCGATAAAAACAATAGCCAACTCGCAATCAACAAAGCTGAGGTATTTACCGTTGGCAGTAACGTACGTTTGACCTTCACCATGGACAACATCACCGACACTTGGTTGCCACCAAACGGCTTCGACCACGTAGGTTTCACCATCTTTATGGATTTACCTGAAGAAGCCGCAACTAACTTGTCTGAGCTACCGAAGATCAACGCTTCTATGCCAAGCGGAACCTGGAGTCGTAATGCGGTTGTTTTTGGCTGGCAAAGCTCGATTTACAACACCAAAGGAGCAAATGCGACGACATGGGGAGAAGCGGTCACGCCAGCACCAACAGTGACAGTAGACAAAGCCAATAACACTATTTCGATGGACTTTGCGAGTGACGCGCTGGGTCGACCTGATTCACTGGATGGCATTCGATTCTATGTGACGACTTGGGACTTAGACGGCCTTTCGGCAACTTACCGTCCGCTAGAACAAAACAAAGGCCCTTGGAACTTCTCCGGTGGCGCATCGGATGAAAGTAAGATTTGGGACGATTTACCAATCATCACCTTGTCGGAATAAACCGTTAAATAAGACACCGCCCAGCGTTATGACTGGGCGGTCATCAACAAAAGAATGCAGAAAGAAACTTCTGCTCGTTTTTATTCTAGCTAAAGAATGATTTCACCCACAGCACCAAACTGTCCCAAAGCTGACCAAACCACGAGCCCTCTTCTACCGCTTGGCTGCTGACCAAGGGATAACTCGCCACGGTACTGTCATCGCTTTTCCAAACGACCTTACCAATCTCATCTCCTTGCGCGATCGGCGCAATCAACGGTTCATTTAACACCACACTCTTATCAAGCCCAGCCGTCATTGAACGAGGCAGAGTGAGATAGGCATCTTTAGCAAAGATCGCCTCAACTTGATTAGCATTTCCCTTCCAAACGCGAACTTTAGACTCAACTTCCCCCTGTTTAGCAACTTGCTTGGTGTCATAAAAGCGAAAACCATAGCTGAGTAGATTCTTCGATTGGCTGATCCGAGCCTGTTTACTTGGCGTACCCATCACCACCGAGATAAGGCGCATTCTTCCTTCTTTGGCCGAGCTCACCAAGCTGTATCCGGCATTGCTGGTGTAGCCGGTTTTTCCCCCGTCGACATCAATGGAATTGTCCCACAACAACTTATTGCGGTTGTACTGCGTAATGTCGTTCCACTTGAAGACTTTCTCACTGTATAGCGCGTACACATCAGGAACATCGCTGATGATCGACTGCATGAGTCTTGCCATATCGGTTGGTGAGGTTTGGATGCCATCACTATCAAGACCATGGGAGTTCACAAAATAGGTGTCTTGCAGTCCTAATTTCTCCGCCCAACCATTCATCAAGGCGACAAAGCCGCGTTCACTGCCTGCAACATGCTCAGCCAGTGCAACGCACGCGTCATTTCCTGATTGGATGATCACGCCGCGCATTAAGTTCGCAACACTAATTTCATCTTTCGGTTTGATGAACATTTTAGAAGAACCGGGAAACTTGGCCGACCACGCGTTTTCACTCACGGTGACAACATCATCCCATTTCAAACGCCCCGCTTTGATTTCTTGTCCAACTACATAAGCGGTCATCAACTTGGTTAAACTCGCCGGAGCAAGGCCTGCTCGCCCGTTATGCTCGGCAATAATGGCACCGGATTGAAAGTCCATTAATACGTAGCCTTTTGCCTGTAACTGAGGTGGGTTGGGCGTAACAACGGCAAAAGTAGGTACGCTTATTAAACAAGTCACAATTGTCCATCGAGCCAGTGACACTTTCATCCGACTTCCTCCATGCTCTTACTTTGTCGCAACTCTATTGAGCATAGCTCACTCAACCAGTTGCACCAGTCGCTAATCGTTTCATTTTCTTGAACTTACATTGATTTGATCAAGGTACAGAACTGAAGAGGCAATTGGGAAATAGCATTGGTTCTTCATGCCATTCGCAGTAAAGTAGCGCTACCCCTCAATAAGGAAATAAAGATAACAATGAACGCTCAATCATTTATCGACGCAGGATTGCATTACACTCCCCACAGTTTTACCGTTCCTCTGGATTACCAAGACGCGAGCAAAGACACCATTGAAGTCTTCGCCCGTGCGGTTTGCCTAGTTGGCGATGAAGAATCGACCAAACCTTGGTTGGTTTACTTTCAGGGCGGACCTGGCTTTCCCTCTCCACGTCAAAACGGCAATAACGGCTGGGTAAAACGCGCCCTGCAAGAGTACCGAGTTTTGCTCCTCGACCAGCGCGGTACGGGCAATAGTTCAGTGATTAATCATCAGACTCTGGCTCATTTCACACCGCAGCAACAAGCAGACTACTTGAGCCACTTCCGCGCAGACAACATTGTTCGTGATGCGGAATACATTCGTGAGCAATTTGGCGTCGAAAAATGGGCGATCTTAGGTCAAAGCTTTGGTGGGTTTTGCTCCCTCACCTATTTGTCTTTGTTCCCAGACAGCTTGCTACAAAGCTACATCACAGGTGGCGTGCCATCAGTCTCGCGTCATGCCGACGATGTGTATGAAGCCACCTTCAAACGCACCATGGAGAAAAACCAAGCGTTCTTCCAACAATTTCCAAGTGCGCAACAACTTTGCCAAAACATTGCGAATCACTTGCTGGAAAATGAAGAGTACCTACCAAATGGTCAACGCTTCACGGTGGAGCAATTTCAACAAATCGGCATCAACTTTGGTGTGAGTGATACTTTCTTGCCGACTTACTATTGGCTAGAAAGCGCGTTGATTGAAGTGGACGGCAAACCACAACTTCGCTATGAGTTCTTGAACGATATGTTGGCGCAGCAAAACTTCCAAACCAACCCGATCTACGCCATTTTGCATGAATCGATTTACTGCCAAGGCTTTGCGTCGAGTTGGAGTGCGCACCGTGTTCGCCAAACCCGACCAGAGTTTAATTATGAACTTGGCCAGCCATTTTACTTTACGGGGGAAATGGTCTTCCCGTGGATGTTCGACCAATACGTCAACCTTAAACCACTAAAAGACGCCGCAGAAATATTGGCCGCGAAAGACGATTGGGCTGCGCTGTACGATCAAAATCAACTGGCTCAAAATAAAGTGCCTGTCAGTTGCGCCGTTTACGCCGATGATATGTTTGTTGAAATGGATATCAGCCGAGAGACGCTCGCGTTAATCCCAAATTCAAAAGCGTGGATCACCAACGAGTACGAGCACAACGGTTTGCGTGCCGACGGTGAACGCATTCTCGACAGGCTCATTGCCATGGGTAAACAGACCGCAGCTGCGTTGAAATAAGCAGGACAGACGTTAGAAATACGCCTTTTTAGTATTTGATGAAAAGGCGTTTATAGCGGTTTATGAACAATGGCGATCAGTCATTCACTCTTTGTCCCTAAACCTTTATCCCTCACCACCTCATGTATAAAACTGCGACATGTCCTTTCCTTGTCAATGACTCCGGTGATTACTTGGTGCTTCTTGCGCCTAACTTTTTTGAAGGGCCCAAAACAGCATAAATTTAAACCAAAAGTATCGGCTCCAACCTACCTAACCCACTATAATTAATGATTATAATTTGAACACATAGCGGCTTCACCTGCGGACATGCTCCCCCTATCAAAGACCGCCAGGCCCCGCCTACTCATAATATCCGTATAATTTGTCCGTATTTCCGACTGGTTTAGTCAGGTATACTTCGTGCCGCTAAAATTTTAAGGTCGTTGACCACCTGTATTTTTAAAGGAAACCTCATGAGTCAGTATGTAGTTTGTGCGCTGTACAAGTTTGTTGAGCTGAATAACTATCAAGAGCTACGCGAGCCATTACTTGCGTTGATGGAAAAACACCATATTCGCGGAACATTACTACTGGCAAGTGAAGGTATCAACGGTACTGTTGCATCTGATCGTGCAGGTATTGATACGCTACTGGAGTGGCTAAACAACGAACCTCGTTTGACTGGCACCGTATACAAAGAGTCGTATTCTGAGACCCAGCCATTCAATCGCACCAAAGTGAAACTGAAAAAAGAGATCGTAACATTAGGTGTTGAAGGTATAGACCCTCGCCACGTAGTGGGTACTTACGTGAAACCTCAAGAGTGGAACGATCTTATTGCTGATCCTGAAGTGTTTGTTGTCGATACACGTAATGATTACGAAATCGAGATCGGGACATTCAAAGGCGCTGTAAACCCAAATACTGAAACCTTTCGTGAATTCCCAGACTATGTAAAAGAAAACATGGACCCGGCAAAACACAAGAAAGTTGCGATGTTCTGTACCGGTGGTATCCGCTGCGAAAAATCAACGGCTTACATGAAAGAACAGGGCTTTGATGAGGTCTACCACCTAGAAGGCGGCATTCTTAAATATCTTGAAGAAGTTCCTCAAGAAGAGAGCATGTGGGAAGGCGATTGTTACGTATTTGACGGTCGTGTTGCAGTGAACCACCAGCTAGAAAAAGCAGATTACGATTTATGTAACGCTTGTCGTCTACCGATCACTGAAGAAGACAAACAGTCAGAATTGTTCGAGCAAGGCGTGAGCTGTCCAAAATGTCACGGCACACACTCAGAAGAACAAATTGCTCGATTCCGCGAGCGTGAAAAACAAGTTGTTCTTGCAGAGCAGCGAGGCGAGCAGCATGTTGGTGGTGAAAGTGCCAAGCAAAGAGAAGCCCGACGTGCCGCTAAGTACGCGCAAAAAGAAGCGCAGCGTAAACAAGACTAAGCCCAACTCTCCTTATATTTAGCGAGCTGCCGTAAGGTGGCTCGCTTTTACTACGCAACAATACTCTTTCAATACAATTTTGTATCCCTCACCAATACCTCTAGTTGATTGTCTCTTTTGCCTTCGGGTAGCCCCACCATTTCATCATAAGCACTTTGATGTACTAAAACCTGCTTATTTGCTTTGATATTCCTGCACTTCTTTTGCATCTCGATCAGGGAATGAGCCCTCAAAAAGATACCGTTGTCATCAGTGATAAATTGCGCTTCTCCATCAATCACGACAGATGCCTGGTACAATGCGAGATCAAGCGAATGAATGACCAATTTGTCTACATAGAAGTATTTTTGTAACTTACTCAATGGTATTGCCATGTGTCACCTCCCTGAAAGTTACCTCTACGTTTTGTAGAATAAAACCGATCATTGGATGAGATTTCTTCGGTTTACTTGCGTACAACATCGGAAACAAAGAGGATTCCGATGCAAACAATCAATGTCGTGTGGTTAAAGCGAGATTTAAGGCTGACTGACCATCAACCACTAACTCAAGCATTATCAACAAAGCACCCAACTGTGCTTTTGTATATTGTTGAACCATTGCTATTGAACAACCCACACTATTCTGAGCGCCACTGGCGATTTGTTTGGCAATCACTGCAAGACATGGATGAAACGCTCAAAGCGTATGGGCATCGAATCACGGTGCTGTTTGACGATGCCTTAGCATGTTTCCAATCAATTCAAGCGCAATATCAAATCAACGCTGTTTTTTCTCACCAAGAAATAGGACTCAACTGCACCTTTGAACGAGACCGACAAGTTGCCGCTTGGCTGTATGAGCAGAACATCGACTGGTTTGAATTCGAACACGGTGCTGTAATCAGAGGTGCAATAAACCGGCAAGGTTGGGACAAACATTGGGACTCTGTCATGAGAGCCTCAATAAGCCCTATTGAGCTCCAAACCGACTTATTGCATTCATTGGATGCAGAAGCTCTCGGCTGTTCGTTTTCGCCACCATCATCCTGGCTATCAAAATGCAAAGGAATGCAAACGGGAGGAAGCCGGCTCGCTTGGAAAACACTAGAGGACTTTTTCCATCGTCGAGGTCGTGATTACTATCGAAGCATTTCTAGTCCCACAGCCTCACGCACAGCCTGTACTCGACTTTCTCCATATCTCGCTTGGGGTAACATATCCTTGCGTGAAGTTTATCAATACCTTTTGAAACACTGGCAAGTCGCTGGGTTTCGTCGCAGCTTAATTGCATTGTCTTCACGGCTTCATTGGCACTGTCACTTCATCCAAAAATTCGAATCGGAATACGACATGGAGTTTTACTGCGTTAATCGGGCTTACGAACCATTGATTAAACAAAGTAGTACTTTCGATGAAGAAAAGTTAGCAGCATGGAAATCCGGGCATACTGGCGTACCTTTGATTGATGCCTGCATGCGCTGTTTGCACCACACTGGTTACATTAACTTTCGCATGCGTGCCATGCTGGTTAGCTTTCTTACTCACCACATGAACATGAATTGGCGAGTAGGTGTAACGCATTTAGCGCAACTGTTTCTCGACTTTGAGCCCGGAATTCATTACCCACAATTCCAAATGCAAGCAGGAGTAACCGGGACTAACACAATCCGTATTTATAATCCGATCAAGCAAGCCCAAGAACATGATCCTGACGGCACGTTCATCTACAAGTGGGTACCTGAATTGCAAATGGTTCCTCCCCCTCTTTTATTCGAGCCTTGGACAATGACCCAGATGGAAGCTGTCATGTATCAGTTGCAGCCAGATAGCCGTTACCTTGCACCTATTATCACACCAGACAACGCAGCTAAGGCAGCAAGAGAGCGCTTATGGACGTGGCGGAAACGAGCCGATGTGAAACAAGAAGGCAGACGAATTCTTGCGCGACATGTTAGACCCTCAAAAGAAAGTAGGACGCGATGATCATCTCTCAATCACAATGCGTACAAATGCAAACACACTCCAGGGAACCAGTTGTACCCTCAACTAGTAAGGAACACATTATGTTCAAACGTATCTTAGTTATCGCGGCGACACTGATGGTGACGTTATCTTTTATGCTTCCCGTCAAGGCTCATGAGCATGGCATGATGAAAGCCGATATTGTCGACGTTGCCGCTGAAAACGGCTCTTTCAATACGCTTGTTGCTGCGGTAAAAGCAGCGGGCTTGGTTGACACTCTCAAAGGGGAAGGCCCATTTACTGTTTTTGCACCAACGGATGACGCTTTTGCAAAACTGCCAGACGGCACAGTCGACATGCTCTTAATGCCGGAAAACAAAGACAAGTTAGTATCTGTTTTGACTTATCACGTCGTCCCAGGGAAAGTGATGGCTGCCGATGTTGTTAAGCTAGACAAAGCGACTACGGTTCAGGGGCAAGATGTGATGATTAAAACCATGGGCGATAAAGTCATGGTTAACGATGCAAATGTCATTGCAACCGATGTGAAAGCTAAAAACGGTGTCATTCACGTGATTGATACTGTCATCATGCCGAAATAACACCATTCAAAGGGCGGTACACTCCGCCCTTTAGACAGAACTTCTTCCACCCTTAGCACGATTCCTCTCCACTTATCCCCAACAAACCCCCACTCATTCACGATGACTATAAAAAAGATAAAAACAAAATTAAAATCAATACCTTGCAAGACAACACTGCACAATATTGACGAGGTTAAGATATCGTTATCTTTCAATTTGAGAACAGGATTCCATGTCAGTGACGTTTACTTTTCCACATGTAAATTCTTAAGCTAAATTTTGGCTGCTCAATCACATTTCGGCAAACCATTCGAAAGGGTGGGACGCAAAGCTTCCGGTCTGTCAGCATTTAAAAATCTAAAAGAATGCTCATGATAGCGGGGTTACCATGACGCAGTGTTACAGAAGTCCAATTTCTGTAGAGTTGCTTTATGCTCAGCATGCGCCGGAGTGTGACATTAGTTTGTCAGCCATAACAGAGGACATGTGATGAAATCATTTCCAACCAAATCCGTACTCGCGTTAGCACTTGCAAGCATTAGCTCAGGTGCTGCGGCTCACGGTTATGTATCAGAAACCAATGGTGGTGTCGCTGCAAGTCGCTCGGCACTATGTAAGTATCCAACGCCAGATACTAACGAAAAAAATAATAACTGCGGTGCGATTCAATATGAACCGCAAAGCGTTGAAGGCCCTGATGGCTTTCCCGAAACAGGGCCTCGCGATGGTAAAATAGCGAGTGCCGAAACCGCTTTAGCAGCTGCCCTTGATGAGCAAACTGCCGACCGTTGGGTAAAACGTCCTATTCAAGCAGGCACACAAACTTTTGAATGGACATTTACCGCTAACCACGTGACGCGCGACTGGAAATATTACATCACCAAGCCTGATTGGAACCCAAACGCTTCACTATCACGAGACTCTTTTGATCTAACTCCTTTCTGTGTCGTCGACGGCAATATGGTTCAACCCCCGAAACAGGTAAGCCATCAATGTAATGTGCCTACTCGCGAGGGATACCATGTCATCCTGGCAGTATGGGATGTTGGCGACACTGCAGCCTCATTTTATAACGTGATCGATGTGAAATTTGATGGTGACAGTCCCGTTATTCCAGATTGGAAGCAAGGCGGTCAAATTATTCCTACAATGGATTTAAATATTGGGGATTCGGTTTATACGCGCGTATTTGATCAAGCAGGTGAAAACATAGCGTATAGAACTGAACTAGAAATTACCGATGCAGCAATGGGCCAAGCGAAAAACTGGTCTTACGCACTCGCGACTAAGCTAAACCAAGAACAAGCAAAACTGCAAGCCGGGCAGTATGCAGAGGATAAATTCACTCCTGTTTATGGTACTAATCCGGTGTATCTGCAAGCAAATAGCAGCCTTGAGCGAGTAGAGATCGGTTATAACATTGAAACTCCTGTTCCAGAATACTCACTCACAGTAGATGGCTTAGCAGACGAATATATCATTGAGTCAACACCGACAACGTTGGATCTGACACTAACTGCTGAAGGCGATTTAAATGCAGAACTCACCGTTTACAATCACCATCGCGAACCACTTGCAAGTTGGGCAAACGAAATGAAAGACGGCTCGGTAGAGGCGATATCGCTCGCTTTAAGTAAATCGGAGCCGGGTCACCATATGCTCGTGACACGTATTAAGGATAAAGATGGCAACTTGGTGGTTCAGCAAACACTCGACTTTCACTTAAAAGAAGAGTCAGTTACTCCGCCACCATCTGGTGAGTACGATTTTGTCTTCCCTGAAGGACTATCTAGCTACACGGCGGGCACAAAAGTGCTTGCCAGCGACGGGGGCATTTATCAATGTAAACCTTTCCCATACTCTGGTTACTGTATGCAGTGGAAAGAAAGCGCAAACCATTACGAGCCTGGAATAGGTTCACACTGGGAGATGGCTTGGGATAAAGTCAACTAAATCACCCTTCGAACGTTAAGTAAAAAGAGCCTCACTATGAGGCTCTTTTATAATCAAACGCAAAAATGACAATTTTCCCGGTCTAAACCATGAACACCAGATAAACTAGTGAGATGCGCTCGCCCCTCAATCAGCCCCATTTCATACCCTTCTAGTAAAACGGATTGTCGCATTGATAAGCGCTGAACATGAAAATTATCTGGTGGGGCAATTACCCTAACATGTGTTCCTGGTGGAGGGTTACGAATAAACTCTAATGATTGATTATAGTTATCTGCACGTCTTAACATCGCATCCGCCATTTTGGGGTGCTCCGCAAACAGTTTCTTCATCAGCCATGTGGTCTTAACTGGCTTTTTGGCATAATTCAGCGGGTGAGAGAGTACTACGGTTATGTCGCGAGCCCCTCGACGATAAGCCTCACGCACTGGTATAGAGTCAGCGACCCCACCATCGGTATAACAACCGCCAGAAAAACAAGGGGTATGCTTGTAGGCAATCGGTAATGCTGTTGTCGCTTCAATCGCATGGTGAAAATTATCACGTGTCACGCGATAGTAATCTGCCTGCCCTGTATCTACATTTGTTGTCGCTGCGAGAAAAGGAACGCCATTAAACAGTTTATTTTCATCGACGGGATACAAGCGATTAGATTCTTCAAACAACCACTTCACATCGATGAGGTCCCCACCTTTAACGAAGCGAGTCGGGTCAAAAAAGCGTTTACTTGTGGCCAGCTTAGTAATGACGTTAATACTGCGATGCGGGTAGTCGGTCAAATACCCAATCAAATTTGATGCACCAGCAGATACACCGATTGCAAAATCAAACGGTTTATAACTCTGCTCTAAAAACGCATCTAACACTCCGCTTGCGAAGACGCCTCGCATCGCGCCACCTTCTACTACAATTGCTTTTGTTGCCATATTTCCCCCATTCTCCTTGCCAAAAGAGTAATGAAATTCGTGCAATCACAACAATTGAATATTCTTATTATTGAAATAGGTGAAGTCTATTTATTTCTCTCTTAGAAAATGAAAACTAAAGTTCAAAAAATCCGTACCCGTTAGAAATGTAATTGCGGGCTTAACCAAGGTGGCAAGGTCTAAGAGAAATCTAGGAGAAAACCGTTTTATAGGCTTCGCCCGCGCCATCAATGAACATTTGAGTACCAATAACCGCTAGAATTAAGCCCATCATTTTAGTCACAACATTTAGAGCACTTGGTCCAACCGCTTTGACCAATTTGTCTCCAAATAAAAACAGTACATAGGTGATCACACAGAGGACAGCGAAAGAAACGATAGTAATAATGGTTTGATCGAAACCACCCGCTGTCGCAAAGTTCATCGCGGTAGCAATCGTTCCAGGCCCAGCTAATATTGGCATCGCCAGTGGAGACACTGCAATACTCAATGCCGCCCGTTGCTGAGCTGGTGAATACGCCTTCTCTTTGGTTTTCTGATGCGTCGAATCACCTTGAAGCATGTTAAAACCTATCAAAAACACCAAAATACCGCCTGTTATTCGCAATGCATAAAGCGTGATACCAAACAAATCAAAAATTAACTTACCGGCAATAGAAAATATCGCGATGATAATAAATGCAATAAAAACCGAGCGAAGCGCAATGGAACGGATGGTTTCTTTATCTTCATCAGCAGTTAAACTCAAAAAGATGGGAATATTGGCGATAGGGTTCATGATGGCAAAGAAGCCCATAAACACCGTAACTGTATGAACAATGAGTTCTTTCATATTTTCCACTGCATTTAAATTATTGATTCTAAAAACAGTATATACGCTCTCAAACAGAACGAGTGGTGTATTCTCGATTCGCCTTCACACTTATGCGCCAAGCATTGTTTTTCTTTTGAGATAGTTTACCGACTCATCAAATGTCGCTAAGGTGAGTCTTCAGCCTTTACACGTAACAGGGGATGTTAAGTCACCATGAACAGCACGATTCAAACAATTCTCAATCACCGCTCAATTCGAAAATTCACCTCACAACCGATTGAGAGCGAACAATTAGATGCCATTCTTCAAGCCGGCCTTGCGGCGTCCTCATCAAGCATGTTGCAAGTCGTTTCAATTATCCGCGTGACCGACAAAGAAAAACGTACGCTATTAGCTCAATATGCCGGAAATCAAGGGTACGTTGAAAGCGCGGCTGAGTTTTTGGTGTTTTGTATTGATTACCAGCGCCATGCCAGTATCAACCCAGATGTTCAAGCTGATTTTACCGAGTTAACGCTAATAGGCGCTGTAGACTCGGGGATCATGGCACAAAATTGCTTGCTTGCGGCGGAGTCGATGGGACTAGGAGGCGTGTATATTGGTGGTTTACGAAACAATGCCCCAAAAGTAGACGAATTATTAGGTTTACCTAAAAATACCGCCATTTTATTTGGTATGTGTCTTGGTCATCCAGATCAAGCCCCTGAAGTAAAACCTCGCCTACCTAAGCATGTCGTGGTGCATGAGAATCAGTATCAAGACCTAAACTTGGATGATATTCAGACGTATGACCAAACCATGCAAAACTACTATGCAAACCGTTCGAGCAATCAAAAACAGAGTACTTGGTCGCAAGAAGTCACCAGTAAACTGGCTGGCGAATCACGTCCGCACATCCTGCCTTACTTAAACAGAAAAGGGCTCACTAAAAGGTGATGACTACAATACGATAGGATCAAAAAAGGCCTCTGAAGAGGCCTTTAGAATTTATCAGCAAAAACTTGCTTAGTTACCGCCTGTCGCGCCAGTGCCTGGACCCGGTGGATCTTCAGGTTCAATTGGCTCACCGACTTCCGCATCTGGGATTTGTGGTACTTCAGGTTCGATATCTTCTAGTGGAGTGTCGTTATCAATAGCCTCTTGTACATCAGCAACAACTTTCTGAGTATCTTCAGCTGGAATCGTTACGTAGATAACATCACCCGAATCATTCTCAGGATAATTTGGGTTCGCCGCGATTACATCTTCTGTTATTGCTTTTGCAGCAACAGCTACAGCTTCAGGCGAAGCTGTTGGGTTCGCTTTGATGATATCTGATACAACGTTTGCTGTTGCAACTAGCTGAGTAGCAAGTGCGCTGTTACCACCCTCACTACCAAGTCCTGCTACTACAGATTCTGTATCACGAAGGATTTCGTCAACTGTTTTACCACTTGCATTGATATCGATACCCAAATTCTCGAATACTTTTTCAGCGATATCAGAAGAGTATACTTCACCATCTTTTAAAGAGTTAGCAACCAAAGTCGTAAATGGAGAGCCTGTTACCAATGAATCCGTCTGGGCTAGGCCTTGAGGGATTTTGTAGTCAGATGTAATAGGTTTACCATTTGACGCGTCTTTACTATCTTCTGTGTGCGTTAATACGAAAGCACAATCACCTGGCGCATTTACAACGTTGATATTTTCAAAACGCGCTTTACCAACCATACCTTCATAGTTTGTTGTATTTTCAATAGCGTCGTATGTCTCACCACCACATACTGCTTGAACTTTCATGCCGATAACAGCTGGGTCATAAGCCTGAACTGAGTATCTTTTTACCTCAGGATCGCTGTCACTACCACAACCTGCTAGTAGGACTGCTGCCACACTTGCCGTTAAAAGTTTGATTTTCAAAATTAGCTCCAATATTTGTTGTTATATCCGACCGCAACAGGAAGCATAACGGCAGTTGCATATAGTGTAAATAGGATGCATACAACTTTGGCATGAGTTTTTTCACATTCTTGCCTGTTTGCTTGTGCAAAATCATGCATTCATCTCAGTAACGTTAAATAGACACAATTTTGTCATGTATTCGTCAGTATTTTTTCAAGTAACTTGTTGCCTTTATTGCAACCAGATGGATAATAGTTGACTATTTTTTGTGGGTCGGATTTTCACACCTTCATTAATGAAACTAAGAGCTCTAAGTCGCTAGCAGCCATTTGGAGTGTTTATTACACAAATAATTCTGAATGGACTCGCTTTCTAAAGGCTTAAAACTGCAGTAAATCATCAATATTGATGAAATGCAGTTCAATTAGAATGAATCAATTTCAGTCGGCAAACTTTCTTTCGGTAGTTATAAACCAATGAACACATTTAATAAATTTTTGGGGATATCAGTACTTCCTATCCTTCTTACAGGGTGTACTTTGCCTGGTAGCCACCTTTCGGTCAGTGACAAAACAGTCATGAGCACTGAATCGAGTGATATAGAGTCTCAGGTTACCGTTTATCCCTTAACTTTGGAGCGCGTAACGTCTTTAAATTCAGTGGACCCTTTTTCAAAACCAAACCCAGAGTTAGATATTGAAATCGCAAAATATGAATACGAAGTAGGACCTGGCGATATCCTAAATATCACTATTTGGGATCACCCAGAGCTAACGATCCCAGCGGGCTCATACCGAAGCTCAGCCGAAGCGGGTAACTGGGTGCATTCGGATGGCACGATCTTCTACCCTTACATAGGTGTCGTACATGTTGAAGGCAAAAACGTACGTCAGATTCGTGCAGACATTGCAAGCCGCCTTGCAAAATACATTGAGAGCCCACAGGTCGATGTAAGCGTTGCGGCATTTCGCTCTAAAAAGACTTATGTAACTGGCGAAGTTAACAAGCCAGGACAACAACCAATTACAAACATCCCCCTTACACTTCTAGATGCTGTGAATAGAGCTGGCGGACTGGCTGCCGAGGCTGATTGGCGTAATGCGACACTGACACGCAATGGCGTTGTTGAAAACGTCTCTTTGTATGCTCTGATGCAACAAGGCGATTTAACTCAAAACCGCCTTCTAAAGCCTGGCGATATTGTTCATATTCCTCGAAACGATGCGCAAAAAGTATTTGTTATGGGCGAGGTTAACGATCCGAAATTACTCAAAATTGATCGTAGCGGCATGAGCCTTACTGAGGCTCTTAGCAGCGTTGGTGGTATCAGTGAAATCTCCGCAGATGCTACCGGTGTGTTTGTCATCAGACGTTCAAAAGAAGAAGCTAAAATGGCGGACATTTATCAGCTAGATGTTTCTGACGCTTCTGCTTTGGTGATTGGTACTGAGTTTGATCTCAACCCTTACGACATAGTCTATGTGACGGCTGCACCTGTTAGTCGTTGGAATCGTGTGATTGCTCAGCTCGTTCCAACCATTTCCGGCTTTAATGAACTAACCGAAGGTGTACTACGAGTACGCACTTGGCCGTAAAACAACGTGCCGCAAGAAAATTATCTCTTGCGGCACGTAATCGATAGCTACTCAGCTCAATTGCGCAATATAAAGAAGCCAGCAATTCAGTTGAGATCATAAGCATACAACTTAAAGTAGGGTAAGCATTTGTTTTCTAATATTCTTGTCGTCTGTGTCGGTAATATTTGCCGCTCTCCAACAGGAGAGCGGCTTTTGCAGTCTTTACTACCAAACAAACATGTCGCATCAGCAGGAATCGCAGTAGATAAGAGCCATCTAACGGGAAAAGCTGCTGACGAGATGGCAACCACTATCGCGAACGAACATGGCGTAAGCTTAGATGGACACGAAGCACGACAATTAACACCTGAGCTTTGCGCTCAATACGATCTGATATTGGTTATGGAAAAAGGTCATTTAGAAGCCTTAACCAAAATCGCTCCTGAGGCACGAGGTAAAACGATGCTGTTTGGACAGTGGATAAATGAACAAAACATCCCTGATCCATACAGACAAAGTAGAGAAGCTTTCGAACATGCATATACGCTTATAGAAAAAGCAGCAAAAGCGTGGTCTCAAAAACTATAAGCCGCAAGGCTAAATAAACGCCAATGGCAAGGTATTTAAGAAGTTAAAGTAATGACAACACAAACTATTAAGCAATCACGTCAAGCCGACGATGAGATCGATTTGGGAAAGTTATTTGGGATCATTCTCGATGCCAAATGGCTCATTCTATGTACCGTAGTCCTATTTTCAATTATAGGCGTCGGCGTTGCCATTCTATCAACACCTATCTATAAAGCTGACGCTCTTATCCAAATCGAAAGTAAGAGTTCAGGTGGTATTTCAGCGATGGTTGGTGATATGGGAGAGCTGTTTTCAGCAGAATCATCAGCGACAACAGAAATAGAGATCATCAAATCTCGTATGATCTTGGGCGGTACTGTTGATAAGTTCAACTTAACGACTGTCGTTTCTCCAAACTACATGCCAATTATTGGTAAAGGCCTAGCTCGACTACAAGGTGAGCAAATCAGTCTGAGCGTTTCACGATTTAATGCTCCTTCTTACGCAGTTGGCGTTCCTTTAACTCTTGAAGTTATTGATTCTGAAAAACAGATGTTCAGGCTCTTAGAAGATGACAATAACGTCATTTTAGAAGGTAAAGTTGGTGAACTGCTTGAGAAGAATGGATACCAGTTTTTGGCGACTGAACTTGTGGCTCAAACTGGTGACTCATTCACGGTCAGCAAAATCAGTAAATTAGATGCAATTAATAAACTTCAAGAAAACTTATCGATTAGCGAACGTGGTAAGCAAACCGGGATTATATCTTTAAGCTTCTCTGGTGAAGACCGAGCTAAGATTCAAGATATCTTGAACGACATTAGCCAAAACTACTTCTTACAAAACGTTCAAAGAAATTCTGCAGAGGCAGAGCAAAGCCTCGAGTTCTTGAAAGGTCACCTCCCAGACATCAAAACAAAACTGACCGCTTCTGAAGACGTTTTAAATCGGTTCCGTCAAGAAAATGAATCTATCGACTTAGGCCTTGAAGCTCAGTCAACGCTGAAAGTAATGGTTGAGTTAGAAGCACAGCTAAATGAGCTTACATTCAAAGAAAGTGAGATCAGCCAACGCTTCACACAGGATCACCCAGCTTATAAGTCGCTACTTGATAAACGTGAAACACTATTAAAAGAGAAAGAACGTCTTAATAAACAAGTTCAAAAGTTACCGAAAACACAGCGTGAAGTTCTACGTATGACACGCGATGTAGAAGTAAACCAACAAATCTACATCCAACTATTGAACAAGGTTCAAGAGCTCAACATTATTAAAGCCGGAACAGTTGGCAACGTTCGAATCTTAGATAACGCTCAATCTTTCTCTAAGCCAATTAAGCCGAAAAAAGCGCTTATCGTTGTGCTAGCAACACTGCTTGGCGGTATGGCAGGCGTTGCTTTCGTATTAATTCGTGCAGCATTCCACCGTGGTGTGGAAACACCAGATCAAATTGAACAGATTGGCATGCCAGTTTACGCAAGCGTTCCAAAATCTATTCAACAACTGGAATTTGCAAACAAGCTTAAGCGCAACAAAGGCAGCAACAATGAGCTAGTCCTTCTAGCGGAAGCTAACCCAGCCGATCTTTCCATTGAGGCTCTACGTAGTCTTCGCACTAGCTTGCACTTTGCAATGATGGAAGCGAAGAATAACGTTCTTATGATTTCAGGTCCTGCACCATCTATCGGCAAAACATTTGTATCGACCAACTTTGCGGCCGTCGCTGCGAAAACCGGTCAGAAAGTGCTGCTTATTGATGCGGATATGCGTAAAGGTTATTTGCAGCAATGCTTCGGTCTACGTTGGGACAACGGTCTTTCTGATTACTTGAGCGGTAAGACATCCCTTAGCAACATCATTAAATCTACATCCATTGATAATTTAGATGTTGTGACTCGCGGCCAAGTACCACCAAATCCGTCAGAACTTCTTATGCACCCTCGCTTCAAGAGCTTTGTTGACGAGATGTCTGCACAATACGATCTAGTCATCATCGATACACCGCCTGTACTCGCAGTTACCGACCCAAGCATTGTTGGCGCGCTTGCAGGAACAACTCTGATGGTCGCTCGTTTTGATCAAACGACTTTGAAGGAGATTGAAGTCGCGCAAGGTCGCTTCGAGCAATCAGGCGTTGAAGTTAAAGGTGTGATTCTCAATGCAGTTGAGAAAAAAGCATCTAACTCATACGGCTATGGATACGGCTACTATAACTACGCGTACAAAAGCGAATCATAACTTGAATTTAGATCGCTGATTAAACCAAATATGACAAAGCCCTGCTAGAAACAGCAGGGCTTTTTCTATTGCACTCTTAATTGCTTGTACGTAATCAAACTAAGCAAGACAAAGAATATTGGGTCACTCCAACCAAAACCGACAAATACTCCGATAATGCCGGCATAGGTAGTAATCACTGCCCCTAAGCCATTAGTAATCAATAATGCTTTAAACAGCTGTTTCGCAGTATGCCCTGATTCCACATTACGTAACATCAAACTCACCGCAGCGATTCCACCTAAAAAGATCGAAGTATGCTGCGATAAAAACAGCGCGTACTGGTCGTTAATTTGTACTCCATACATCGGCCACATTATGGTTGGTACAAAAAACAACGCAAAAGCGAATACCGTATATACGACAACATGAACGGTTAGAAAAGTGCGGTTGGTCATCATCTCCTTATCCTCTAATAGGCCCTTGATTGAGCGTCGTTAACGGCACATTGATATCGAAAATTTGACCTCGTACTTCGACTACGCCCATTTTTCGTAAGCGTGCGGCATGCATTTCGAGATACGCTTGCGCCGTGGCTTCATCTTCAAAAAGATAGATACCACCACCGAGTTTGTCTTTTTCGCTTTCCGTCCAGATTTTCCAAATCATGCCCGGCTCTTGGTTAATCGACTTAGCTAAGTCGACCAAAGCATTCGACATCTCTTCACCAAACGGACCATGAAATTCAAAATCAACTTGTAATAATTTCGCCATCTTGAGTCTCCTCTTCTTATTGACTCGTTTTCGATGACAAGATTATTACCTTTATAAAACTGACAGAAAAGTTCATAATTTCGCCATTAACTGTCTAAAAAATTGACTCATGAGACTAAAAACGACCTTAGAACAATGGCAAACGCTACAAGCGATTAATCAAGAAGGCAGCATTCAATCCGCAGCTTTACTGCTCAACAAGAGCCATACCACATTGATCTACTCGGTGAGGAAGTTAGAAGACCAACTTGGTATTCAACTTATCGAAGTACGAGGGCGCAAAGCGGGTTTGACAGAGCACGGCAAAACCATACTGCGTCGTGCACAATCCATGCTTGAACAAGCGCGGGAACTAGAAGTCATCAGCGAGCAGTTAAAAAGTGGGGTGGAATCTCAAATCACGGTCGCAATAGATCATCTTTGTGACCCTTGTTGGCTTTATGCACCACTCAGCCAATTTTTGGAGGACAACAACACGACCTCCGTTCAAGTGGTCGAAACGTCACTGAGCAAAACAACCGAAATGGTCGTAAATGAGCTCGCTGACATCGCAATCATCAACTTACCGATAACCAACTACCCTGCCGAAGCATTTGGCGTAACAACCATGCTGCCTGTAATCGCAGCACACCATCCACTCGCTAAAAAGCCGCATGTTTCCATCGACGATTTTGCAACCACCAGCCAAATTGTCATCCGTGACTTAGGTGATTCAGACAAAACGAAAAGAGATGTGGGTTGGTTACGCGCACGTCAGCGTATTACCGTCGATAACTTCGACCACGCTTTTCACGCCGTAGAGCAAGGCGCTGGACTTTGTCGGCTACCAGCGCACTTAGTCGCAGCCCGCAAGAGCGATAAAATTAAAGTATTGGAGATCGAACACTCCCATCAATATCAAGTTGCGCTGCACCTCACTTTACCCAAAGGAGCCAAAAGTGGTCCTGCGACTCAAGCGCTTTATCGTACTTTACTCAAAAGTGTAGAAACTCGAATCTAGCAACAGTGGTATTGAGTTGAATCGCTAGTGTTATCGCCTATTGATTCTCCCTAAATATAGAGAAACGGCCATTTTGTGACGCTACACTCTCACAAAAGGTTGCACGAAGGATAGCGACCACCTACTATCACTCTGCTCATGCCTAAAGCACCCAACACTCGCGGAAAGAACTCGGTTCACGGCAATATCCTCACCTGCTTGGTTTAGCAGGCACAATCTGTTTTTACCTTCTTTTTAGCTTCTATATAGGCGAGTGTGGAAGAGATAAGAAAGGTGAAATATGAACTCTACAAATAGCTTCTCGATCAATATCAATCAGCAAAAATCCATTGCTAAAAAAAGGCTCAAAGCTATCCGCCTATACGATGACGCCACGTTGGAGTTAGTTAAGCGATTTCACTCCAAACCAGAATCTTTGGCTCCCAATACAATTCAATTGGCTGACGTTCAACATGCACTCGCAAGAGAACTGGGCTTATCCAGTTGGAGTAAACTAAAAGCTCATGTCGAAGAGCTAGAAGCGCACAAACTAGCCATCAAAGAACAAAAACCGCCCCTAGATGCAAAAGTAAAAACGCTACACGTTCGTTGTGGCCACGACATTCAACAACAACTTAAAGCCAGCGGATTTGAAGGGACATTTTTAGCCCTGATCGATCCGCTTTGTATTGGCCCCATACCAGCAACACCACAGAACTTCCTTGCCATTCGTGCCCAATATGTCGTAGAGACTCTGCTGCCTGTGATGAAGCGTGAAGACTCGGTTCAAGATATAGTCACATTGGAACAATCAAACCTCGATCTGTTGCAAAGTGATGTATTTGAACGAATCGTCTTTTGGGTCGAACATGACAGCTATGATCAATTGATTCTAATTCGTACTCTAACACAGTTAGAGAATGTAGAGAATAAAGTGATAGAGATCATTGAGTTGAACCAGTTCCCGGGCACTGAGCGATTCATCGGCTTTGGGCAGTTGCCTGAAGAAGCTATTCGTTCTTGTTGGCGATACCGTAAACCTGTGACAGCAAAATTATTCAGTCAGGCTAAACGGTGTTGGCACGCTATTACATCACCGACACCTATTTCCATAGTTAATTTGATTCAGCAGCATAACCTGGATTGCTTGCCCAATATACTCGACGTGCTTAAACGCCATTTGCAAGAGTTACCTAATTCACAAACTGGATTGAGCTTGACACAACACCTCGCACTAAAGGTTTTGAACTCGCAAAATCGTTCAATTCCCATCAAAGATTGGTTTGAGCAATATCAACAACTAGAACCTCTTCCTTACCTAGGAGACGTGATGTTTTACGCGTTACTCCTCCCTCTAGCACAGTGTCAAACACCTTTGATCACGATTGAGTCACGTGAAAGGCACTGGTGGGAACAAAGCGTCCGTATCACTGAGGCTGGCAAGCAGTGTTTGGAGGGTTTAATACGAGCGAAACAATGCTATTGGGTTGGAGGGATTAAAAATACCAGTCAAAGTTATTGGAGCTGGGATCACCTCCAACTAACTACACTTGCCAACCATCATTGAGTTGACAAATATGAAAGCATAAAAGGTTCGTTGGCTCTGATGAACACTCAATACTAAAGTATCGCTAAAGAAGCGACCGCTAGTCTGAATACAACTTAAATAGTTATGCAGAAATGCATCCACTCAAAGAGAGTATGCACTCTATCTCTTATTAAAATTTATTGTAAATCCTCTTTGTTATCGGTTGTATATTCGATAAAAGTGTTAAAATACAAACTTTTCACCCGACCAATTCGTTAATATTTGGTTAAAATCCCATTTTTATTAGTGATAAAGTTCACATCTATTAACCATTTAGAGAATTATTCTTTCGTATTTTCTCACTCCGCTGCTAATCTGCTCGCCGCTTTGAAGTGAACTCAAGGTGCATAACTATAAGGAGTGTTCTCATGAATACCAAGAAACCGATGTCGCTTACCAGCCGCGTAATTTTAGGTATGGTTGCGGGTATCTTGACAGGATTTGCAATTCGCACACTTTTTGCCGACAACGGATTTGTCGACGCATACATTGTTAATGGATTATTCGAAGTTGGTGGACAGATCTTCGTTGCCAGCTTAAAAATGCTTGTTGTACCGCTAGTATTTGTTTCGTTAGTTTGTGGTACTAGCTCTCTCAAAGACCTCTCTACACTGGGTCGCATGGGCGGTAAAACCCTCGCTTTCTACGTTACGACAACGGCTATCGCGATTACGCTTGCTCTAACTATGGGTACTCTATTCCAGCCAGGGGCAGGGGCAGATCTAACGGCAGCAAGTTCATTCAAATCAGCCGAAGCGCCATCTTTAGGTCAGGTGATCATCGATATGTTCCCGACCAACCCAATCAGCGCAATGGCAGAAGGTAAAACTCTGCAAGTTATCGTGTTCGCCGTGCTATTCGGTATCGCGATCAGTGCAGCGGGTAAACCAGGCGAACGCATCGCAGCATTCTTCTCTGATCTGAATGAAGTGATCATGAAACTGGTCGCGATTTTGATGAACTTGGCGCCTTATGGAGTGTTCTTCTTAATGGCGAAGCTATTTACTGGTCTTGGTCTGGGCGCGATCGTCAATCTGGCAGAGTACTTCTTAGTACTGACTGGTACGCTTGTCCTACACGGTCTAGTTACTTACAGCTTAATGTTAAAAGGTTTCACAGGTCTAAACCCAATTACGTTCCTACGCAAGATGGAAGACGCGATCATGTTTGCTTTTTCTACAGCATCATCGAACGCGACGATTCCAGTGACAATGGAAACAGCAAAGCACCGCATGGGTGTTGAGAACCGTGTATCATCGTTCACTGTACCACTTGGTGCAACCGTGAACATGGACGGTACGGCGATCATGCAAGGCGTAGCAACTGCGTTTATTGCTCAAGCTTTCAATATTGATTTAACTATGGGCGATTACCTAATGGTTATCATGACGGCAACTCTGGCGTCTATCGGTACCGCAGGTGTTCCTGGTGTGGGTCTAGTAATGTTGGCAATGGTATTGAACCAAGTAGGCCTGCCTCTAGAGGGTATTGCACTTATCATGGGTGTTGACCGTCTTCTTGATATGATTCGTACCGCGGTAAATATCACTGGTGATAGTGCTGTGACCGTCATCGTTGCGAAATCAGAAGGTGCATTGGATGAAGCTCGCTTCAACGACCCAATGGCAGGCGTAGCCGAAGAAGAAGTGCACCTGAAACGCGCTGACGCCTAAATCGTTCTACGATTACCATCCTGAAATTATATAGTCCTGTCTAAAAGAAAACCCCGATGGAAACATCGGGGCTTTTGTTTTCTCCGCGTCTAGAAATGCTCTTTCTAATCCACCATCGAATTCAGCTTTTCTCTCGCTTGTTCTTCATGCTCGTCGGTGATGGCATTGCCGACCGAGTTCGCCGCCAGAGTCAGTGCCGCCATATCATCAGTAAAGCCGACGCCTGCTAGTACGTCTGGCACCATATCAGTTGGTAGGACGAAGTAAGCCAGCGCGCCACCTAGTATAGCCTTGTGGCGAACTGAGGTGTTGGAATCTGCCATCGCGAGCCATGATTTTATGCCCATTACGGCAATTTCTTCACCCGCTTTCTTAACCGACCCTTTCATTTTTCGCCAGAATGTTTTCTCATCTGGCGCTTGCATCGTTTGATCTTTGGCGTCTTTCGGCGCCGATTTTACAGACATTGTTGTGCTCATCGTTGCCTCCGAAATTTATGACTGTGGCCAACATATTAATAAATCGAACCTGAACGCAAGATTAATAACAAGAAATGATAGTAAAGTGAAACAAAAACACAGATAGAAAAATCCCCAAACCGAAGTCTGGGGATCGTGATGTTGGGAACTAAGTTGCCGAGGGCGCTACTGAGCTATCTTCTCCAGTACACGCATCAGCATTTTGATACGTGGTTCGATAGACTCAAGCAACAAGTACTCTTGGTCACTGTGGAAACCTGCACCGATAGGTCCTAGACCATCCAAAGTTGGAATGCCAAGAATTGCCGTATTGTTTGCATCAGAGCCGCCACCCACTTCTTTCCAGTTGATGTCGATAGCCAGTTCACTTGCGGCTTCTTCAACTAATGCCATCAGGCTTTCCGTTTGCGCACTTGGCACCATAGAAGGTTTGTAAGCTTCACGAACCAACTCGATACTCACACCATCAACGAATGGTGTTTCCAGCATGCCGTTTAGCTTGCTGTCGACATCATCGTATTCTTCGTTGCTCCAGAAACGTACATCCACGATCGCTTCAGCGTGCTCAGGGACGATGTTCGCACCGTTGCCGCCAGAAATAATACCGACGTTCAGAGTAGTACCAGATTCAAAGTTGGTCATTGCATTGACTGCGAGAATCCAATTCGCCATCTCAGTGATTGCGCTGCGACCGTTTTCTGGCTCGTTACCTGCGTGAGCAGCAACGCCATTAAAGGTCATTTTGTAGCGAGCCATGCCTTTGCGCGCTTTCACTAAACCGCCATCTGCACGTGCTGCTTCTGCAACCAGTACATTCTTAGCGTTTTTCGCTACTGATTGAATCCAATCCACAGAGTCCAGAGAGCCCGTCTCTTCATCTGGGTTCATGCAGATAGCGATAGACAACTTATCCAACACCGCTTGGTCTAGATTGCGCATCGCGTATACGATGTTCAGCAAGCCAGATTTCATGTCCGAGACGCCCGGACCGTAAGCTTTCTCTGCATCTTGAGACATTGGACGAAGCTCAGCAGTACCCACAGGGAACACGGTATCCATATGACCAATCAGCATCACGTCGATTTGCTCAGCTTCCGGCTTATTTCGAACTTCAAGACCGATGCCCGCTCTGCCACAGTCAATGCGTTTTACGCTCCAACCTGACATCGCTTGGTACTTCTCTTCAAATTGAGAAGCGATGTACTCGATACCATCAGTGGTGTAAGTACCACAATCCACATTCATTAGCGGACGTAGCTCTTCTAGATATTCATTTAGAGAGAATTGCATAACTCACTCCTAGACAAACAGATTCATCACCAGCATTGCGCCAAACGCGTTCAATACTGAGATTGCAATCATAACTGGGATATAACGACCTTCAGTGCCGATTGGGCCCATGATACGACCCATGTACTGAACTTGAGAGCCCATTAGGTAGATAGCAGGCGCAAGAATCGCAATGTGCGTACCGTTCAGGATACCTTGGTCAAATAGCGTAATAACTACGCCCACCGCGCCACCCATCGACATCCAAGCACCGATCAATACCGCTGCTGCTTCACCCGGAAGACCAAACACCGCCATGATTGGAGAGAACACCGTGCCCATCAGATCCAGTGCTCCCGTGATTTGTAGCGCTTTGATGATAACAAACGCCATCAATACGTTAGGCACCGTAGAGGTAGTCGCAATCACCCAACCTTTCTTAGCACCTTCGACGAAGATATCCGTCACCATTGGTTTTTTCGCTTTAACGTCACCCATTATGCCGTCTCCTCTTTTAAGTTCCCTGATTTGTTTTGGTCTTGCTTGTCTTCTTTACCTTCCGTCATGTTCAGGTAGATACGGAACAGGTTCGCGCCGATGATCTTAAATGCGAACATCACCACAACTGCTAAACCAATAGAAGACGTTACTGCTAGAGAGCCGTCAGCCATCGTCAGTGTGAACAGCACAGCACCCGATGAGAAGAAGTTCACGATGGTTGCACCTGCAGTGAACTGGAACATGGTAAATACGTCCGTTTCACGCTTAGTTAGGTGACCTTCATCTTTTAGCTGACGCGTCATTGCCGCACCTGCATCGGTACTTTGTAGAGAAGCAATTAAAGCCAGACCAGAGTTACCAGGGATGCCCATTAGAGGACGTAGAAGAGGAGTAAGAAGCTTACGAGCTGCTTCAAGTGCACCGTAGTGCTCAAGTACGTTGATCATACCTAATGCGAACATAACGGTTGGAATCAAAGTAAGTGCGAAAATGAAACCGTCACGAGCACCGCTACCGCCAGTACCACGGAAAGATGTGGTCGCAGCTTGTACCTCGCCATCCGCACCTTCCGTTACGCCGTAAGCCACTTTACCGAAAGAGCCATTAAGCGTTGTAAAATCGAATACACCGTACCATTCGCTAGATTGCATCAGGCCAGAAAAGAACACAACCGCAAACGCCAGAGCAACGTAGCACCCCAGTGTAACTTTACGCTCAGTTTGAACAGGAATTTTCATAACATTACCTACACATGTGGAACTTAACACATATGTTCACCTGAATAATGTGCTAGAGAGATGATCAAAATCAATCCGCCTGCCGAACATTATCGCGACTCAGTTATGAAGTTTTGTTTTATGATTCCAATCACAATTGAAAGATAATAAAAATTTGTGCTAACAATTAGGTATATTAATCTATGTCGATAGCTCACGACTTCTTCATCAACTCAACAAATGATTCTGACGAATATTGCTTTCTACAACATTCATGACGTACTTCATACTTTGGCATTGAGGCAATATCGATTAACTCGAAAGTAACATTCAGCCACGAAATTTAGGTTAGGATGGCCCGGTCATATGTAAACGGTATAAACCAGAATTAACAGGACTATACGACCCATTGTTACGCTCACAATATAAAATAGCCAAATGGACACTCGCCCTCGTTCTTTGGGTGGTGATGATATGCTTAAGCCAAAATTCTGGTTTCTCGAAAAGCTGCCCGAAGGCTCACCAAATACAGAGTCAGCAAGATGAAAGCGTGAATTTATCACCATCTTGCGACCTTTCAGAAAAGCTGGTTCAAGCTTACCAACATCAGTTTGATCATATTCTTATTCCATTTTTTCTGTTTGCTTTGATTGTGGCGCTGCCGATGACAACCACAGCAATTCGCTATCTGGAATACACAGAACCGATACCGGAAAAGTATCGGGTTCACCTAAAACTTTGCGTGTTTAGAGAATAAAGCCAGCAAGGCGAGAGACCTTTCTGCCTGACTTTTGTACATATTTTATTCACTTCACATAACAAACAACGAAATTTAAAAGTTTTAGGAAATATTATGACATTCACTCGTACACTTTTGGCGTTAACGATGGCTATCGTATCTGCCGTATCTTTCGCATCAGAAAAGACCGCAGAACAAAAGCTAGAGGAAGTTACTCAGATACTAAAAGAAAACCCTCAAATTCTTGATTCATTGCACCAAAACCTTCAAGAGTACATTGCGTATCAACAGTCATTTGGCGACACCTTGAAGGAGGTTCGTCAATATCTAAGTGATGGCAAACATTCCTCTTTTGGTGCTGAAAACCCTGAGTTAACCATTATTAACGTAACAGACTACAGCTGCCCTTTTTGTAAACGTTTAGAAGGAGAGCTGGTCAAAGTTGGTAAGGAATATCCGCAGGTAAAAGTGCTTAACCTCAATGTCTCTTTTAAAGAACAATACGAGAAAAACGGCTACAACTCGGCAAGTTACGCATTAAATGTTTGGCAAAACCAGCGAGATAAGTACGAACAAGTGCATGAGTTATTGGTGAAAAAACCGGGCGCACATGACGCACGTTCCTTAAATCAAATCGCGAAAAAAACGGGGACAGAAGCACAGCTTGTCGACGACAAAGAGACCAAAGCGCTGCTTGATAAAAACTATCAGTATTTCACGCAACTTGGTTTACGCGGCACGCCCGCGTTGATCATTAATGATCAGATCATTCCTGGTTATGTGCCGTTTGACGAGCTAGAAAAAGTCATCGACCAAGAACTGGCGAACTAAAACAACAAAGCCCTTCCCTGATAACTCAAGGAAGGGCTTTATATTTACCGACATAAAGAGCGTTTAGTTACTTATCACGTCCAACAAACGCCACGACGACTTTGTCATTGCCAAGCGAACGAGAGAAAACGTACGCGCCTTCCTGTGCAATCACTCGATGCTGACCTGCGCCAATGGCAGGGTGTGCTTGACGGAACTGACCAAGGATTTGCCAATGTTTCAGCAAAGCTTGTTTATCATCAGATAGCTTCCAAACCATGTCTGAACGTGTGCCTTGGTGGAAATCATCCGCGTAAGGGCCAATGTTACGGCCTACTTCATCGCCATAATAAACCTGAACCGCTCCTGGGCTAAGGAGCAATGCGTTCGCGGCGTTACGTTGCATGCCGTAATCTTTAAAACGTGAGAAAAACAACTCCGTATCGTGAGAAGACATGTAACTGACTGGGTTGAAGTCTTTCTCGTTCGCGATAGTGTCCGCATAGCTTTGGTAAGTGTCTGCCATTTGGCTAAAGCACGCCGCGCCTTTGTCTAGCTTCTTCTGCATATCGAAGTTGATCAACGCGTCAAAACCATCATCGAAATAAGGGCTACGATACGCAGTGTGTCCCCAGACTTCGCCCATCATCCAGAACGGCTGACCTGACTTACCATTCTCTTTACGCCACTGCTCAAGACTGCTTGAAGCCTCTTCTTTCAAGCGTTTCCACACATCGCCTTCAACGTGCTTCACCGTATCGACACGGTAACCATCAATGCCAAAGCGTTTCACCCAATCAGTTTGCCACTCAATCAAGTAATCCGCCACGGTGTAGTTGTCACGAGCTTCTACGCGAGTGCCAGGGTTATCCAATAGCCACTGCGCGGGCTTCACTGCTTTGTCTGATTCAGTGATGAAATCTGGCAAGCCAGCAAGAGACATCGTAATGTCGCTACTGCCCGGAGCTGGGTAACCCGGCAAGCCGGTTCTTACCCAATCGCCGCCCCACCACTTCGCCCAGTTCGGACTCTGATAATCAATGTTCTGGTGGTAGCTATGCCAATTTTCGCCTGCTTTTGGTTGCCAGTCGCCCCATTTCTTGGGCAGTTCGGCATTAGGCTTTAACACATCGATACCGTCGAACTGTAGATCTGCCAATGTTGAGTAACCAGAATGGTTGATAACCGCATCCATCAAGACTTTGAGGCCACGCTTGTGCGCCTCTTCCACCAGCGTTTTTAAATCTTCTTCGTTACCGAAGTTCTCATCAATCTTGGTGAAATCGCGCGTCCAGTAGCCGTGGTATGCATAAAACGGGAATGAGCCACTATCGCCACCACCGACAAAGCCGTGCACTTGTTCAACGATTGGCGACAACCAAATCGCGTCTGTACCTAGGCTCTTGATGTAATCCAGTTTCTCAATTACACCTTTAAGGTCACCGCCGTGGAACGTGCCAACTTCATCTTTGCCGTCTTTTTTACGCCCATAACTGTTGTCGTTACTTGCGTCTGCGTTGTTGAAACGATCAACCATCACGAAGTAAATGTTCGCGTTTCGGTAATCAAATAGCACCGCCTCTTTGGTTTTCTGCACAGGCTCTAGCAGCACTAGGCCACCAGAGTCTTTACTTGGCGTCAGCGATACTTTCTGCTCTTTCACTTCAACCATTTGACCTGAATAAGCATCGCGTAACTTGGTGCCTTCAGGAAAGCTATCCCCCACAGCGATCGTCACTTCACCGCCTTGGTAGACTTCACATTGTACTTGCGGGATCGGGCGTTTAAATTCGGTTTTTGCTGCTTTTTTCGGCTCTCGCTTAAACAGCAACGTCTTAGCCGCGTCGTCATAAGCGAAGGAATAGTCGCCAGTAAAGCGAACTTTGAGTGGCAGTTCGGTCGGCTTGCCACAATTTAGCGCGATAGGTTTGTTGAATTTGACCTTCTGGCCATCAGGCGCGACACAGTCGCCTTCAACACCCGTGATTTTGAGCGTGTATCCGTCTTTGGTTAAGGGCACAACCAAAGGCTGCTCTGCACTTAACGGAAAGTCACGGCTGTTGGTCGTGGTAGAAATGGTGATGTTAGGCTCGGCGATGGCACTTGCCGACGCAAGCAGTAAAGTAGTGGTAATCAGGTTCAGTTTCATCGTTCAGTCCATTGGTTGCGCATAGGCGCAGTATTCGTGTTGTAGTTTTATTCACACTAATAGTAAATGGATGAAAAACTGAGCACATCATTCTGAAAAGCTACGCCCTAAAGCTTGTGACGCTTCACATTTTGCTTTTATGGGGGCGTAGTTCTACTTATGAGCAGGGTAAAAAGGAGTTTAAAGCTGAACGCTACCAAGGTTACGCATTTGTCTCATCGCCCAATTGACGCGGCTGATGGTGTAAGAAGTCTGAGGGTAAACTTTGATGCGATACGGATTTGGCAGCACCACCGCAAGCCTTGCTGCTTGGCGTGTTGAAAGTTGTTTAGCAGGAATACCAAAGTAGTTTTGCGCAGCGGCTTCCGCGCCATAAATACCTGGACCAAACTCCACCACATTCAAATACACTTCAAGAATGCGTTTTTTACTCCACATTGCTTCCATCAGCAGAGCAAAATAAAGCTCATACGCTTTGCGCACATAAGAGTGTGAAGGAAACAGAAACACGTTCTTTGCAGTTTGCTGAGTAATCGTGCTCGCACCGCGAGAGGGACCGCTCTCGCCAGACTCTGAGATCACTTTAAACAAGGAATCAAAATCCACTCCGTAATGGGTCGGGAACTTTTGATCTTCTGTCGCAATCACGGCCAGTTGAATGTGTTTAGAAATATCACTCAAAGGCACCCATTCATTTTGACTCTCTTCAGGAAATCCTTCAGGAGGAGAAATCATGCGGCTGATCTTCCATCCCCAAATTGGTGGATCGATGTATTTCACTATGCCAACGAGCATCACTGGTAAAAGCAAAAGCACCAATAAGATATTGAACAGAAGGGATTTAATCTTTCTCAAAGTCCGACCTAGCCTGATTTAATAAAACAATATGATGCAAGTATAGAGTATGCAGTCTGTTTATCGTTAGTGAAAACTTGGTCAAAAAAAGCCCGATTTACAATGTAAAACGGGCTTAGAATTTGATTAGACTAAATTATTTGTGCAGCTTGTAGAACACGGTTGAAAGTGGAGGCAAACGAAGCTCAAGTGATTGAGGCAGTGATTCACTTTCAACTTTTTCCGTTTTCACACTGGTCAGCACTTTAAAATCGCTGCCGCCGTATTTGCTGTCGTCTGTATTCAGTAGCAGTTCGTATTGACCTGCATTTGGAACGCCTAAACGAAAGCGCTCGTGTGGTACGGGCGTAAAGTTGGTGATGATCAGAATACGCTCACCTTCTTTACTAATACGCTCGTGCGCTAGGATGCTCGCATCCGCTTCGTCTTGTAGACGCCACTCAAAACCAGCAGGAACACAATCTTGATCGTGCATCGCCGCTTCATTTCGGTACAAGTGGTTCAAATCTCGCATCAGCTTTTGGACACCTTGATGACGCTCATATTCCAGCAAGAACCATTGCAACTGATCATCGTGGTTCCACTCCGCCGTTTGGCCGATTTCCGCGCCCATGAAGTTCAGCTTTTTGCCCGGTTGACCATACATGTAACCGTAGTATGCACGTAGGTTTGCGGTTTGCTGCCATTCATCACCCGGCATCTTGTTATGGATAGAGCCTTTGCCGTACACCACCTCATCGTGAGAGAGAGACAAGACGTAGTTCTCGCTGTGCGCATAAACCAGCGGGAATGTGATGGTATTGTGGTGGTATTTGCGGTGAACAGGATCTTCTTTGATGTATGAAAGACTGTCGTGCATCCACCCCATATTCCACTTGAAGCCAAAACCTAAACCACCCATAAAGGTTGGCGCAGACACCCCAGGAAACGCCGTTGACTCTTCCGCAATCGTCATCGCATTCGGGAAGTGCTTGTACACTTCTTCGTTCATCCATTTTAAGGTTGCGATTGCGTCGTAGTTTTCATTGCCACCGTCGACGTTCGGTACCCACTGATCGTGGCTACGTGAGTAGTCGAGGTAAAGCATCGATGCGACTGCGTCCACGCGAATGCCATCAATATGGAATTGTTCAAACCAGTACAGCGCATTCGATACAAGGAAGCGACGCACATGTTCACGGCCTAAATCATAGATGTATGAGTTCCAATCTTGGTGCCAACCGCGACGCGGGTCCGGGTCGTGGAACAACGGTGTGCCGTCAAAGTTTGCTAAACCGTGGTCATCCGATGGGAAGTGCGCCGGAACCCAATCCAGCACCACACCGATACCAGCTTGGTGACACGCATCCACGAAGAATTTGAAATCATCAGGAGAGCCGTAACGGCTGGTTGGCGCAAATAAGCCAACGGGTTGATAGCCCCATGAACCATAGAATGGATGCTCAGACACAGGCATCAGCTCAACGTGGGTGTAGCCCATATCCACAAGGTATGGCACCAACTGCTCCGCGAGTTCGCGGTAGTTGAGGAAATCACCTTTCTCGTCGCGTTTCCATGATCCAGCATGCAGCTCATAAAACGATAGCGCTTCATCACGCTTTTGTGTCACTGCGCGGTTTTGCCACTTCGCATCTTGCCATTGGTAACGCTTGTGATCGTAAGTAATGGATGCGAACGATGGGTATTGCTCAGAGTAGAAACCCCAAGGGTCTTGTTTGTGTGGCAGCCCTTCCCCATTTGGCCCTTTGAGCTCAAATTTGTACTGAACGCCTTCTTCTAAACCAGGAATGAACAAACCCCAAATGCCATAATCTAAACGTTGCATTGGGTGACGACGACCATCCCATTGGTTAAAGCAACCCACAAGGCTAACAGCCGATGCATGTGGAGCGTAGACAAGGAAACGAACACCGGAAATGTTTTCACCGCCACGTTCTAGCGTGACAAAGTGCGCGCCCATGTAGTGATACATGTCTTTTGGCGTATGCAGATGCTCGTACTCTTGGTAGATATTGTGGTACTGGTACGGGTCATCAATAATTTGTTCAACACCATTCCAATCGACCGCTAAACGGTAGTGGGTCAGGTGTAAGTCGCGTTGCTCTTTTAAGATAAAACCGCTGTCGCCATCGCGTTCAAGCGCCACGCGAGGTTCACCATTAACAAGCAGTTCAACCTTGTTTGCGCCTGGCATCCACACTCGCAGCGAACCTTCGCCGTCATCAATGAATGGGCCCAACGCCGCAAATGGATCTGAGTAAGCCGCCTCAGCAAGCAGTTCGTACGCGCGTTCGTGTTTTTTCTTTATTTTCTTTGTTTTGGTGATTTTCAAATCTTTCTCCCTAGAGCCAATATTCGTTTGAACCGAATGTTGGTTTCTCCACAGCCAACGTTGTGAACTCACAAAAGACTCCGCTTCTCACGTTCGTCGCGTAAACGGCGTCAAAATACAAAAATGCCCGCTATTGTCGCGGGCATAATAACGGTACTTCATCCTAACGGATTGTGTGGGTTGAATGAGTGACCTAGACGGAACTTTCGTACCTCTGAGCTAACAAAATTAGTAATCCGCTCATTCTTCTACGTCACTCTACGCATCTTATTTGCTCGCCTGTGCGCGAACTTCTGTAAGGCGTTTAGAAATGCGATTCACGTCTTCACGACTGAAGATTTCATCTAGGTTCATCGACAGCTTACGACGCCAGTTTGGATACTCATCAACCGTGCCAGGAATGTTGACCGGTTGATCCATTTCTAGCCAGTCTTCAAGCTGAACGCTAAGCAGTGCAGAATCACCCGCCGCAACGTGCAATTGAAGCGCTTCGCTTAGGTATGAATCCATTGGCACGTACTGAGCATCATGACCAATGCCTTCTGGCAGATAGCCATGCCAGCGAACACTGTCTAGAATGCCTTGTTTGCACTTCAAGCGGTCAGCGAATAGGCCTTCCAACTGCTGCTCATCAGGGTACAGACCAATCTCACGCCCCATCTTCAAGTCATCACAGTGCCAGAAACCGCGTAGTGTTGGCATATCGTGCGTACACAGCGCAGCCATAGACTGCTCAGCGTAGTGCTTCGGAGAAATAAAGCCACCGTCGTCTTTTGATGTTTCGAAGAAGAAGACTTTGTACGAATGCACACCCGCATCACGAAGGATATCAACGATTTCATCAGGTACAGTACCCAAGTCTTCACCGATTACAGAACACTGATGACGGTGAGATTCCAACGCTAGGATTGCTAGCATGTCTTCCACTGGGTAGTACAAGTATGCGCCTTCTGTCGCTTTCTCGCCTTTTGGAATCCACCAAAGGCGAAGCAGGCCAAGTACGTGGTCGATACGCAATGCACCACAATGCTTCATGTTAGCACGTAGCAATTTGATGTAAGCGTCGTAGCCAGTCGCTTCTAAAACCTGAGGGTTAAGCGGAGGCAGACCCCAGTTTTGGCCTAGTGGACCAAGTACATCTGGTGGCGCACCGATGCTTGCATCCAATACTAGCGCGCCTTCATCAGCCCATGTTTCACTACCAGAATCAGCAACACCAACCGCAAGGTCACGGTACAAACCCACAGCCATGCCTTTTTCTTCGGCTAGCGCTTGCGCTTCTTTGATTTGATCGTCTGCGATCCATTGCAGGTACATGTACAAGTGAACACGATCTTGGTTATCCTTGATGTACTTCTGAGTACCAGCTGCGTCGAATGTGCGGTATTTCTCAGGGAATACAGGCCAACCCCACATGTTTGCATCTTCTGCATGTAAATCAGCATGAAGTGCATCGAATGCAGCTTGATGTAGCAAGCTGTCGCCGCCTTTTTCAACAAAGTCCAAGAAGGCACGAGCGCGATCGGTGTTTTTGTCTAAATGGCGAGCTTTAAACTCACTGAATAGTAGCGGAAGAACGCTCATTTTTAGTTGCGAAACTTCGGTGTAATTCACCCAATGAGAGTCTCGCGCTTTTTGTAAACGTTGTTGGAACTCTGCGCTACCAACACGCTGTTGTGCTTCTGCACTTAGCGCGAATTCAGGTACAGAGCTTACGTCGATGTACATGATGTTCAACCAACGACGAGAAGACGGGCTGTATGGGCTTGCCCCTTCTGGATTCGCAGGGAACAGCGAGTGAATAGGGTTCAAGCCAATGAAGTCACCGCCACGAGAGGCAATATCACTCACCAGTTGTTTTAGGTCGCCAAAATCACCGATGCCCCAGTTATGCTGAGTACGCAGTGTGTAAAGCTGGATACTAGGACCCCATAGCTTTTTGTGTTGGTTTAGATCGTCTTGTTTGAAACACGCTTTCGGCGTAATGATCAATGACATCTCGTAAGGTGTTTTACGACGCTTACGACTGATGATCAGTTTGTGATAACCCCAAGCCAAGTTCTTTGGCAATGCAAACACTAGAGGGCCACCCTCAGCACGCTCATCACGAACAATTTGGGACTGAAGATAGCCTTCAAGTACCTCTCCTTGTTCTGTTTCTAAACGCCAGCTGAATTCACTCTCACGAGCACTCGTACCTAGGTTTAGTTCCACTTCGACTGGTTCGCCGTCGCGTAAAACAAGAACAGGGGCTAGTACGTCTTTTTTATGTTTCTTTTCAGCAGAAGCCAGTAGTTTTTCATCACTGCTAGTATCGTAGCCAAGCGAAGCGAGCAAGCGGCGTAGCGTCTCCTCAGACACTTTAGCCTCATCTCCCCAAGCACTGACATAGCTATCAGCCAATCTCGCCATTTCCGCGACTTTCTTTAATGCTGTTTGTTCTTTCATCGCTTTCTCCGAAGGTAATACCAACACCTTCCATGTAGGGTTTTATTGTTATCAATAACTTCTTTTGGAAAATGACCAAAGGTAGCGCTTGGCTACCTTGGTCTTAACTAGGTTCTATTAGCGTTTCACCGCTTCAAGTTTCCAGATATTGTTCACGTAGTCTCGGATTGAGCGGTCTGACGTGAACTTGCCAACAAGGGCGGTATTAAGAATGGCCTTCTTCGCCCAGCCAGCTTGATCTTTATATTGTTCGCTCATGTCTTCGTGCGCTTTCACATACGATGCGAAGTCCGCAAGACATAGGTATGGGTCACCGCCATCCAGCAGGCTATCGTACGTTGCACGTAGTAGGCCCGGTTGACCTGGAGTGAATTCTTCACCCAGTAGTAGGTCCATGGACGCTTTGAGTAGGTGATCCGCGTTGTAGTAGTCAAATGGGTTATAACCTTGAGCTTTTAGCGCTTTCACACCTTCAACGTCTAGACCGAAGATGTAGATGTTCTCATCGCCCACTTCTTCACGAATTTCAACGTTCGCACCATCCATCGTACCGATAGTTAGGGCACCGTTTAGCGCCATCTTCATGTTACCTGTACCTGATGCTTCTTTACCCGCTAGCGAGATTTGTTGAGAAACGTCAGCCGCAGGGATAATGATTTCAGCCATGCTCACGCGGTAGTCAGGGATGAATACCACTTTCAGCTTGTTACCGATGCGAGGATCGTTGTTCACCTTGTCTGCAATCTTGTTGATTGCGAAGATGATTTCTTTCGCTAGGTGGTAACCCGGTGCTGCTTTTGCTGCGAAGAACACAACGCGTGGCGTACACTCAAAACCTGGTTCATTAAGAATACGGTGGTACAGAGACAGTACGTGTAGCAAGTCTAGATGCTGACGTTTGTACTCGTGCAGACGCTTGATTTGAACATCGAAGATTGCATTAGTATCGAGCTCGATACCCATGTTCTCTTTCACCCAAGTTGCTAGGCGTTCTTTGTTCTCTTTCTTCACTGCCATGAATTCTTTTTGGAATGTCGCGTCAGTAGCGTACTTCGCAATACCTTCAAGTTGCTCTAGTTTCGCTGGCCATTCTGGGCCGACTTTCTCAGTGATAAGCTGAGACAGACCTGGGTTACAGAACTTCAACCAGCGACGTGGCGTAATACCGTTCGTTACGTTGTGTAGACGTGTCGGGTACATTTCGTGGAACTCTGGGAATAGGTCTTTCTTAACCAATTCAGAGTGAAGTGCTGCTACACCGTTTACTGCGTAAGAGCCGATTACACATAGGTTTGCCATGCGAACCATGCGGTGGAAACCTTCTTCGATGATAGAAAGCTTCTGTTGCTTCGCGACATCACCCGGCCACATTGCACGTACGTCTTGTAGGAAGCGGTGGTTGATCTCGTAAATGATCTCCATGTGACGTGGTAGCAGGTGCTGGATTAGCGACTCTGGCCATGTCTCTAGTGCTTCTGGAAGTAGCGTGTGGTTGGTGTACGCAAATGTCTTAGAGCTGATTTCCCAAGCCGCTTCCCAAGTTAAACCTTTTTCATCCATCAGGATGCGCATTAGTTCAGGAATCGCAATCGTTGGGTGTGTATCGTTAAGCTGGATAGTCTCTTGCTTAGGTAGATCCGCTAGCGAGTAGCCCGCAGCTTCGTGGCGACGTAGGATGTCACGTACAGACGCTGCTGAGTGGAAGTACTGCTGCATTAGACGCAGTGTTTTACCTTTCTCGTGGTTGTCGTTCGGGTAAAGCACTTTAGTGATGTTACCTGCGTCGATCAGTGCGTGCTGAGCTTCGAAGTAATCACCATTGTTAAAGCTTGCTAGTGAGAATGGTGCAATCGCCTGACATTCCCAAAGACGTAGCGGGTAAACCGTGTCTGATTCGTAACCCACAATTGGAAGATCCCAAGGCATTGCTCTTACTGTCATGCCTGGTACCCATTTGCGAACTTCTTTACCGTTCTCGTTAATCACTTCAACGTGACCGTAGAAACCGATCTCTTGCGCAAGTTCTGGACGCGCAATTTCCCAAGGGTAGCCTTCTACACCGCGCCAAGCGTCAGGTGCTTCTTGCTGGCGACCATCTTTGAATGACTGTTTAAATAGACCGTATTCGTAATGTAAACCATAGCCGACAGTTGGGAATTCTTGTGCCGCACATGAATCCATGAAACACGCAGCCAGACGACCAAGGCCACCGTTACCCAATGATGGGTCGCGCTCTTCTTCTAGCAGATCAGTTAGGTTGTAACCCAGTTCAGCCATTGCTTCTGTTACTTGTTCATACAGACCCATGCTGATTAGGTTGTTACCCGTCAAACGACCGATAAGGAATTCTAGCGAAAGGTAGTTAACGCTCTTCGCACTTTTAATGCGTGGATCTTCTTCTGTCGCAAGCAAATCTAGAGTAGTAAATTCAGCCAGAGCATGCCCCATTGCTAGGTACCATGCGCGGCTGTCTGCGTTTTCAATCGTATGAGCGTAAGTTACAGATAAGTGTTTCTTTACGCTTTCTTGGAACGACTTCTTGTCAAATTGTTTTTGTTGAGTAGGTTTCATTACGAAATTCTCACGTCTTTTGGTAATTCATCTGCCATACATCGTGCATTTACCTCTGTGAATAAACATCCTCCTAATTCTCATCCTTTGAAGGAGGAGGGCTGAGGGCGTAGAGGGGGTACCATTGCTAGGTTAGTGATCCAAATCTCAACAAAGTGAACTTTGCACCAGTTCTTAGTGATTTTGATCACAATGGAATGTGAGAAAGGTTAAAACCCGTTCATGACGCTTTTTATAGTCCACTCATCTGATGATGTGAAAATTGTAATATCGGTCACATTAACTCGGTCAGCGTAGAAGAACTTTTCGTAATCTATGTGCAACGCGATCTTAACGCTAACGAAACAAACGACATTTAAGTGACGACAATCACAAATAAAGGGCGTAGTTGATGGTAAATCCATCAACCCTTGAGAATTAGGAAGTGGATCAAAGTAACGAACATTTCTGATGTCGTAACATCCCTCTCAGCTCACAGGATTGTACGCTTTTTATACAAACTAGAATTAGGCGATGTGAGTTATTTCTAGTTTTCGCTAGCTTTTATATCTAAGTGACCGTATGGAATGGTTTTTCAGACGGACGCAAGCCCCAATAGTAGCGACATTATCCGGTATTCAAACAGTGTTTTTGATGCTGATGACATCATTCAGTAAGACGGCTTTCAAGGGGGCTTTACTAGAATGATCACGTTGCTGTCATTTGGGTATACATAAATAAGGACATAACTACTAATGTGGATTCCATCTAAGCTTACTCGACCAGGACGCCTGCACAATGCCATCGTGCGCCCACGAGTGTTGGACTTACTACAGCAAGCGCCTTACTACAAATTGGTTTTATTCCGATCCCCAGCAGGTTACGGAAAAACAACAATGGCAGCGCAGTGGCTATCCGATAAGCCAAACGTCGGTTGGTACAGCATTGATGACAGCGATAACGACGGCTTTCGCTTTGTAAACTATCTGCTTCAAGCATTAAACAAAGCCACCAACTTCAGTTGCGCTAACGCACAAAAACTGGCGGAAAAACGTCAGATCTCGTCTTTACGCTCCCTATTTAGCGAAGTATTCGCTGAAATGGCTGACTTTCATCAAGAATGCTACGTGGTGCTTGATGACTACCATTTAATCACGAATGATGAAATCCATGAATCCATGCGTTTCTTCTTAAAGCACATGCCAGACAACCTCACCGTTGTGGTAACCAGTCGTGCAGCGCCGCCTCTGGGCACTGCAAACTTACGTGTTCGTGATTTAATGATCGAAATCGGCAACGAGATGTTGGCGTTTGATACCGAAGAAACCACTCGCTTCTTTAACCAGCGTATCGCCGATGGTATTGATGAAGACATGGCGAACAGCCTAAGAACCTATGTTGAAGGTTGGCCATCGGCGATGCAGTTGATCGCATTACAAGCCCAACATCAAAACCGCACATTGGCACAAACTGTAGAGTCGGTATCGCAGTTCAATCACGCGCACTTGTGGGATTACTTGGTCGAAGAAGTGTTTGACCTACTCGATCACGAAACTCGTCACTTTTTAATGCAAGTATCCGTGCTTGACCACTTCAATGATGAGCTAGTGTTTGCCCTTACCCAACGCGAAGATGCACTGGGAATGATTGAATCGCTTAACCGTTACGGCTTATTCATTTACCCACTCGAAGGGGAACAGAACTGGTTCCGATTCCATAACTTATTTGGCGAGTTTTTGTCTCATGAGCGCCAAGCTCGTATTCCTCAGCAAGAAAAAGATCTCCACCGCAATGCTGCTATCGCTTGGTTACAACAAAAAGCACCACACCAAGCGATTCATCATGCACAAAAATCGAATGATAAGGACTTAGTGGTAGAGATCCTAAACGAATTCGGCTGGAAGATGTTTAACCAAGGCGAACTCAGCACACTGGAAAGCTCAATTAACAAGTTGGACGATGATCTGTTGTTCAGCCACCCAAAACTTACGATGCTCCGAGCATGGTTGGCTCAAAGTCAGCATCGTTATAACCAAGTGGGCCACCTGCTTGAAGAAGCGGAAGAGGAACACAAAAAGCGTAACATTGCGTTAGATATTCATTATCAAGGTCAAGCAAACGCGTTGCTTGCTCAAGTGGCTATCAACAGTAACCAACCAGAAAAAGCTCTCGAATTAGCGGAGTTAGCGCTTAGCCAACTTGATAACACAATTTACCGTAGCCGAATTGTGGCGACTTCGGTTGTTGGTGAAGTTAACCACGTGCTAGGTAAACTAGACCGTGCTTTGCCGATGATGCAACAAACTGAAAAGCTAGCTCGTCAGTATCAGGTATATCACCAAGCGTTATGGGCAATATTGCAGCAAAGCGAGATTTTAATTGCACAAGGTTACGTGCAAGCTGCCTTTGAACTACAAGATTCCGCATTCCGTCTGATTGAAGATCAGCAGCTTCAGCATGTTCCTCTTCATGAATTTTTGCTGCGTATTCGCGCGCAAGTACTTTGGTGCTGGAACCGACTTGATGAAGCGGAAGAATGCGCGTACAAAGGTCTGCAAATTCTCGAAAACCATTCACCAAGCAAGCACTTACATAGCTATTCGATGTTGGCGCGTATTGCGATTGGACGCGGTGAATTAGACAAAGCCGGTAAATTCATTGAGCACATCCAACACTTGATGAAACAGTCGACTTACCATGTAGATTGGACTGCAAACGCTTCACTATCGTTGATTCTATTTTGGCAAGCGCGCGGGAATACCGATGCAATGCAAGAATGGCTCAACACTGCGGTTCGTCCTGAATCGGCATGCAACCACTTTTCTCAATTGCAATGGCGTAACATTGCTCGCGCCCACATTAACTTAGGCCAATATACCGACGCTCGTGCTGCGTTAGATTTTCTCCAAGGTGAAGCTCGTCGCACTAACCTAATCACAGATACTAATCGCAACTTAGTGGTTGAAGCGGTCCTTTCTGCTCGCCAAAAAGATGAGGAGCAAGCCAAGGCTCTGTTAAAAGAAGCATTAGTAATGACGAACCAAACTGGCATGGTCGGAAACTTCCTGATTGATGGTGCAACCATTGGCGGTCTGCTGGAGAAGTTGAGCCTCCGCCATGAACTGGGCGATCTTGAGCGTCACCGTGCTCAACAGTTAATGAAGGACATTTCATCGAATCAACGTAGCCGGTCGATTCACTTTGATGAAGACTTTATTGAAAAGTTGGTGAATCACCCTAATGTGCCAGAGCTAGTACGTACTAGCCCATTAACACAACGCGAATGGCAGGTTCTGGGGCTGATTTATTCAGGCTTTAGTAACGAGCAAATCGCACAAGAGCTGGATGTGGCAGGTACGACAATTAAAACCCACATTCGCAACCTGTACCAAAAGCTTAATATTGCTAATCGTAAAGAAGCCATTGTGACAGCTGAAAATTTGCTACAGTTAATGGGATACTGAACTGCTAGATAAACGGGTTAAAACGTAAAGTAAAACACAAGGGTTGACGTAACACGTCAGCCCTTTTTTATGACTGACAGAAAGAGAAGTGCAATTTGCAAAGCACGTAAGTAACGTTGTTCATATAAAAAAATAGCCAACCGCAATAATCGCGATTGGCTTATATTTAGTGTGAACAAATTGTATTCACTAACAACGTCAGTTGGCTAGGTGACCCTCGGCTTAAGAAGGGTCGAGCAGTATTATGCATTAATCATGCCAAAATGCAAAGACTTATTTTTGGGCACAAGATCTCATATAAGCTGGATTTACTCACGCGCAAATTATCAAAATGCAATTTTATAATGCAAATTGCAATTGCATAATGCAACCAAGATTGATAATTGATAGTAGAGTTAATCATCTCAAAAATGTAAACCAAGCATTAAAAGCTCGTTACGGCGGCATTGTCTCTTGGCGGGTAATAAAGATAGGCAACAGATTGGATATAAAACCAAGTAGTTACAGCACTATTTCATACTTTTTTCATCGCAATGTTTGTATACTCTCTGCCATCGAAACGACTTAGCATTAGAGCAATGAACTACTTAATTACTTTCTTCAAGGGAATCGCCATGGGTGCAGCAGATGTTGTACCTGGTGTATCTGGCGGCACCATCGCGTTTATCACTGGTATTTACGATACGCTGCTTGAAAGCATTCGACGCATTAACCCCTCACTTTTCTCTATCTGGCGAAAAGAAGGGGTTAAAGCCGCGTTTAATCACATCAACGGATTCTTCCTAATCGCTCTGTTTGCCGGCATTTTCACCAGTATTGCAACGCTAGCAAAGTTGATTACTTGGCTTCTTGACACACACCCGATCCCACTTTGGTCATTTTTCTTTGGTCTGATTTTGGTCTCTGTGTATCACATTATTCGTCAGGTTGAGCAACGCGATCTTGTCCGCTTTGTCATTCTGCTCGTTGGTGTCGGGTTTGCTTATAGTATTACTGTGCTCAAACCTTTACACATGGAACCAACGGCCATTAACACCTTATTCGCTGGAGCTATCGCGATTTGTGCGATGATCTTGCCGGGTATCTCTGGCAGTTTTATTTTGCTGCTGATTGGCATGTATGCTCCTGTATTAGCCGCAGTGAAAGGTTTTCAAGTCGATACATTAGCGCTATTTTTGTCTGGCTGCGTGATCGGTTTACTGTCCTTCTCTCACTTATTGTCGTGGTTACTACGCAAGTTCCGTGATTTCACCCTGATGTTTTTGACTGGATTAATGATTGGTACGTTGCCAAAGATTTGGCCATGGAAAGAAACCATCACTTGGCGCACCAATTCGAAGGGCGAACAAGTGCCATTGCTACAGCACAACCTATCACCATTTGAATTTGAACACGTGACATCACAACCTTCTCAGTTAGTACTTGCTGTCGTGATGATGCTTGCAGCCATTGCTCTGGTTTTGGGTCTAGAGAAATTCGCAGATTCAGATAAATAACTTTGGTATCAAACACATACTGAACCAAATAAAAACGGAGCCAATTGGCTCCGTTTTTATCTATTGGCTAAGGGCAAAACATCTCAATTGAAAACTCTGCTGTATTTGATGCAATAAAGTCCGTCGCGTTACTAAGAAGCTGGTCACCGAGGTATAACGCACAATTTACCGAGGTCACGAGTTGGCGAGCGGCGCATCTGTGCTACGATGCTCGTAATGTTAAGTGATAAATGCTGAACCTTAATGAAACTGTTACAAATCGCCGCTGTTTCAGCCGCATTAGTTGCGGGATTTTATGCCCCGACTCTAATAAAAAGCTTTTCTTCTTCCACTCAAAGCAAGTCAATAGATGAATACTGCTTTCTCTCTACAACCTCTTGCGTCCAAGAAAATGTTACGATGACGCTAAACTCAGAAACTGCTCAACCCTTGGTTCCTACCACTCTAAATGTTGAGTGGCATACAAGCGATGCTAAGCAACTCATCCTAAGTCTTTCAGGAAGAGAAATGGAGATGGGTGAGCCTAAGTTTTTGCTGAAGCAAATCGCTCCTGGCCAATATCAAGGTGACATCATTCTCCCGGTTTGCACGGAGGATGCAATGACTTGGGTTGGTGAACTCAGTGATGGAGAGAGTACCGTTTACCCTGCTATAAAAATGCAAAGATAAGGAATCGTTATGAGCCGCAATTGGTCCCTATTTCTCGTAGCTGCTTTCGCACTCGGGTTTGGCGTAAAGAGCTATTTAGATAATCAAAAAACGAAGCCAGAGCAAGTGGACAGTTCCACCTCTCAACAAACGGTATTGTTTGGGGAAAATAACCAAGCCGTCAATATCTTCGATGTGAATGACCCTCGCATCCGAGTCGTCTATTTTGGCTTTACTCGCTGCCCAGACGTTTGCCCAACTTCTCTTGCAATGCTGGCAGGAGCACTGAATCAAATTGACTACGCGCAAAAAGCGCAACTACGCCCGATGTTCATTTCTTTAGACCCAGAGCGTGATGAGGCCGATGCATCAGCAAAATATGCCCATTACTTCCATCCAATGATTGAAGGCCTATCGGCACCACTTGATGTAACGACACCTTTGGCACACAACTATGGTGTCATTTTCCGCAAGACAGAATTGGAAGGCTCGGAACTAAAATACACGCTGGATCATAGCTCTTACTTTTACTTCTTGAAGCCGGATGGCACGTTAATCACTAAAGTACCACATACGCTCTCACCGGCACCGATTGTTGAAGCCATTTCAAAACTAACGACCGAAGACTCTTCAAATGACGGTTAAGTCAGTGCTGAAGCAATTTTTCAATTTCCTAACTCATACCAACCCCAATGTCGAACAAGACGTCGACACGATCATTGACGCCATTGGGGGCATAGAGAACCTGCTAGAAACTGGTGCATGTGCGACTCGGCTGCGTCTTACCCTCAGAGAGACGTCCGTCATCGATAAGAACGCACTCAAAAATCATGGCGCGCATGGCGTCGTGATATTGGATGATCGTCATGTCCAAATTATATACGGCTTAAAAGCCAACACGTATTCGCAAATTGTGGAAGAGCGCATCACAAAACAAAGTTAATATTTTTGCAGTATAGCTACCCTCTTTAAAAAACGGCGGCTATACTCTTTTGGCTTAATTAACTCACTTATTTATTAACCAACGAAGAGGACACAAGATGATTGTATTGAATAACACTAACTGGGCATCGCAAGGGTAACCCTAACAGCACCAACTCTGTGGCATAACCACAACTTCCCCTTCTCTGCCCGGTCTTCACCGGGGTCAACTCTATCCGAATTAGACCCTAATGCGATTTGTATTAAGGCGCTTTGTTGCGTCTGGGATAATTCAATAATGAATCAAACACATACTTTTTGTGACACATTAGTTTCAACTTCAAACCCTCTAAAACAATTGGGTTGGAAACCATTTTTTCAGCAACAACTGACATTAGACGATTACGACAACACTATCTTTGCTCGTGTAATTGCGCATCACCGAAGTGGTTATTTATTGGCAACAGAAACTGGGCAAGTTCATCTTAATGCCCACCATTCTTTACCCAATATGACCGTCGGAGACTGGGTAATCTTAAATGAAGATCAGCAATTTGTTCGCTTACTGGATCGCTTGAGCCTCTTTAGCCGCAAAGCCGCTGGCAGCAAAGTGGCAGAGCAACTCATCGCAGCCAATGTGGATACAGTGTTTATCGTCTGTTCCCTTAACGACGACTTCAATTTAAGTCGTATTGAACGTTATCTTTCCTTGGCTCATGAAGCCGAAGTCGAACCCGTCATCGTGCTTTCCAAAGCCGATTTGTGTGACAATACTGATGAACTAAAAAGCCAAGTACAGAAGCTCGACCCTCTATTAGCTATAGAGACAGTCAACGGCTTAGAAATAGAGAGTGCTTCTAAACTCATGACCTGGTGCAAAGAAGGACAAACCCTCGCTTTTATCGGTTCTTCAGGCGTTGGCAAATCAACTCTTGTTAATGCATTACTCGGGCAACAAGAACAGGCAACTGGGCATATTCGTGAAGACGATAGCAAAGGGCGACATACAACTACATCGCGCTCTATCCATCTATTACCTGATGGCGGCATCTTGATTGATACTCCGGGAATGCGCGAGCTTCAACTAGCAGATTGTGAATCGGGGGTCAGTGAGGCATTTTCTGACATTGAGGCGCTCGCTCAGCGTTGTCGCTTTGGCAATTGTAAGCACCAAACTGAGCCAGGCTGCGCAGTTCAAACTGCGATTGCAAATGGCACACTTGAGGTTCGTCGTTTCAATAACTATCAAAAACTAACGCGAGAACAAGCCTTTAACGGCGCGACTTTGGCAGAGCAACGAGCACAAAGTCGACAATTCGGTAAACTTGCTCGCAATGCCATGAATGATAAGCGCAGGCGCCAACAAAGTTATTAATTTGTTGCGTTTGAGTTGTCAATAAAATCAAAGGAGACGAAAGTCTCCTTTTTAACAACTTTATTAAAAACCATTACTCATAACTAATGATAATTTTCAACATAAAAATCTTATTTAAATAACATTGAGCAAACATTTAATCCAAAAACAAACTAAAACTAGACACAAAATATTACCAAGCTAAGATATGTGATATTCAGCAAGAAAATGGCTGAATTTATAAAAACAGGATAATTGATAATCATGTGTCTTAGTGACCAGAAGCAATGCTCACCCCTTGCAATACAAGGGCATTATCGCCGTGTAATGATGGACTATTGCCCTGCCACTCTGGCATAAAATTGCAGGAATGATGTATGCAACACAACAGCCTCGTTGCCCGATATGCTCGTGGTAACCTCGTCGTCCAGATCCTTGTCGGTATCGTCTTTGGTATTTTGCTCGCGACAATTTCTCCAAGCCATGCCGAAAGCGCGGGATTAATTGGTAGCCTTTTTGTCGGTGCGCTTAAAGCGATCGCGCCAATTCTTGTGTTTATTTTGGTTGCCGCTTCAATTGCAAACCAAAAGAAAAACCAACACACTTACATGCGCCCAATCGTTGTACTGTACCTGATGGGTACATTCTTCGCGGCGCTATCAGCAGTGGTTCTAAGCTTCCTTTTCCCGACCAATTTAACGCTTGTCACCGGCGCTGAAGGTGCAACGCCTCCTCAAGGTATTGCTGAAATTCTACGCACATTGTTGTTTAAACTGGTCGACAACCCAGTAAATGCACTAGTAGAAGCAAACTACATCGGCATTCTTGCTTGGGGTGTGGGTCTGGGTCTTGCACTACACCACGCATCGGCAACAACGAAGGCCGTATTTGAAGATCTAAGCCACAGCGTGTCTCACATTGTGCGCTTTATCATTCGTCTTGCACCATTTGGTATCTTTGGCTTGGTTGCTTCAACGTTTGCGACAACGGGCTTTAGCGCACTAGCAAGCTACGCACACCTTCTGGCGGTTCTTCTTGGCGCAATGATGATCATCGCACTCGTTGTAAACCCAGCGATCGTGTTCGTTAAAACCAAACAAAACCCTTACCCACTTGTATTCCGTTGTCTACGTGAAAGTGGTGTAACTGCGTTCTTCACTCGTTCAAGTGCGGCGAATATTCCAGTAAACATGGCACTATGTGAGAAGCTAAAACTGGACGAGGATACATACTCAGTATCTATCCCTCTAGGTGCGACCATCAACATGGCTGGTGCTGCAATCACTATCACAACACTAACGCTTGCAGCTGTGCACACTATGGGTATCGAAGTTGATCTACTGACTGCGCTACTTCTAAGTATTGTAGCTGCGGTTTCTGCATGCGGCGCATCAGGTGTTGCAGGTGGCTCTCTACTACTTATCCCACTTGCGTGTGGCCTGTTTGGTATCTCAAACGACGTAGCAATGCAGGTTGTAGCGGTTGGCTTCATTATCGGTGTGATTCAAGACTCTGCAGAAACTGCACTAAACAGCTCAACAGACGTTGTCTTTACGGCAGCAGTTTGTAAATCAGAGCAGCAAAAAGCTCAGTAAGACTGACAGAACAAATAGAAAGGGGAGCCGATGATGGCTCCCCTTTTTTGTTTAATTGCGCTCAATTATGCGGTGACCAGAGCCACTTCTTCAATCGGGAAGTGTTTGCTTGGCTCAACAAACTCTTGCTGCGCCGCAATAGTTTGCAGCTCCCACTCGCCTGCATGGTACGTTGCACTCAACACCCCGTAACACGCGTCGTGACAATGTTGGAAAGCTTGTTTAGGAGACCAGCCTTTTAAGAGTCCCGCGGTAAAGATAGCTGAAATAAGATCGCCCACGCCAACAGGTTGTTTAGCAAACTCAAATTGAGGACGCTTCGCAAGGTAAATGCCTTCTTGCGTAGCCAATAGCATGTTGAAGCTGCCATTTTCTAGGCAGTAAAGGTGCTTAACTAGCACCACTTTTGGACCTTTCTCTAGCGCACGTTGGCATGCGGTGATCGCATCGTCTAATGAGTGGATTTCCATCTCAGCAAATTGACTTAGCTCGAATTGGTTCGGAACGATCACGTCCGCCATTGGCATCAAACGCGTTAGAAGATTTTCAGCAATGCCCGGAGCCACAATGCAGCCTTTGTCTGGCGCGCCCATCACAGGGTCGCAAACGTAAAGTGCGTTCGGGTTCGCTTGCTTCACTTTCGTCACGGTATCTTCAACAGCAAGGCACTGCTCTGCGCTACCTTGGTAGCCCGTCAATACCGCTTGGCACTTTTCCAGCGCGCCGATGTTACCAAGTCCACGAACTAACTCGCTGATGTCTTCAGCCGCAAACGCTCGCCCAGTCCAGCCTTCTTGATACTGCGTGTGGTTAGAAAATTGAACGGTATGAATCGGCCATACTTCGAAGCCCATGCGTTGCATTGGGAAAACGGCACTGCTGTTACCAGCATGACCAAAAGAAACATGAGATTGTATAGAGAGGATACCTTGCATAGTACCTTACCTCTTATTGTAGTTATCGATAGTTCAAAGACAGCGGCAAGCGCCAGTTTTGCGAAACCAGTAGTGTATCCGACAAACCAAGATTCTCTAACTCAATTCTCCTCAATATCTTCAGAGTAAGTTGGAACGTTGGTTTTCAACACCATCTTCTTAATTTCCATTTTGTCTTTATTCAGTGCGATTTCTAGGGTATCTCCTTCCCTTATCCCGAGCTGAGCCAGGATTACGCTTGGAATGACTACGGCGGTGTCGTCACCGATTTTAACAGGTTGACTTATCATCTTTCGTCCTCCAAATGTCGAAAATGAGTTTTCACGTCATTGGATGTCTAGCCTCAAATACGTTGAGCTGACTTGGATTTGGCGTAACATTTTAAAGACAAAAGAAAAGCCTCAATCTTGAGGCTTCTGGATAAGATAGGTTATGGCTGAAGGAAGTTTTGAGTGAAATCGAGCGCATCTTTAGAGAGTTTTTTTTCGTTGGGCGATGTGCTTGCCTGGTCTTCTGCTGTTACCGTTGTCATCTTAGGCTGAAAATCTAGTGTTGATGTCTCCTCCCAAGCTTCGGAGGCGTCTTTATTCTCATCATTCAACACCGCATTGAGCTCCTCTTCCGCAGGAAAATACGCTTCGCGTTTGTACACTTTGTTAAGGGCTCGAATAATAGAGTGCTTTCTCACCATTCCTGAGGCCAGTTTTCTTTGCAACGGCTTCGCTATGGACTGCAATCCAACGACAACATCAACACCAATATTGGTTGCCACTTCATCACGTAACGTACGCGCAGGTTGGTAGCCCATATTGGCAGCAAGAAACAGCCAAACGTAAGCAATTGCATTACCCGTTTTACCTTTATCCTTCCACGCTTCGCCAGCATGATACATCGCTTTAGCACTGCCACCTTCCGCGGCCCGTTCCAGCCAGTAGCAACCTTTAACCATGCTTTTTTCTGTACCAATGCCATTTAGGTAACATAAGCCGACTTGGATCTTGCCATCCGCACTGTCTTTTTCCGCCGCTTTCATAAACCAGTAAAGCGCATCTGCACTGCGTCCTGCACTATTGTCTGGTGAAAGCTGCCACTCACCCATGTAAAGCATGGCATCAATGCAGCCTTCCTCGGCTGCGGTTTCAATCAGTTGGTTACCTTTGGGAATATTTTTTTCCGTTCCGCGACCAAAAACCAACGCTTTGCCTGTCGAAAATTTCGCTTCGGTATCCCCTTCCATTCCCGCAATTGCGGTACGCCAGAAGTTTGCCTGCTCTTTTAAAATCACATCTTCGCGCATGCGTTCACTTAAGCGAACAATGCCGTACATCCCCGTCACATTGTCCAATTTAGCTGCTTTATCATACCAATACAGCGCTTGACGAATGTTGTCCTTTTCGGCTTCTTTCGCTAGAAATAAAATGGTGGGGATATGCCCGGTTTCTGCTTTGAACTCTCGCTCTTTACGCTCTTGCTCTCGCGCTTTATGCATCGCCTTTCGATAAGCGGCTTCGCGAGCTTTCCTCTCTGCCTCGAGTCTCTGTTTCCGCATCGACAACGAGATCATCCACACAAATATCAGGACGAGTGAAAGGCCAGTTGCCGCAATGGCAATGCCCATACTACTCATAAATAGCCTCTTTTGGTTTCAGGGCCCAATTTAACTCCCTTTCAGGGAAATCTTATGATTACGCGCCGACATAACGCCGACTACCTTCATTATATAACGACCACTTAGCGAAAATCTGAAGCTGCGAAGACTTAATGGCGGTATTTTATTCAACATCACTGCAACTTATTTTTAAAAGAAAAATATAGCCCTCATTTTTATAGAACTTAATCACGGTTTTGGGGCTGAGACATTCTCATCCCCTATCATCCCCCCTTACTCATCCCATAAAAATTTACATTTTAATGATGTGCAGAATCTCTCACTATGCGCCTGTTTTATTATTTAATTTGTGAACAAAATCGACTGTGACAGAAAATTTGCACCTGTAAAAAACTTAACAGCCTGCTCTCACATTTTGCTGATGATTCAGTGTATTAGCATCTAATTGAACATTTCCTTTTTTGGCATCTGCCTTTCTAGCGTGTGCAAAACCTTCTTGATGATTGAGTCAGCGAAGGCAGCGCGCAGCTCAATATCAATTCAATAACAATGGATTTGTAAACGTGGACAATAAGACATTTAAATTATCAACAATTGCCAAAACCGTACTGCCTTTGATTTCCGTCGCGGTAATCAGCGGTTGTGGTAGTGATAGCACGAACGAAGATACGACGAACCCTGGCTCAGGCTTGTACCCTGCGGGAGAGAACGAAGTCGTCATTTATTACAAACGTGATGTAGCATCAGCTTCAACAGCAAGCGACTACGAAGGTTGGGGCTTGCACCTATGGAACGGTGAGGGCTGTACCAGCACAGATTTAGACGCAATGGGCATTCCGGGAACAGGAACGGATTGGTCTGCGCCACACCCATTCGATGGCATCAACGACACCTACGGTGCTTACTACGTACTGAAAATAAACCCAGACGCCTCTGACCCACACGAATGCATGAACTTCATTCTGCACAAAGGTGATGAGAAAGCGTTCGGCAGCGCAAACTCAAAAGTAGAGTTGACGAAAATCGGCGAATCGAAAGGTTTGTTTGGCTTCCACGGCAGCAGTGAACTTTACTACGAGCCAATAGAAGAGCGCCCTGTTGATATTGATGGTCAAAAAGCCCATTGGTTAGACGCCAACACCATTGCATGGGAAGCGGCGACCAGTGCGGATTCCATGAAGCTGTTCTACAGCCTTAGCAATGACATCAAAATGGATGAAGATAAGCAAATCTCTGGTGGTACAGCGGTTGAGCTGACAAAAGCTGGTGAGTTGTCTGATGGTCTGAAATCACGCTTCCGTCACCTTGCTAGCCTTCAAGCTGCGGGTATCGATGTCGATGACGCGACCTTGCGTACGATCCTGAAGTCACAAATCGTTATGGTGGCTTACAACGCAAATGGTGACGTCATTTCTGCAACTGAAGTGCAAAAACCGGGCGTTTTGGATGCGGTGTTTGCCGATTCCAAGGCAGGTAACGCGATCGGTCAAGAACTCGGTGCGATTGTGGAAGGCGGTGCCGCAACCTTCAAACTATGGGCACCAACTGCCCAAGATGTTGATCTGATAATCTACGATGAAAACTTAGCAGAAGAAGGGACCGTTGCCATGACGGAAGACCCAGCAACAGGTATCTGGGTTTCTGAGGCACAAAGCAACGTTGTCAACAAATATTATCGCTACCAAGTTAAGGTATACCACCCAACAACTGGCGTCGTTGAAACGCGTTTGGTAACAGACCCATATTCAATGAGCTTGTCTAAGAACTCACGATACTCGCAAGTGGTTGATTTAGATGATCCAAGCTTAATGCCTCAAGATTGGAAAAACTACGCACGCCCAACGGTTAAAAAAGACGAAGACCACGTCCTTTACGAGTCACACATTCGTGATTTCAGCTTTAACGACAGCAAAGGCACACCAAGTCTTGATGGCAAATATCTGGCGCTTACAGAACCTGAGCGTGAGTCTGTATCTCACTTACAAGCTTTAAAAGATGCTGGCCTAACAACGCTACATATCCTGCCTGCGTTTGATATTGCAACCGTGGATGAAGACGCTGACAAGCGAGTCGATATCACCGACACCGTGGGTAAACTTTGTGGCATCAAGCCAGAAGCCTCCATTTGTGAGACCGAAGATGACGGCAAAGTAATTGAAGAGGTATTAAATAGCTACGACCCAACAACGGGCAAAGCACAAGCGTTGATGAACGATCTTCGCATGCTAGACAGCTTCAACTGGGGTTATGACCCTTACCACTACACCGTGCCAGAAGGCAGTTATGCGACCGATCCTAACGGGTCTAAGCGTATTCTTGAGTTCCGCGAAATGGTTCAAGCGACGCATAAAATGGATCTGAAACTGGTCATGGACGTCGTGTACAACCACACAAATGCATCTGGTGTGAACGAAAAATCAGTACTGGATAAGATTGTCCCTGGGTACTACCACCGCCTAAACGTCAACACTGGCGGCGTCGAAAACTCAACCTGTTGTGATAACACCGCAACCGAGAACTTGATGATGGGTAAACTAATGGTTGACTCATTGATGGTATGGGCGGATGACTATAAAGTCGATGGTTTCCGTTTTGACCTTATGGGCCACCAGCCGAAAGATGTGATGGTTTACGCACTTGAAAAAGTCCGTGAAATTGACCCGAATACCTTGTTCTACGGCGAAGGTTGGGACTTTGGTGAAGTCGCGCAAAACGCTCGCTTCGATCAGGCGACACAAGTCAACATGGCGGGGACAGAAATCGGTACTTTCTCTGATCGTCTGCGTGACGCAGTTCGTGGCGGAAGCCCGTTTGATGGCGGTGTAGATTCTGAAGGTAAGCACCCACTTCGCTTTAACCAAGGCTTTGGTAACGCCGCTTACCCTAACGAAGAAACCAAAACTGACGCAGAGTCGGTGAATGGTCGTTTACACAACCAAGATCTGGTTCGTCTAGGTATGGCTGGTAACTTGGCTGACTACATCCTTCTTGATTACAAAGGCGAAACCAAGCTGGGTAAGAACGTTGATTACAATGGTGCGCCTGCAGGCTACACAAAAGTGCCATCAGAGAACATCTCTTACGTGTCTAAGCACGACAACCAAACATTGTGGGATAACAACGCCTACAAGATTGCGACAGGCACTTCATCTGCCGAGCGTGCACGTATGCAGTCTGTGTCCCTATCAACGGTGATGCTTGGTCAAGGCATTCCATTCATCCACATGGGTTCTGAGCTATTGCGCTCTAAATCTATGCAGCGCGACTCGTACGATTCTGGTGACTGGTTCAACCGTGTATTCTTCGACGGAAGCGACAATAACTGGAACGTTGGTCTACCACGTGAAGACAAAGACGGTGCAAACTGGGAGCTGATCAAAACCATCGTTGGTGACAGCACGGCGAAACCAGATTCAACCGACATCGAGCTGACTAAGCAACAATTCCTAGAGCTACTTAAAATCCGTAGCACAAGCGAACTGTTCCGCCTAGATACCGCGCAAGAAGTGATGAACCGTGTGGACTTCCGCAACGTAGGGAAAGACCAAGTGGAAGGCTTGATTGTGATGTCTATCGACGATGGTACATCAGCGGGTGCCGATTTGGATTCGAACTACGATGCTGTCGTGGCCGTTGTGAACTCAACATCAACTGAGAAATCTTTCAAAGTTGCTGGCGCAACTGGTTTCGAACTGCATGAAGTTCAACAAAACTCTGCGGATGACATCGTCAAAGGTGCAAGCTTCACCAATGAAACGTTCACAGTACCAGCACTGACAACAGCGGTATTCGTGCAGCCACAAAACGGCGCACAAGGTGCTGGCCTACCAGTAAACACGGATAACAAAGACGTATCGAGCATTCCTCCTTACGGCGAAACCGTTGTTTACGTGAAAGGCACGATGAACGAGTGGTCTGATAGCAGTGATTGGGCGATGACCTTTATTGGCAACGGTATGTACTCTGTAACTGGCGTTCTTGAAGCTGGTGAACACGAGTTCAAATTCGCGGACTCTGGTTGGGCAAATCCAAACATCGGTTGTGATATTGCGAATATAGCTTCTGGTTCACTAGAATTAGGTTCAGAAGGTAACTGTAAGCTGTCTGTTGCTGAAACAGGTAAGTACAACTTCACTCTGAACGCGCTACATGTTCAAGATGAAAGCGTAGAAAAACCGGTCGTGTCAGTGACCAAGTCAGCAGATGCACCAACATTCGGTGAAACAGCACTTTACTTACGTGGCACTATCACTACATGGGATGCTCCAGCACAAGACTCAACAGCGAAGTTCAGCTATGTTGCAAATGACGTTTATTCGCTAGACATTACCCTAGCGGCGGGCAACTACGAGATGAAAGTTGCGAGCGCAGACTGGGCAGCAGACACCAACTTCGGTGGTGAAGGCAGTGTTGAGCTTGGTAAAGCGCTGACGATGGAAGCCGGTGGCGGTAGCGCAAACCTAAAAATTGCGATTGCAGAAGCAGGAAACTACAACTTCCACTTCAATGCGGCTGACAAGTCGGCGCCAATCGTGACGGTAACGAAAAACTAGTTTCATTTAAAAACATCCGTAATGAAAAAGGGGAAGCATCACGCTTCCCCTTTGTTTTGTTGGCGTCACTAAATGGTGGATACCAAAATCAAAAAGGTGTTAGTTTCCCCAAATCTGTTCAACAAACTCAGGATGATCAATGAATGGATTACGATTGCCCTGAAAATCAAACACTTGTTGATTGCGGTTTCGTTCTTTTTCACTAACGGGATCATTTTTGTGCCAACGTTTCAGCATGTTTAACATCCAAGGTTCAAAAACCGTTGAACTTGAACCATCAAGGACAGCATCCGCATTGCTTGAATTGCCTTCCCAGTTACCTACAACATTTTCATAGCGGGTTGCCATGTAGAAATAAGCACGGGCGAAGTCGCCCTTAAACTCATCAATCGGCTCAAACACCGTACCGGAGTAGCCCAGACTAGTGCTTGCTTGTCCAAGTTTAGAGCCATTACTAGACACGTAGGTCGCGGTGCCCACTTCACCAAATGGCCAATTACTGCGCTTCGCGTTTACATAACCATCAGTTGCAAACAAGTGATGACCGTCTGAGTTCATCGGCTCAACCTTACCGCCAAACCAGCTTTTCGGAAAAGAGTGCTCACGGTTGTAGCAATCCCCTTCCGTTTTGTATTGGCCACATTGGTCTGTGACTTTGGTAAAGCTTACTGTATCGCTAGCAGATGGCTTTTCAGAATACATATCGAGAATAGAGCCATCATTTTCGTAATAACGATCAATATCGGCATCTTTTACCAAGGTCCAGACCGCAGAATAGCCTCGGCTGGAGTGATTATTGATAATGTTAAACAACGCTGTTTTTAGAGCGTATCCCGTCTTACCAGATGCCGCTTGATAGTAACCATCAACCACTGGTGGGGTCGTGGTTGAGTCACCTAACGTAAAATCGGTGGTTTCACTTTTCGAGAATTCAGCGCCAGAAGCAAGAGTCTTATCTCCCACCTTCAACGCGTAAGACCCCGAACCATTGCCACAGCAAATGCCGTCGCCATAGCTGTCTTGAATCGTGAATTGGTAGTTACCGTCAGCTAAGCACATGCTCTTTTCAATGGTGATTGCTGACTCATATCCCTGACCAGAAAACAGTACTTCAGCTTGGTTGTTTTTTAACGTCCAGCTAGTTTCTGAACCATAATTATCGGTTGTGAGAGTCAAGACCACTTGGTGATCACTACAACTTTCTACAGGAGGTTGTGTACTCGTCTCAGTCGGTTGAAAATTATCGACGTAGACAACTTCTGAGCCATCAAAACTGGCTTCATCGTAAAAACGCAAACCGACGTTGATGGTCTTGTTCGAGCTCGCTGTGTAGTTGTGCGCGAGCTCTTGCCACTGGTTTATCTGTTGTGGGTTCGAGTAATTGTGATAACCATCAACCACCAGACGTGCTTTTACATTTCCTTCGGTATGATAAACCGAGACAGAAAACGGATAGGTTTTCCCTTGCTCCACATTAATGGTTTGCAAAAAGTCGGTGTTGCTTTGGGTACCTGTATTCACGACGACCTGGGCAGCCAGGCCGCCCGATTTGATTTGTTCGCTGCTTGGCGACACTGTAATGCCCGCGTCAATCTCTGACCACTGCGTAGGTACATTGCCATTCCACTGTTCAAAGTCACCGTTGATAATTTGGCTATATGCAAACGGAGAGCTAACAGCAGCAAGGAGACAGAGGGAGTTCGTTATGGATTTCATTATACTTTTCCATTAGTTATATAAATCCCAAACACGATAAACATATTAGTGGGGCATAAGTAATCCTTCAGTCACATTTTTACGTTGCACAAGTGTTAATTTACTTTTTAATGTGCAGCTTATCTCACAAATATTCACCTGCTGAAAACAAACGCCAATACAAAAAGCGAAGCAACTTGTTGGCTACATCATCGTAAAACCATTAAGGGAAAAGTAAAACAGACAGAAAAAAGCCAAGTGTGCGCCTATGGGGGTCAGCAACAACACTTGGCTTGTTTATAAGAAAGCTTGTGGTCAGCTCAACTGGTGAGCATCAATTCTGGATAATTCCTTAAGGTTTTACCGCAAAGAATCGTCCTTGTAGTGGCGACATCAGAATCTGATATTGACCATTGCTCGGAGTAATTTTTTCATTCGTGAGCAAATCCACCAACTCACCAGTACCAACACTCTCCTGAGTAAGAGTGACGCTTCTAGCGCTCTCTAAGGTATTTAGCGCAAACAAGACTTTGTCCGAACCAGATTGTTTCAAGTCCACATAACTGCCGTTACTCGCAACTAAATTCGTGCGTGACCCTTGATAAAGTGCAGGATGCGCATCGCGCATTGTCATCAGCGATGTCACATAAGATTTGAGATCGGCTTGGTTTGCATCAAGCGTCGCCGTCACGCCTTCAATTTTCGCACTGCTGCGCGCAACGTGATCATCGCACAAACCTTGAATGGCACAGGTGCTGTTGTCTTCTTTTGCGGCAAAACCATCCACTTGATCCCCGATTTCATCACCGTAGTACAACGTGATTGGCCCGGTGTACGCCGCTTGGAAAGCAAACGCGGCTTTATGGCGTAACCAATATTCTGCATCATTCACATCCGCCAAGTTTCCGCGCTGTAACAAGTCACCAAAGCGCACTAAATCATGGTTGCCGATCATCAAATTCGGCTGCGCATGTGTTGGATATTGGTTGTGTGTGCTGTAGCCGTTGTCTAACCAATCCACACCGCGACCACCCACGCCGCTCTCATTCACGGCCAAAGTTTCAACGATGCGATATCGCATAGGGAAGTCAAACGCAGAGCACAATGCTGGATCGCTGTTCGATCCATACGCCTCATTCGCAATCTCAGACTCCCCTTTCCAAATCTCTGCCACCATGTAACCCAACGGATTCACTTGATCGCCTTTGCTATTGGTGTACGTCACACTTTGTGAGGCTTCATCGACGGCTTTACGAAGTTGTGTCCAAGCGTCTGTCGGAACTTGATAGGCTTGATCTAAACGCCAGCCGTCAATCTTGAGTTCTTTGATCCAATACGTCGCCACCTCTTTGTAGAAATCGAGACTGGCTGGGTAATCCACGGGATTGCTTGAGCCTGAAGGCAACAAGCCGGAAGGCGAGGGTTTGATCAAACCATTCTTATGGTGGCCAAATACGCCATCAAAAAATACGTACAGACCGCGTTTGTGTGCTTCTTCGACTAAAGTTTTCGCGGTCGCTAAGTCACCAAATTTGGGGTCGATTTTAAAGTAATCTGTCGCAAAATAGCCGGTGGCGTCCAAACGATCCGCCCAATGATCTTGTCCTGCTATCTCTTCTGACTCAAAAACTGGCGTCAACCAAATCGCATTCATCCCTAAGTCTTGGATGTAATCGAGTGAATCAATCACTCCTTGCAAATCGCCGTTATGATGGCTGGTGCCATAACCTGTACCGTGACCAATGCTCGCATCACCATCCACAAAACTCTCTACCATGATTTGATAAGTACGAAGTTGGTTACTTTGCGCCATGACATTGGCTTGGCAAGCATAACTGGTATCCGGTAGCGGAGTGCTGCTATTAGTGTCGCCACCACCAGAAGAATTACACGCAGATAAAGCACCAATCACACTTAACGCAAGCAACGATCGAGACAGGCGATGGTTACGTAGGATATTACGCATTTTATTCTCCCTAACTTACTCAAATAAACTACGGAAATTTGAGTAATAAAATTAACCCCGACATGTGTTTCATGCAGGGGTTAATAAATAAAAATAGATTTTAAATAATTGAATTGAATATTATTGGCACTTATTTACCATGACATGAACAGGTTTGCCTTTTCCTTCAAACTGAAGACTCCATACATATTTACCATCTTCTTTAATATCAACCGAAGTATCCGTACCGTAACCACCAAATGTTAATGGTGTTAATTCACCAACGTTCATTCTATTACCTTTTGCGGTAAATTGTGGGAACCACAACTCGGTCGCATACTGCATTTTGTAGGAGCCTACTTTTTCTTGAACCACGGCTTGGTAGAAATTATTCCCTTTGTAGGTGTATTGACGCTGAGGCACGTGTTTCCAATCGGAATCCGCAAAAGTACCCACCACAAATAGTGGTTTAGAAATAGGTCCTTTCGCTGTGCTGTCTGGGTTGTCACACGCTTTCATGAAAGCAACCACTTCGTCTTGAGACATATTAACAACTGGCTCTGTGGCCGCTTCAGGTTCTGCCGTCGATTGACAACCTACTAAGGCAACAAGTAGGGCAGCAGCAAGAGAGGTCTTCATCATGTTCATTTCACGTAATTCCTTTTTAGTATATCCAAAGCAAAATAAACTCAACGGTTAAAAGAAATATTAATCGTTATTAAAATGGAAATATCAAACGCCAAATAAATATCGTCAGATTGCGAATTTAAATCACTTCGAGAAGTTTGTTTATTTCCTAAGTACACAAAATAAATTAGGAACTGCCATTAATTATTGATCCAACCTATATAAAAAACAAAGTAATAAAAATAATTATGTGAATAAGGTAACTCTATGTAGGGGTATTTTTATTGGTTTATTTTCTATGAAAAAGGTCAGCATTTCGCTGACCTTTTTTATCTGATTATTTTCTATTTACGGCTTTCACAAACACTTGTTGCGCACCTTCGATACCCAGTTCTTTTGCTTCATCAAGCAAAGTGAGCGCTTTCGGAATATCATTCGCTGCGACTGCTGCTTCAATTGAGCTGTAGTAGTAGCTAGTAAGGTCCGTACCTTGGGGAATGTTATCGTTTTTCGCAACAATCTTAGTATTCACAATATCATTCGCGGATACCGAAAAGCGGAACTGACCAAGTGGGCTATGTTTCGCTAGAGGGTCTGCAATATCTGGCGGCTGAGTGTGGCGCGCCATGGCGAAGGCTTTTGCAGGGTGTAAAACTTGTGTACTTCCTTTTAGATCGGCGGAAGTCGTGTAAACCAACACATGCAGATCGTTACCTGTCATGTCTGGAATCACATTGAGATCAAGTACGAATTTATCATTGTCCAACAGTTTTGCTGGTTCGTACTTAAACTTTGAAAAATCTGCTTGGTAAATGGTTTCTCCTGCCGAGTTCATCACTGCGACATTAGGAGCATAAAATTGAAGTTCTTTACTTACGAATGTCTCTAATTTGATATCGAGACTGCCACGGTTACCTGGAAGAGCAAACGCTGCAATAGCGCCAGCACTGTTACCATCCAACAACATTTGGCTTTTATCAGTCAAAGCGAATTCAGTAACCACAGGCACGTTAAGCGGTACCCATTGAATATCACCCGATTGCGTGATCACTTGTTGCTGACCTTTTGGACTCATCTCTACTTGTTCTACAGACGCACAACCAGTAGCCAACATGCCCAGCAGTACGGGAGCAAGCCATTTTTTCATTACTGTCTACCTCGACTCTTTATTGTTTTTTAAATAAATACAGCCAGATAAGTTCTGGCTGTATCATTCTAGGACAATTTAGGACTTAGTGGTTAGATGATTACCACCAAGCTTCAGCTTGTACACCGAACTGGAACGTATCGTCTGAACGACCGTTGTCAAATGTGTTTGAATTGTCTTCTTTGTCAGCCGTTAGGTAAGAAGCGTAAACACGGATTTCAGGACGAGCCCAGAAGCTAGAGCCAGCAGACCATGCTTGAGCAACAGTTAGCTTACCGTATTTGTTTTCTTCGCCGTCGTTATCGTCGATAGCGTAACCAGCTTCGAAGATAGTTTTGTGGTTGTCATCCCATTTGTACATTGGACGAACAACAACAGACATTGTTTCCCACTTGTCTTGGCCAGCCCACATGTCTTCACCAACACCGTACACTAGCTGGTGACCCATTTCCCAGCTGTCGCCCATGCCGATTACACCCCAGTTGATTAGGCGGTAACCAGATGCACCGTTATCAGCTTCTGCGCCGTACCAGCTACCGTCGCCGTAGAATGCCATTGTTTTTGAGTAACCTTCAGTACCGTACTGAAGCACTGTTTTGTTGAAACCAGCGTCTAGACCTTGAGTCAATTCTGCTGTGAACATTACGCCGTTTTTCGCATCTTTAGTGCCGTTTGGCGCAGCGTCAGTTTCGTTAAGAATTGCGTAGTTCAAGCCCATTTCTAGAGAACCGTTGTCCCATAGAGGAAGACCTGCGTAACGTACGTCTAGAGTGTTTACGTTTGTTGCGCCACCATCGTTGCCTGGGTCTGCGATATCGCCGCGGTCGTTACGAACCCAAGCGAAAGAAACTTTACCAGGACCAGCTTCGATACCTTCAACACCAGCGCCCGCGCCAGAGATGTTCCAGTAGTAGAAGTCAGAGATATGAATGTCGTGACGTTGGTAGTAGCGTTTACCTGCCCAAAGCGTTGCTTCAGGAGCAAAGTTTAGTAGGCCTTTAGCTTGAACGTTGAACTGACGTAGTGCGAATTGTGCATCGTCTACACATTTCACTTCGCCGTTATCCAAACCACAGTTAGCAGAAGTGCTTTCCCAGTCGTTTGAACCGTTAGAAGTCATTGCAACCATAGAGTCTACGTAGAACGTTTTGCCGTTGTTGTTGTAAACTTCTTTACCTAGTTGAATCTCGCCGTAGATATCGCTTTCATTACCTAGACGACCGATCTTGTTCTTTTCGAATGTTAATTGTTGACCACCGTCAGCGTTCACGCCAACGCCAGCACGCATGTAACCGTGGAAATCCACTGCGAATGCAGAACCAGCAGCTAAAGTTGCAGCTACAGCAGCAGCAATTGCACTTACTTTTTTCATTCTTAACTCCATTAAGGGTATTTATAATTCTGTCTTCCCTGCTCACTCTTTTAGGTGAATATAGGCAGTAAAAACACACCTAAAGAAAGAGAGGTAAGATGGGAACGAATCCCCGTTTGTTTCAACAGTTGTGAGATTACCCGAGGCGTACAAGGATGACTTCCTCCGCCCTAAACTAATTTAAGGGGGATGAGAAGGGAGTAGAAAATTTACCGAATGGTGTTTTTTCGAGTCAGATCACCAATCTAGGGAGGAATTAGTAAGTTTGTTCGGTTTTGAGCCGCTACAAAGTGATAGCCATTTCATATTTTTGACTCTAAGCCGTCACATAAAGTAATTAAATTACACGAATATTTTTATATTTAGGGTGGTTGACCTTAGTAAGACAAAGTTTTTAACTTATAGTTTCCTAAAGGTAGCAATAAATATTAAATAAAGTATCTCCGATGACACGACTTCTCTCTCGCCCCTACCCGCTGGGCGCAACATTGAATAAAGAAGGCTGCAACTTCTCTATTCATGCTCCGGGCGTAAAAGACATTCAACTGGCATTGTTTGCAGACGATGGCAGCTACGAGCTTCACGGTTTACCGAATGAATACGCTGGCATACGTCATACTTTTATTCCAGATATTAAGCCGGGGCAAAAATACGGTTACCTTGTCTCCCACAAGGACGAGCCACTGTTAATTTCTGATCCGTACGCAAAATCAATAGATAAAGCCCTCCACTATCATCCTCCCTACTCTCCAGCCAAAAGTTTCGATATGCCGAAGTGCGTCGTTATCGAAGATGATTTTGATTGGCAAAACACGGATCACCCGCGTATACCCAGAGAAGAGATGGTGTTGTTTGAGACGCACGTCAAAGGGATTACCCAACGCCACCCAGAGGTTGAGGACAAGCTGAGGGGGCGCTATTTAGGTCTTGCATCACCTGAAATGCTGGCCTTTTACAAACAGCAAAACATCAACACGCTGCAATTGCTACCTGTCGCAGCATGCATGCATGAGCCTCATCTACTAGAGATGGAAAAGGTCAATTATTGGGGATACAACCCTTATCTCTTTATGGTGCCCGATCCGCGCTACGCAGAACAAGACGCCGTTACGGAATTAAAAACAACAATTCGCGAATTGCATAAAAACGGCATTGAGGTGATTCTCGACGTGGTTTACAACCACACTGCTGAAGGTGGTGAAGGGCCTACAATTTTCAACCTGAAGGCCCTCGATTCCTGTTTTTACATCAAACATGGCAACCACTTCGCCAATTACACTGGCTGCGGAAATACAGTGGATCTCACCTACCAACCAGCCTTAAACCTTGTGATGGATACATTGCGCTACTGGGTTAGCGAATTTAAAGTCGATGGCTTCCGTTTTGACTTGGCTGCAACGTTAGGTCGACAGGGCGATGATTACAACCCAGAAGCAGCTTTCTTTAAAGCCGTTGCGCAAGACCCAATTTTGCGTGAAACCAAATTGATTGCCGAACCTTGGGATATTGGTCCAAATGGCTACCAAGTGGGTAACTTTCCATTTGGTTGGAACGAATGTAATGACAAACTGCGTGATATTTCCCGCAGTTTTTGGCGCGGTGATCAAGGCTATTTAAAAGAGTTTGCCACTCGATTAATGGGCTCTCGTGACATTTATAGTGCAGCGAACTGGCCATACAAACTCACCGTAAATTACATCACGTATCACGATGGCTTCACACTGCAAGATTTAGTGTCTTACAAGCACAAACATAACGAAGCCAATGGCGAAGAAAATCGCGACGGTCACGGTGACAATCGTTCAGAAAACTACGGTGTTGAAGGCGAGACGGAAAATCTGATGATTATCGCCACGCGTGAAAAGCAAAAACGCAACCTTATTGCTAGCTTGCTGTTTGCCTTCGGTATCCCACACATTCTCACTGCTGATGTTCTGTCTCACACCCAAGGCGGTAACAATAATGCCTATTGCCAAGATAACGAAACCAGTTGGCTGAACTGGGAAGAGACAGAACGTAAGCAACATTTCAAAGCATGGATGTCACAAATGGTCGCCAACCGAAATCAATACATGTTGCCATTTATCCGAGCTTTCAGTGGCGAGAATCGCAATAACAACCGTATTTTCTGGCGCCGTACAGACGGTCGCTTAATGGAGCACGATGATTGGAACCGTTTAAGCTCTGTCGCACTTCACCTTGGTATCGGTAAAGAAGGGCAAGAGCTGGTCTACCTCATCAACCAAACTAACGCCACAGCTCGCTTTAAGCTCCCCAATGAGCGAAAGCAAGAATGGGGGACGATCTGTGATACAAACGTACGTAATCTCAACCCAGGACATGCTGAAGGCGAAGTCTTGCTGTCACCCACCTCGATGGTGATTTTGCACTATCAACCAAACCAAAGCACACCAAAAGGTGAGCAAACGCATAGCTAAGTTATAAACGCTCCAAAAAAGGAAAGCCGATGCATCTCAGTGCTTCGGCTTTTTTGTTGGTTAGATGTGCCTAACTCATTATTCGCAAGGCGGCGCTAGGTGAATCAAAGCTAACCCACCCAGTGACGTCTCGCGGTATTTCTTGTTCATGTCCTTGCCCGTTTGGTACATGGTTTCAATCACCTTATCCAACGAGATCAAACATTTACTATTACGCTTTAATGCCATGCGAGAAGCATTGATCGCTTTCATTGCCCCCATCGCATTACGCTCAATACACGGTACTTGCACTAAGCCACCAATTGGGTCACAAGTCATGCCTAGTGAGTGCTCCATGGCAATCTCAGCCGCAATACAAATTTGCTCATTGCTGCCACCACGTAGCGCGGTCAAGCCAGCTGCCGCCATAGAGGAAGATACACCGACTTCACCCTGACAACCCACTTCGGCACCCGAAATAGACGCATTGGTTTTGTACAAAATGCCAATCGCACCGGACACAGCAAGGAAGTCTTTAAGCTGTTTAGCATCAAGCTCTTTGATGAAGCGATGATAGTACATCAATACCGCTGGAATCACACCCGCCGCACCATTGGTTGGCGACGTTACGACTTGTCCACCAGCCGCGTTTTCTTCACTCACAGCAAAAGCAAACAGGTTAATCCAATCCATGATTTCCATTGGATCGTTTTCAATTGCTGCATTTGCTTCAAGCTTCTTCAGCAAGTTAGGCGCACGGCGGGTCACGTTCAAGCCGCCGTCCAAGATACCTTCTGTCTCGAAACCACGCTCCATGCAACGCGTCATCACACGCCAGATCTGTTCTGCGCGTTGATTAATGGCTTCCATATCCTGAAATGCTTGTTCGTTTTTCAGAATCATGCCGCCGAGGCTCATGCCATTCTTCTCAGCCTGTGCCAACATTTCGTCTGCACTGGAGAATGGGAACTCTACTTCTACGGGTGCAGTCGCACTGCCATTTTGCAGTTCATCCGCCGTTGCGATGAAACCACCACCGATAGAGTAGTAAGTTTCAAACCCAACCTGATTGCCGTGCGCATCTAACGCAGTAATCGTCATTCCATTCTCATGCAGAGGAAGGTTCTCTTCATGGAACAACATGTCCGTTTTGTAGTTGAATTCGATTTCATGACGGCCATCGACAGACATCATGCCCTCTTCAATCGCCTTGCGCATCGCTTTATTCGCAGAAGCGATTTTGATGGTATCTGGTTTGTTACCCAACAGACCCAAAATGGTTGCACGGTCAGTATGGTGACCAATCCCCGTTAACGAGAGTGAGCCGTATAAATCGACCTGAATACGAACCACTTTTGCCAAGTTCGATTCAATCAAACGAGTGAAGTGGTAACCCGCGATCATTGGACCATTGGTGTGAGAGCTAGAAGGGCCCACACCAATCTTGTAAATATCAAAGATGGACAGCATAAACTTACCTATTACGACAATGCAGCATAAAGCCAATCAGGGAGAACCATACAAGCAGCGATGGTCGCCACGGCGAACACCAACAGCCCGTAATGGCTTGCGGTTGGCTTTGCAAAAAGATGTTTTTGATTATTGATAAAAATTTGTTGCTCGGCAGTCACAGCGCCCCAACGACGGCTCACTAACACACCAAACAAAAGGAAGACAAACGTACCAATTGGCGCGAACCACGGCCAAGCCACGTCGAGATACATTGCAGTAAACACCGCAATCACACTCATGATACTGCCAACGATCACGCCTTTCTCATTGGCTTTTGCCCAGAATAAGCCAAGCACGAATGACCCAAGACGGATACCAACAAAGATGGAAGTCAGGCTAGCGATGGTTTTGAGTACCGATTCATTCGATACCGCGAGAAGAGCTGGCACTACCACCATGGCCGCAGCAAGCAAACTCATCTTTCTTGCGACTTTTTCGTAGTGCTCATCATCGGCACTTTTGCGAACGAAACGCTTGTAGATATCGAACGTTGCGACAGTCGCAATTGAGTTGTAGGTCGAATCCAAGGTCGACATTGCGGCCGCCGCCAATGCGGAAATGATCAAACCAACGACGATGGGGTTAGTGTGGTTGAAGACGAAATCCAAAATCACTTCGTTGCTGTTTTCAAACGATTGATCTTGATAGAAAACACTCAGAAGGACACCGAGTACCGCGAAGAACAAGTACACGAAAAACGCACCGTAACCACACAACAGCATCGACTTCTGCGCCGTCTTTTCACATCTCGTCGCTAACGTGCGTTGGATGATCAATTGGTTGGTGCCGTACACACTCAAATGCAAAAAGCTCACGGCAACCACGCCAGCCCAGAGTGTGGTATCCACGCCCAAATCAAAGTCTAAGTTGATGATATTCAGGTGATCACGAGAAAGGTAATCTGCCGCATTAATCTCTGTCATTAGAATGGCAAAGATAGCGATGCTGCCTGCTACCAATACTGCAGATTGCAACATATCGGTCCAGATAACCGTGGAAATTCCGCCCGCATAGGTATAGCAAGCGGTGAAAATACTGATGTAGATAATGGCTTCAGAAATACTGATAGGCAGAACTTGCACTAAGATCAGCGCCACGGCATACAGAATCACACCCGCAGATATACATTGAACCACAATGAACACAATCGAGTTGATGGTTCTTGCATACACCCCAAAGCGGTGCTCAAGATATTCATAAATCGAAGTCAGACCCAGCTTATAAAAGACAGGCACAAAGAAAATAACAGTGAAAAAGATAACGATGGGATAGTTAAGGTGAATACTCATCGCTTCCATGCCAGAGCTATAAACCCAACCAGGCATCCCTACAAACGTCATCGCACTAATGTAAGTCGCAAGTATCGAAACACCTGCCGTAAACCAGCCAAATTGCTTTCCACCCGTGGAAAAGTCGCCACCATTGCTGTAGCGCTTATTCACTAAATAGCTGATTAATATGGTGATTAACACGTATAACGCAATCACCACAAAACTTGAGTACGTAACCATTTCAGGGTTTCCATAATTCTGGGTGCTAATTATTTGTGCTTGGATATTACTTTAAAAAAGCATATCTAAACGATAATCCCGCCATAACTGTGACTATAATCACCAATATAGACGGTTATATATTCAAAAACGCCAAAAAGACCGATTTAATGAGACTCCCATCACTAAAAACCACTTATTGGGTACGCATTCATTTTAAAATTGATATTGATCACGGATCTAATGACCTTAAAAAAACTATGATTCACCACGACACGAAATCGAAGATGATCCCAATAAGATCGTATTCTTTAAGTTTGAATAGCAACAAATCCTAAGTGAAATAGAGGTTTATCGGTCATGAATGCCAAAAGACACATGAGCGAAGTTCCTATGATTCAAAGGGTAGCTGCCTATCTAGCGATACTGGTTGGTTACTTTTTCTATTGTTATAACTTTGTAATTATTGACTACGTACGCCCATACATCGTTGAAGCGTATGATGGTATTAGCCTGTCAGACACTGCCCAGTTCTATACATGGCAGTCGGTTGGTGCACTTATCGGTGCATTGAGCTGTGCTTGGTTCGCAACAAAATTTGGTAAGAAATCCACTCTTATTACCATCACAGCCCTAAACGGTGGCGCAACGATCATCAATATGATGTTCACCGACTACACAACATGGGCAGCAATGCGTTTCATCATTGGTTTGTCACTGGGTGGTTACTTCACCGTGGCAGTAAGCCTAATGATCGGCCTATTTACGCCAACGGTACGTGGTAAGTTGACGGCATTCGCGTCTTCTATGTTCTCTGTAGCACTGATGGTAATGGGTGCGTATGCAGCATTTATTGCAAGCATTGATGCACCATGGGAAAGCCTAATGCTTGTTGGTGGTATCCCACCATTGGCAGCCGCTGTTGTCATGATCTTTGTACTACCTAGCGACAGCAAAGTGATCGCTTACGGTGAAGAAGAGCAAGCAAAAGCAGAAGAATCAGATGCACCAGCGAAAAAAGGCTCTTGGGGCGAAATGCTAAGCAAGCCTTACCGTAAGATCACTCTAACGTGTCTATTACTGGCTGGCCTTAATTTCTACGGTTTCCAATTCTTTGGTGGCTTCGTAACCACTTACCTACGTGATGTACGTATGTTCGACGGTGCAACCATCGGTCTCATCTTCTCTATCTCAGCATTTGGTTCACTGTTTGGTGCGTGGTTCTGGGGTTGGGTAGCTGACAAATTCGGTCGTAAGGTGAACGCATTTGGCTTCATCCTAGCGGGCATCATGGTTTCAATCTTCTTTGTTGCACCTGGCGACATGGTGATTGGCGGCCTAAACATGCTGGCTCTACTTGGTCTGATTTACAACTTCGGTCTGTCTTCTTCAGCGGTATGGGGTGGTTACTTCTCAGAACTGTTCCCAGCACACCTACGTAGCTACGGCGCGGCGCTATTCCACGGCGGTCGTATCCTCGGTATGTGGGCACCAATGGTACTTATCTTCATCCAAGAACGTACCGACCTACAAACCGCAATGTGGGGTTCACCAATCGTATGGATCCTTGCTGGTCTTCTATGGCTATCACTGCCAGAGACACTAAAAGGCGGCGTGTTCGATAAGAGCAAAAAAGCCGAAGCAGCAAAAGCGTAACTGAATTTCAAAAACTCCGGCTGGCTCCCCGGCCGGATGAAAAAACTTAATTTCGAGTCCTGTTCCCAAAGCCGACTCGACAGCAAATAAGAGAGTTTATTATGTCTAAATATCAAGAAGCGAAACGCGTTGTACGTGAATACTTCAGCGCAATGGAAAACGCAACTCACGAGAACGTGGCAGAAGTACTAAAAGCACACACTTCAGAAGATTACCTATGGCGTGGTGTTTACCCATTCCGTGAGCAACAAGGCGCTCAAGCAGCGGCTGACGTTTTCTGGGCTCCTTTGATGAAATCAATGACTCGCATGCAGCGTCGTCAAGACATCTTCATCGGTGGTGAGAACGAAGTAACATCAGGTGAAATCTGGGTAATGAGCATGGGTCACTTCATGGGTCTATTCGACGCTGAATACCTAGGCATGCGCCCAACTGGCAAAATCATGAACATCCGTTACGCAGAATTTAACTGTGTTGAAAACGGCAAGATCACTAAGACTGGCCTATTCCTAGACCTTCTAGGCGCGATGGACCAAGCGGGTTGTTACCCACTACCACCATCAACAGGTAAGCACTTCGTATACCCTGGTCCTCGTAACCACGACGGTCTACTGTTCGAAGACGCAGCACCAGAAGAAGGCGTAGCAACACTAGCACTAGTGAACAAGATGGTTGATGACCTATCTGCACTGAACGACAGCGGCGCTATGGGTTGCCCACCAGAAGTTCTTGAGAAGAGCTGGTCTAAAGACATGATCTGGTACGGTCCATGTGGTATCGGTGCGTCTTACACAATTCCTCGTTACCAACAGCAGCACCAATTGCCGTTCCGTAACAACCTGAAAGACAAGAAGTTTAACGGCCACGTATGTCGTTTCGCAGAAGGTAACTTCTCTTGTTTCTTCGGCTGGCCAAACCTATCTAACACGCCAATCGGTGGTTTCCTAGGTATGACAGGTGGTGAAGTACGTGCAGACATGCAAGTGGTTGACGTTTACTACCGTGACGGCGACAAGCTATCTGAGAACTGGGTACTGATCGACCTTCCTTACTGGCTAAAACAGCAAGGTCTAGACGTGTTCGAGCGTACTCAACAGATCCTAAACCCTTCTCTATAAGAAGTCCTAGGGGCGGATTGTCAACCCGCCTTTATGTTGCCTGAATCCCCTCTCGGTTCAGGTGACATGCTCCCAACTCGTGCCTCAAGGATGGGGCACAACCTCAAGATAGAACCCTTATTCAAAACGGGCATGAACGCACGGTGGCTTTCTGCGCCCTGAATAATGAGATTGATGATGAAAAAGTCGACCCTTTCTGCAGTGATTTTAGCAGCGCTTACTTCTAGCTCAGCCTTTGCTGCACACACTTTTGTTAATGACGCTGGCGACAGCCTAACCATCGATGGCCGTTTCGATCTTCGCTACCAAGACCGTGGCGGTGATGACAACGGCGAATGGAACAGCGGCAGCTCACGTTTCGGTTTGAAAGGCCAAATGGGTCTGGATAACGGCTGGACTGGTTTCGGTCACGCGGAATGGGGCTACAACTCTGGCGCGAACGGCGACAACATTTACGACCGCTTGCTATACGCAGGTGTTGATCACGAAAAATACGGCAAGATTGCTGCGGGTACTAAGCAGTGGTCTACCTTCTACGACGTAGCATGGTACACCGATTTAGGTCGTGTATTCGGTACTCGTGGCTCAGGTGTTTACAACCTAGCTGACTGGGGTATCGCTTCCGGTGCTGGTCGTGCAGAAAACTCAATTACGTACCGTAATTCAATCAATGAAAAAGTGAGCTACGGCTTTACTTACCAAACCACGCGTGAAGATGTTGCTCTAGCAAGCAATGCGACAGCCTCACTGAAAAACGGCATGGGTGCGTCGATCACTTACAAACCCGTTGATGGCGTAACACTTGGTGCGGCTTACCATCAAAATGAAGTTGCGGATCTAGACGCAAGCGTGGTTGGCGTAGAAAACGGCGACAACATGCGCATCATGCTATTGGGCGCAAACTACAGCAACGGTGGCTTCTACGCGGGTGCGACATTCCACGTTGGCGAAAACTGGGAAGCAGTGAGCCAAGGCGGTACGGACGTAATGTTCGATACCCTAGGTGGCGAAATCTACACTTACTACCACTTCGATAACGGCCTACGCCCAACGTTGAACTACAACTACATGGAAGATCGTGGTGACGAGACACAAGGTTACGAGCGTAACTTGCTGATCCCTGGTCTTGAATACCACTTCCAGAAGAACAAATTCCTAGTTTGGACTGAATACCAGTTCGATCTAGGTAAAGATCAGTACGATGGCAGCAAATTCGAAAACCGTGATGATCAATTCGCGGCAGGTATTCGCTACTACTTCTGATAATACTCATCGCTCACCACCTATACCCAAGTAACCTTAAGGTGGTGAGTGATGAAGTTCTTATCAACACTAAGCAAAGTTATCTTGAAGCCAAGTAGTCATCACTTCACTAATAATTAAAGGCTGCTCAAGCGTAGATAGATGCCCACACTCAGGGATAACATGAAGCGTGACGTTTGGGATGCATCTCTCCATGAGCAGATGATTGTCTAGCGGACAAAGCTTATCTTCTTTACCTGTTATCACCAACGTAGGAACTTGAATGTCCGCCAATAAAGGTCGCGCATCCGGGCGAGTGGCTAACGCTTTAGCATGTGCTTCAAATGCCTCCAAACCTACATTGACCGCCATGCCTTCTATACGCTCAGTTAACGCTTTGTCTTGCAAACGGCTTGGATGAATCAGCACAGGCATCAGAGTGTCAGGCGTAATGCGTTCAAACTCACCACTTAACGCACGGCTAACCAGTGCATCACGCTTTTGTGTCACCTCTGGCTTTTCATCTGCTGCATTGGTATCCATGAGGATCAAGCCTTTGACTCTGTTTGGCGCTTGACGGTACACCTCAAAGGCAAGAATCCCACCCATTGATAAGCCCCCCAAGACAAACTCCCGCGGTGCGTCTTGCAACACTCTCTGCGCCAGCTGTTCCATTGACGGCAATGAAGCCAGCGTCGGGCATGTAGGCTCAACCCAACTTGGCAACGCTCGGTTGATATCCTCAAACAATGTGCCATCACAAAGTAGTCCGGGTAGCCAAACTAACGAGGTGGGTTGCGTCATTTTATTCTCCTGCCAGCGGCTTTGGTTGATCAGAGCCAAGAATGCAATACGTCAAACTATTACCACGCAAGTTCGTCAGTGAGTATGACGCACCTTCTGGAACATTCAGCACATCACCGCGCGTTAAAACAACACTCGCTTGTTCGCCTTGATGCGTGAGGACCACTTCAGTATCGCCATCAAAGTTGATAAGCACTTGTTTTTCTTCTCGCCAGTGTTGAGGAATCGAGCCACCTTCAGAAAGCTCATAAGCCATGATGCTCACTTCATCTTCACTCTTTACTTGGAAGTCATAACTCGCCAAAGGATGACCCGTTAAGGCGTATTGTTTCACGTTGCTTCCGCTGAAATCGCCTTTGATTTCACGATAATCTTTTTGCAGAGCGACAAATGGCATCATCTCTTCTGCGGTATAGGTATCGAAGGTCGCGAGCTCTTCTTCGGTAAGCAGCGGCATCAATTCTGATTCTTGTGGCACCGGGTCGCCATTAATGGTGTCCACGAGTGTGCCATCGGCTTTGAGGTATAAACCATAACCTTGACTGTCTTTAATAACGTTTGGATGCCAAATAACGCCGCCACCTGAATCGTCGCCGCCAAGTACCGAGAACATAAAGCCGTAATCGCGGCCAACCACTTCAAATCCACGGAAGAGATTGGTTGGAATCGAGATGACGTCACCGTGAGACAACACCGCTTCATGCTCTCCATCGTTCCCCCAATAAAAACGGAACTGACCTTTGAACACCAAGAAAAGCTCGGCGGTACGATGAGAGTGCAACGAATTTTTGATGCCCGGCGGTTGGCCTGCGGCACCAATGTTAAAGCCCGCCGTATCGCGAATATGAACATGCTGACGACTGCTCTCTGCCACCCCTGCACCGATAATGCAAAAGTTATCTTTGAGATCACTGCCTGGCGTGCGCGCATCAATAAACGCACTCGTACCCGGAATCAGTTCCATGTAGCGGACCAGGTTATTATTCATTTTAGATTGTAGAGTCATTGTAAATCCTTGTTGTCCTTGTTTGGACCTAGCCTTTGAATTGTTAGTTACAGACCTAAAGGTCGCCCACCATCAACCGCGATGGTATTGCCTGTCGAGAAGGTAAGAAGATCTGCCGCGGCGTACACGGCTTGAGCGACTTCTTCATCATTGGCTAAACGCTTAAGCGGTGTGGATTGTTCTTGTTGATTACGCCATGCGTCATCCAAGCCTTTGACAAACTCAGTGTCGACAAGCCCTGGAGCAACAGCCAGAACTCGAACCTCGGGAGACAGAGCGCGAGCTAAAGAACGGGTCATGTTCTCCGCGGCAGATTTACTTGCACAGTAAGCAATGTTGCTCCCCATCGCAGTCTGTGCCGCGATAGAAGTAATGTTCACCACACAACCATTGGCTTGCTTAAGCCAAGGCTCAAACGCTCGAACCATGGCAAAAGGCGCACGGACGTTCACTTGGAAAATTTGGTCAAACAGCTGGTCATCTAAACTTTGCAAATCAGAGTGCGCGACGAATTTCGTCATCCCCGCACAGTTGACCAACAAATCCAGCTTGTCGCTTATTTCACTGACTTGATGTTTAAGCTGTTCAATCGCACTAGAATCTGTCACGTTCAATTTGAATGCTAGATGCTCGTTACGTGGCAGCGAGGAAAGCACATCCTCGGCCGCTTTCTGATTACTGTTGTAAGTCAGAATTACGCGATATCCCGATTCAGCTAGCTTGCGACAAATGGCGGCACCCAGTCCGCCACTGCCGCCTGTGACTAAGGCAAGTTTCGACATATTACGCCTCTTCCACTTTGCCTTTGTAACGGCGCACACGAATATCCGCTTGCTCTTTGTGGCCAGCAAAACCTTCGAGTGCACACAAGCGAGAGCAGTACTCGCCGACTTTTAAGGATGCCGCTTCCGTCACACGCTGGTAAGTACAAGTCTTGATGAACTTCCCTACCCAAAGACCACCGGTATATCGTGCCGCTTTCTTCGTTGGCAGTGTATGGTTGGTACCAATACATTTGTCGCCGTAAGAAACGTTGGTTTCACGACCTAGGAATAAGGCACCGTAGTTGGTCATGTTATCTAGGAAGTATTTAGGATCTTCCGTCATCACTTGAACGTGTTCAGAAGCGATATCGTCTGCCACTTCCACCATTTCTTCGTAGCTATCGCATACGATCACTTGTCCGTAATCTGCCCACGCTTTACCCGCAACTTCCGCCGTTGGAAGAATAGTTAGCTGACGTTCAATCTCTTTGATAGTTTCTTTTGCAAATGTCTCGCTGTTGGTCAACAAGACAGCTGGGGAGTTGTAACCGTGCTCGGCCTGACCAAGCAAGTCCGCCGCTGCCAATTCAGGGTCACAGCCTTTCTCATCAGCAATGACTAAGGTTTCAGTTGGGCCTGCAAACAAATCGATACCGACGCGACCAAACAACTGACGTTTTGCCTCTGCTACAAATGCGTTACCCGGCCCTACAATCATATCGACCGGTGCAATAGTCTCCGTCCCCAGAGCCATTGCACCTACCGCCTGAACACCACCGAAGCAATAGATTTCATCCGCACCCGCCATTGCCATCGCAGCGACAATCGCCACATTCGGCTGGCCATTAAACGGTGGCGCACAAGCAATAACACGTTTTACGCCCGCGACTTTCGCCGTCAGTACACTCATGTGAGCGGATGCAACCAATGGGTATTTACCGCCAGGGATGTAACAACCCACGCTGTTGACTGGAATATTTTTATGCCCCAGTACCACACCAGGCATGGTTTCTACTTCGACGTCTTTCATTGAGTCACGTTGAATTTGAGCAAAGTTTCGAACTTGTTGCTGAGCGAACTCGATATCATGACGAGTCGATTCATCAAGCGCATCCACACAGGCCTGGATTTGCTCTTCTGACAGGCGGAATTGCTCCGGCGACCAGTTATCAAACTTTTCAGACAACTCACGTACAGCGCTATCACCTTTCGATTCAATATCAGCAAGAATGTTTTCAACAATCTGACGCACTTTTGCGTCGTTTGATGCTGATACTTCTTCAGTGATTCCGTTTTTTAAAATGCGTGCCATTGGGTTTCTCCTTGAACATTGAGGCTGACGAACGGTTATTTTTATGCTTTTGGATACGAATGCAAAATCAGATTAAACACTTAATTAACATTTGACAAGTTAAGTCAACAAACCACAAAAACAATCCTTAAGCCTTTGCATTTATTAGTTTAAACAAATAAAAGCAAGTAATAAGGACCTTAATTGAGTTTAATTTTTAATCAAAAATGAGTTTTAGATCACATCATTTTTACTCATCATTTACATTTCTACATGTTAGCTTTTGCATACCTTTGCAAAGGAGAGAATCATGAGCAATTTTAAACAACGTCTGAATCAAGAAACGATATTAGGTACATTTGTTAAAACCCCTCATCCTCACATTATCGAGGTATTGGCACTGGCAGAGTTGCCTTTTGTGGTACTGGATGCAGAGCACGCACCTTTCGATCGTTCCTCGCTTGATCTGTGCATCATGGCGGCCAGAGCGAATGACCTCGCGTGCGTGGTACGAGTACAAGACAGCGCCCCTTCAACCATTTTGAACGCGCTTGACTGTGGCGCGGCGGGTGTACAAATTCCCCATGTTTGTACTGCTGAGCAAGCGACGCAACTGGCGAAAATCTGCCATTACGGAGAAGGTGGCCGAGGGTATGCTGGTTCCAGTCGAGCAGCGCAATACGCCACTAAGCCCATGGTTGAACACTTAAAAGACAGCCGTGCGAATACGATTGTCATTGCACAAATTGAAGACCCTCAAGGGGTTGAAAATGTTGAAGCGATTGCCAATGTTGAAGGAATTGATGCGCTCTTCATTGGCCAAGTTGATCTCACTGTCGCTTATGGTGCTGATAGCGTTCATGATGAGAAAGTCGCACAAGCAAGTATGCGAGTAATCGAAGCGGCCAGAGCCGCCAATAAACCTGTTGGCATGTTTGTCGCGACGGCTCAACAAGCTCGGGAATGGCGTGAACTCGGCGTTAGCTTCTTTTGTGTTGGGTCTGAACACAAAATGATCATTGATGGCTTCAAACAAGAGAGAAATGTGATGAATTCTTGAGTTTTCTCTGATATTTACGCCTTATCAATGTAATGCTCTAGACACAGAAATCCCCTAGCCCATACACTCAGCACGTATGAGCAGGTTCAATGGCCTTAAATAAGGAGTATCACCATTAAAGCGAAAGTAACTTCGATCGACGTCGCGAAGATGCTCGGCGTCTCTCAATCGACGGTATCTAGAGCATTCAGCCCGACTGCGAGTATTAGCGAGAAGAAACGCAAAATGGTGATGGATGCCGCAGCTAAGCTCGGATACACACCGAATGCCATCGCCCGAGGTCTGATTTCGAGTCGTTCAGGCTTAGTGGCGATTGCGTTAGATAGCGAATCAAACCCAATGTACGACATGCAATCTCGTGCTTTGGCTGTCGAAATTCAAAAGCGAGGCGGACAAGTTGTGCTTTGCCCTATCGACAAGGACGACCTCGATCTCGCCATTTCACGCGCCATTGAATACCAAGTGGACGGACTCGTTATCGCCACCAGCCGTTTAACTTCACGCGCGTTTGCCCAATGCGAAAAGTTTGGCGTTCACTTAAGCTTGATCAACCGCTACGCCGAAGGCATTAATGCCAACAGCTCTGGTATTGATAACCGCTTGGCGGGCCAACAAGCAGCCGAGTATTTAACGCAGAAAGGCGCAAAACAGTGTGCTTACATCAGTGGCGATGCTGGCTCCATGACCAGTGAAGAGCGTTGGCTGGGTTTCTCTTCAAAATTGCAAGAACTCGGCTCCCCGTCACCAACCTTTATCCAAGCCAAGTACAGCTTTGAAGCAGGCTTAAAAGCGGCGAAAGCGATCTTGTCGCATACCAGTAAACCCGATGCAATTTTTTGTGCAAACGACATCCTCGCCATGGGTGTGATGGATGGCTTGCGACAAGCCGGAGCAAAGATCCCCCAAGACTTCTCTGTGATGGGTGTAGATAACATTCCGATGTCTGCATGGCCGAGCTATGATTTGACCACCATTGCTCAACCAGTCGACAAAATTGTTAAACGAGCGGTTGAAGACTTGATGAATCGAATCAACGGCAACCTGGATGCAACTGGCGAATACCTTTTCGAGCAAGGCACCTTGATCGAACGTAGTAGCACCATTTAATAAATCCATTTTTATTCATTCTTCATAAACAAAATGTCTTACTTTCAAGTAAGGCATTTTCTGTGATCGCGATTAAATTTTCACCAATCGTTATTTAATTCCTCATCAATTCATCAATTTTGTTATTGACTTGTTACTTTAATGTTTTATTTTGGATTCGTATGCAAAATGGATATGAATTGCTCAACTAATTTATAAAAACATAAAAAGTTGTGTGACTTGCCGACGAATGCCCATGGCAGGTCATACCAGAAACAAGGAAGAACGATGAAGAAAGCAATCCTTACTTCACTTACCGCACTGGGGCTTGCATTTAGCAGCATGAATACGTTTGCAAACAGTGTTATTCGTCTTGCTCATGACAGTCAAGAAACCTCTCCCGTACACAAAGCAATGCTCTATTTCGAACAAGAAGTGGAAGCTCGCTCAAACGGTGAGATAGAAGTTGAAATCTATCCGGCAAGACAACTAGGCGATGTGCGTGAGACGACTGAACTCGTACAGCAAGGCAACTTACAAATGACGTTTGGTGCGTCAGTTTTACTCTCTCCCTACGTCCCAGAGTTTAACGTGCTCGACGTGTTCTACCTTTTTGATAGCGAAGAGCAAGCACACAAAGCGCTCGACAGTGAGAAGATCGGACAACCATTGTTGAATGCTATGGAATCAAAAGGCTTTCATGGACTTGGCTTTATGGAGGTCGGCTTTCGTAGCGTGACCAACAACAAACAGCCAATTGATAGTATTGAGGACCTGAAAGGGCTAAAGATTCGCTCGGCATCTAACCCCACTCAAATAAGCGCGTGGAAATCTATTGGTACTGCGCCAACACCTCTGTCTTGGGGAGAAATTTTTACCTCGCTCCAACAAGGTCTGATTAACGCTCAAGAAAGCGGCATCTATTCAATTTATGCCGAACGCTTTTATGAAGCGCAGAAATACCTCTCTTTGACTAACCACATTTACACTAACTACGTGCTGTTCATGAACAAATCGTTTTGGGATTCACTTCCTGCAGAGCAACAGGCGCTGATCAGTGAAGTAAGCAAAGAAACCATCGCAAAACAGCGTGAGCTCGCCGCGCAGCAAAACCAAGAAGTAATCAAAGAGCTCGAAGCAAAAGGCATGACGGTTAACATCGTCCCAGACGAGGTACGCAGCATCATGAAAGAGAAAATGAATGCGGCCGTGTACCAGGACTTGCGCAGTAAAACGGGTAAAGACTTGTTTGACAACGTGATGGCCGAGATAGAACGCCTATAACTCCCACTCTTTTGCACGATCTGGCAACAGGTCGTGCTTTCTCGTTTTGGAGGTGAACATGAAGTGGTTTCGCTTACTAGACAAATACCTAGAACCAACCCTTATCGTTATCGCGATCTCAACGATGACAACTTTACTGTGCTTGCAAATCGCCCTACGCCTGTTCGATGCAACGATCGCGTGGGCTGAAGAGCTGGCTCGTTATTTATTCGTATGGGCGATGTACCTGAGCATCAGCTACTGTATCCGAGATGATCGACACATCCGCATTCGTGTGTTCATCGATAAACTTCCGGGCAATTGGACGCAATTCAGTTTGATTGTCTCTGATCTTATCTACCTTGCCTTTAGTGCAACTGTCGCCTGGTTTGGATTTAAGGTTATAAACCGCAGCCTGCAACTCGGTCAGATTGCACCCGCAATGGAAATTCCTATTGCGTGTTTGTATGCCTCTGTTTTAGTTTGCGCACTATTAAGCTGCGTGCGCCTAGTGACAAGCATTTATCAACGTGTGAACGCGTGCTCCACCAGCAATGAACGAGTTCGCTTTTCTCGCCAACGCTATCGCCATATCAAAGCAAAGTATCGTACTTCTAACCGACTATTGGAGTTTAACGCATGACGTCTGCACTTTTGTTTGGCAGCTTTGGTCTGCTTCTGCTCATTGGCGTTCCGGTCGGTATTGCTCTGGCGGCAGCCAGTATGGTCGCGATACTCAGTCTGCCGTTTCTTAACATTGAGTTTTTAGTCCAAGGAATGGTAACAGGGCTCGACTCTTTCCCTCTCCTCGCCGTCGTTCTATTTACCTTGGCAGGTAACCTTATGAGCCAAGGAGGGATCTCAAAACGATTATTACACGTGGCGGAGGTCTTCTTTGGCCACTTTACTGGTGGGCTTGGCATCGTCGCCATTGTGGCGTGCATGTTCTTCGCTTCCATCTCTGGTACAGGGTCTGCCACCGTTGCCGCTATCGGCCTGACGATGATTCCCTCTATGGTGAAGAAAGGCTACGACCGCAGCTTTGCCGGTGCCTTGATCGCCTCTTCCGGCGGGATTGGCGTCATTATTCCACCCTCTGTGGTGATGATCGTCTACGCGATCACAGCTGAAGTCTCGGTCACCAAGATGTTCATGGCGGGCATCATTCCTGGCTTGGTCGTCGGTATGGTATTGATCGGCTACTGTCTAATTGTCTCAAAAATGCGGGGCTACACAGGTAACGAGCGCAAAGCGACCTGGGCAGAGCGTCTTGATGCGCTAAAAGAAGCCAGTTGGGCAATGCTACTACCCGTGATCATTCTCGGCGGTATCTATTCCGGTATCTTCACACCTACCGAATCAGCCGCCATTGGTGTGCTCTATGGCTTATTCTTTGGCATGTTTGTTTATAAAGAGCTCAAACCAGCGCAAGTGGTGAAAATCATTCTAGAGTCGTCACTGTTAGTTGGCGCTGTGCTCGTCATTGTGGGTGCGTCCGTGACGTTTGGCCGCATATTGACCCTAGAACGTCTACCGACCGAGATCGCTCAGTTCATTCTATCGATTACCGAAAACAAACTGCTGATACTGCTTTGCATCAATGTTCTGTTGTTGCTTGTCGGTACCTTCATGGAAACGCTGGCGGCCATTGTTATTCTCACACCAATTCTGCTACCCATTACGTCAGCACTCGGCATGGACCCCGTTCATTTTGGTATCGTGATGATCGTGAACTTGGCCATTGGCTTTGTTACGCCTCCTTTAGGTGCCAACTTGTTTATGGCAAGTCAGGTAGGCAAAGTACCGATAGAGTCGCTCTCTAAAGCCATTATGGGCTGGATTGGGGCAATGATAGTGGCCTTGATGTTGATTACCTTCATCCCTGCCATCTCGCTATCGTTACCTGCGCTTTTATCCTGATCGTTGCACTCATAGAGCGCTTATGACTGTTATAGCCACTAGATAAACACCTTTCTAGTGGCTTATTCGTTATTTACTTCCGATTTAATAAAAAAGCCTTTAAGCATTCGTATGCAAAAGGAAAATTTGAAAGATATAAGGATAATTGACACCAAAATAGCTGAATATTAGCGATAAAGTCTATTTGGGTGCCTTGATCTGCATGATTATCAGTTTTGGCTTAATCATTTGTTTCCATTCAAACAGATAAAAATAAATTAAGCGATTAAAAAACAATAAGATATTAGGAAATTCATACAAAAAACTTTGACCTCCTTTCTTATTAACACGTCTCGATAAGAGATAGCTTCCATCTCTCCTGTACTTTTTTAGTTTGTTTTCCGCTCAATTGTTAAAAGTCTGATCATCAGCACGCTATTTAAACAATCAAAAAACAATCCGTTGACAAAATGGCAACATGATATATTTTGAATACGTAATCAAAACATAATTATTCAATTACGGAGGTGATTTATGGCCATGGTTGGCTTCGATGAAAAGTGGCGTGATTTTCCCGACTACATTCTTGGTATCACAAAAGAGATTTGGGAAGACCGAGGTTTAAACACCTTAGAACACTACTACTCTCCCGACATTGTTGTGCGTACTCCACTCTCTATCGTTCAAGGAAACGAAGGGGTGATCAGTGCAACAATGGCGACACTGGCCGAGTTTCCCGATCGCACGCTATATGGCGAAGACGTCATTTGGTCAGGCACCCCGGAACAAGGCATGCTTTCTTCTCATCGAATCATCTCTACTGCAACACACAGTGGCAACGGCTTCTACGGGCAAGCCTCGAACCGCAAACTTCGTTTCCGTATTATCGCAGATTGCCACGCTATCAATAACCAAATCAATGACGAATGGTTGGTTCGCGATCAAGCCGATATCGCGAACCAACTGGGCATGACGTCAGAAGAGTTTGCACGCCAACAAATCGAATTTGAAGGTGGCGTGGAATCAAGCCCATTTCCGTTCACACCTGAAGTCGACATTCCTGGACCTTATTTGGGCGTAGGCAACGACAACGAATATGGTCATCGATATGAAGCAATTCTCAGAAGCCTTATGAATGCCGAGTTCTCAATAGTACCGAAAGAGTACGACCGCGCTTGCATCGGCGAATACACTGGCGGTCAAACTGCCCTATCACACTCGGAAGTCGATCATTTTTGGATGGCACTTCGTGCGTCTTTCCCAAATGCTCAATTTACCGTTCACCATCGTATTGGCCGAGATGACGACATGATGTCACCACGCGCGGCAATTCGATGGTCTTTGCACGGTAAGCATGAGGGATATGGGATGTTTGGTAAGCCTTCAGGAAAAGAGGTTTACATCATGGGGATCAGCCACGCTGAGTTTGGCCCTTGGGGTCTTCGTCGCGAATTCACTTTGTTTGACGAGACCGCAATCTGGAAGCAAATCCTGCTTCAGCAAGGCTAACGGCTGACTAAACACTATTTATTAAAATCACGGACAGTAAGGAAGCAACATGTCACTCAACATCATCGAACAGTTCTACCAGAACTACTTCAAAGCCGCAGACATCGAGCAAAAACAGGCCGCTCTGCAAACTTTGAACCCTGACGTAAAATGGTGCGTGGCGCACCCTGTGAACGATCTTAATGGCCCAGATGCAACCCACGAATCTTTCCTCTCACCACTTGTTAATGCTTTGCCTGACGCCGAGCGCCGACCAATAATTGTTATGCACGGCGAATACGAAGGCCGCACTTGGTACAACTCTACCGGCTACTTTATCGGTACATTTGAACAACCACTGTTTGGCATCCCAGCAACAGGGAAAACACTCTACTTGCGTTACACCGAAATGGTGTGTGTGGAGAACGACCAAATCACCGAATCTTACATGATCCCAGACTTCATCGACGCGATGAATCAAGCAGGCTGCAACCCTCTTCGTAAAAGCTTAGGTCACGATGGCTTGGTTCCTTCTCCTGCAACTTCTAACGGTATTCAACAATCTGTTGTGTCTTTGGAAGAAAGTGAAAAGAGCGCCCAGCTGGTTGAAGATATGCTGTCTTGCTTGGGTCGTTTTGATGGCAAAGATCTTTTCTCGATGGATTTAGAAAACTACTGGCACAATGACTTTATGTGGTACGGCCCTGCTGGTATTGGTACTACGCGCGGTATCAAAGGTTTCCGTAACCACCATCAAGCGCCATTTGTGTTTGCCTTCCCTGACCGAAGTGTCGATATTGAGGTCAATTTTTTGGCCAAAAATGACTACGTATCCACAGGTGGTTGGCCACATATGCATGGTACTCACACTGGTCACAGTGGCTGGCTCGGTCTCGCCCCGACAGGAAAACACATCGAACTTCGCGTTATGGACATTTGGCGACGCGAAGGCGATTTACTGAAAGAAAACTGGGTGGCGATCGACATCGTTCATATCCTGCTGCAACTTGGCTATGACGTGTTTGCACAAATGAAAGAACAGTTAGAAGGACCTAATTATGCATGAGTTTGGCGCACTTAACTGGAGCATCCTTGGGGGATACATAGCCCTAACGCTAGTATTGGGTGCGGTGATTGGTAAGCGAGTAACTTCAGCTAGCCAATTCGCTTTGGGTGATAAGAGCATCCCTTGGTGGGCGATCGGTATTTCTGTCGTTTGTACTTACGTGAGTGCCATGTCTTTCCTTGGTGGGCCAGCTTGGTCTTACAAAGAAGGCCTGTCGGTTATCGCGATTCACCTCAATTATCCGCTGGTGATCTTCTTCATCGTGGCTGTGTTTATGCCGTTTTTCTACAACAACGGTTTAACCTCTATCTACGAGTATCAAGAACGACGCTTCGGCAAGGCTTCACGACTGACTTTGTCGTTTATCTTCCTTATCAAACAAGCATTGAGCTCGGCAGCCGTACTCTACGCGACAGCAATGATTTTAGAGTTCATTACTGGTATCGACGTGATGTACTGCATCATGATCGTCACTGCAATTGCCCTTATCTACACCGTAATGGGCGGTATCGCGGCTGTCATTTGGACCGATGTGATTCAAGCAGTAATCTTATTTATTGGCGCATTCATCATCATTGAAGCCGTTTGGAATGGCATGCCTGCTCCAATGACGGAGGTCATGGCAGAACTCAAAGCGAAAGGAATGACCGATGCCCTACAAACAAGTTTTGACCTAAGCCAAGTAACGACTGTATGGGCCGGCGTTATCGCAATGACGATGTTCCACACCACCGTGTATGGCGGTAACCAGATGATGGTACAACGTTGTATGGCCGCGAAAAACATGGGCGATGCGAAAAAGGCAATGTTGATGATGGGCTACGTGGCCTTCTTTATTTACTTTGTCTTTATCTTGCTTGGCGTCCTATTCAACGCTTATTACGACGGTAAAGAGTTTGAAAACGGCAACACCATCATTCTTCATTATGCGAGTGAATATGGAATGCCAGGCTTGATGGGCATCATTGCCGCTGCGATTCTGGCGGCAAGTATGTCGAGTCTCGATTCCGCATTTAACTCAATGGCGACCGTTTCTGTGGCTGACTTTTACAAACGCTTCTACAAGCAAAACGAGTCGGAAGAGCATTACTTAAAGGTATCGCGTTTCTTCACGGTGGCGTGGGCGATTTTGGTCATCATTCCAGCGATCATGTTTGCCACCAGCACAGGCTCGGTACTGGAAGTGCTGAGTAAGGCAGGCTCTTACTTTGTCGGTGCGAGCTTCTGTATGTTCGTCCTTGGTTTCTACTCAAAACACATTACGGAAAAAGGCTTGTTAATTGGCGTTGCTGCTAGCTTCTTGGTGATTTGGTATGTAGCCGTTGCGACCGATATTGCGTGGCCTTGGTATTGCGTGATTGGAGTCCTTGTGAATGCCGTTGTCGCTTACATTGCTAGCCTTCTCCTGACGGGTAAACAAGATGAAATGCATCTTTACACAGTGAAAGGCCAGCAAGCGGAATATGCTCGTCTAAATAAACCAATCAAGGAAGATGGTTGGTATGTCGTTCCCGGCAAAATCGATGCTCCATGTTATGGCTTACTAGTGATGTTTGTATTCTCGATCGTGATGCTTTGGGGGATCAACGCGTTTACCGACAACGCTCCTATGCTGATTAACTTTATGCGTGGCTGCTCTATTCTTGTCGCTACCGCTTGCATCGGATACATGGGGTATTCACTCCTCTCCCCAAAACGTAAAGTTGCAGTCAAACAAGCAAATTAATGTTCTTTACGCAGATACTGTACGTCCAACAAACGGACAGTATCTACGCTCTAGATCTAGTGCTAGCTCAAAGCAAACCAAATGGGTTAACCCACATTTTGCTTTTTAACACTCCAAAGCCATTATTCTACTTAGGATACCCCGTCAGAACATTTATGAATACGTACCTATTTATGCTAGTCTTATGACCTCAATTACTGGCAACTAAGTTTTATTCATGAAATCAATTAAACACGTAGTCACATCAAAAGATGTGGCAAAGATGGCAGGCGTCTCTCAATCTACTGTATCGCGCGTGTTTGTTCCGGGTAGCTCAGTATCCGAAAAGACCAAGCAAAAAGTCTTTGAAGCGGCTAAAGCCCTTAACTACCGCCCTAACGCCTTTGCACGTAGCCTGACCACAAACGAATCGAAATTGATAGGTTTGGTGTTTCCTGATGCGGATTACCCTATCCATATGAAAACACTGCAATTAATTTCCAGTGAGTTACAGAAAAAAGGTTATTCTGCCGTATTGATTCCATGGCAAGTGGATGAAGAAGAGGGCCACTCAATCCCAAATATCTTCCAGTATCGCGTCGATGGTGTCATTGCTGCTTCCGCAACCTTCAATAAGTCCCTTTATGAAGAATGTGAAGAGTTTAATATCCCAATTGTTCAATACGCACGAGTTGTTGAAGGTACTAGGAGTAGCTACGTTATCAGTGACAACTACGAAGCAGGCCAACAAGCCGCGCAACTTCTGCACAAAAGTGGCGTGAAGAACGCGGTTTATTTGACGGGAGAAGTGCCAACCTTTACGAATGACGAACGCCAAAGCGGCTTCTGCTCTGAATTTGAAGACCTAACCGGCAAGACGCCACGCATCATTGAAGCCAGCTATGACTACGCGAGCTCACTTGATAAAGTCCGTGCCATACTGGCAGACAAAAATCGGCCTGAAGCAGTGTTCTGTGCAACCGATAACCTTGCGATGGCGGTCATGGATATCGCCCGTATAGAATGCGGGTTGAGGATTCCTCAGGACTTACAAGTCATTGGTTTTGATAATATTCCTCAGACAGAATGGTTAAGCTATCAATTAACCACGTTCCGCCAGGATTTCCGTCGCCTCGCTCGCGAGTGCGTGAAGATCATTGTTGATCAAATTAATACGAAAAACGGCAGCCTAGTAAAAATGATGGTGCCAGTGAAGTTAATCGAGCGCCAGACAACAAAAGCTTAAATAGCTATAGCCAGCCATTCGGTTGGCTTTTTTATTTGCCTCTGACTCCCAAACGGCTCATTTAGTGTTGTAAGCATTAATGAACCCATGTATATTTATGAGCTATTACACTATATGAACCAAACAAAAAAAGGCTCATAATCCTTATGACCACGTATCTTTACACTCGTTATTCGCCAAAAAATCGAGCTTACCAAGAGCACCTTAATACTCTAAAAGCTTTTGCTCCCGAAGCTCAGCATTTTGAGGATAAGGTTCGTGGTTGCATGCCTCCAACCGAGAGAGAGGCATTCTTACAACTGCTCGATTCCGTCAGAACTGGGGATACGATTGTGCTCTGGTGGCTGACCGCATTTGGTCGCGACTTTAGTCAAGCATTGAACACAATAAAAATGCTACTCGATAAAGGGGTAACATTGAAAACCGTATGTGAATCACTAACTTTTGAGCCAGGTTCTGTTCAAACTCAAACACTACTCACAGTGTTATCTGGATATGGGAAAGTGCAGACTGAACATCGCCTGTTTGCCGCAGAGCAAGGGCGACAGGCCATTAAAGAGCAGCCAGAATTATGGAAACAGAAGTTTCGCGGCCGCCCCGCAAACAAAACCAAACACCAACAGATCGCAACGTTACTGCTAGAAGGCTACACATTGCAAAACGTGGCAGAGCAATGCGAAGTCAGTCTATCGACTGTGAAGCGGGTCAAAGCAAAGCTAAATGAAGTGGATGACGAAGGCGGCTTAAGATCACGACGCCAAAAAGGTTGTTTGAATGGAGACCAGTCATGAGTCGCCCAATCAACTTTCATACTATACTACTCGCCTGTCTTATTATTAGCGTTGGCCAGTTGAGCATGGGGCTAGTCATGCCCTCTTTGCCATGGATAGCAAAAGACTTTTCCATCTCCCTCGACCAAGCTCAACTACTTGTGAGTATTTATTTGCTCGGCTTTGGCCCCTCTCAATTTATCTACGGGCCAGTGTCAGATGCTTTAGGACGAAAAAGAGTATTACTTACCGGTTTACTCATCGCGATGTCTGGTCTGCTGATGATTATTTTCTTCAGTGACACATTTACAGGGATGGTAATGGGGCGCTTTTTACAAGGGTTAGGTACAGGATGCTGCGCGGTACTCGCGAGGGCGTCGACTCGAGATAGATTTAGCGGGGATGAACTCCCAGTGGCAATGTCTTACATCGCCATGGCGGCTTCAATCACGCCACTTATTGCACCTGTGATTGGCGGCTTTATCAACTTCCACTTCGGTTGGAGTATGGTGTTTATTTCTCTATTGGGCTATGTCTCGCTGGCCTGGGTAATCATCGCCTTTAAGTTCACAGAAACCATCACAAAACGTTCTGTCATTCCGTCACCCCGAAAAATGTTACTCCAATACAAGAGCTTACTTACGTCTCGTTACTTTATGAGTTTCGCCAGTATCAGTTGGTTAAACTTCAGCTTAATGATTACGACAGTCTCTGTGATGCCATTTATCATGCAAGATCAAATTGGCATGACCTCCGCTCAATACGCGATGTGGGCGCTCATTCCCGCTTTGGGTATGTTATGTGGTACCACGATTTGTAACCGAGTAAGGCCAATTATTGGCAATAAAAAAATGCTGCTCTGCACCCCATTTCTTCACCTCGCTGCCGCAATATGGTTATTTTTCTGTCCTGTTGAGCCTCTATTTCTGATGCTAGGACAGCTATTAATGATCTTGGGTAATGGTATTGCCCTACCTTGTGCACAAGCGATGGTAATGCAACCTTATAAAAAGCAAGCAGGTGCCGCAGCGGCAATGTCTGGTGGTGGACAAATGGTCGTCTCCTCATTGGTCAGCTTAACTCTGGTGCAGCTTGGATTGAGTCAAGCATGGCATCTAGCGATCGTTATCGTAATATTTGCATCGCTTACCTTCACCAACATTCAACGTGGCTTCAGTGCAGAGCAACCTTCAGAACGATAACAAAAAACATACTATTGTCCTTATAGTTACGACAAATCGTATAAACTTAAATTTAGGAAAAGTTGGTGGATACTAACATGATGTTGCATTTAAGAATGGGCGCCTTAACACTCGCCACATTGATATCCGCTGGCACTGATGCGAGCGCCAACGAGAACTGGCAGTTCGAGAGTGACAAGAATGGAATCACAATTTACTCCCGAGAACATAGTGACGGTTTAGTTGAGATCCGTGCCCGGATGTTCACACCCACCAGCTATGGTGCATTTTTAACGCTACTGGAAGACAGTGACAATATCCCGAACTGGATTGACAATGCCAGTCATAGCCGGGTTTTAAATCAAATATCGGCCACCGAGAACATCGTTTACACCCAGTTTAAAGCACCATGGCCTGCCAAAAATCGGGATATGGTCACCTACTCAAAGTACTGGGTCGATGAGCTGGGATTCACGATAGAAATCAAAAGCGCACCTGACTCATATATTGCTGAACAAAATGGTTATGTTCGAATTCGCTCGGTTGATGCGACTTGGGAGTTACAAAAACTCACAAACGATACAACACTCGTGGAATACAAGGCGTTTGCTGACCCCGGAGGTCTATTGCCAAACTGGCTGATCAACAAACTTTCAAAAGAAAGTGCATGGGCGACATTTAGTAACTTAAGAAAAGAGTTACCTGAATATCAGCAATACTCTCATCCTCAAATAGATGAGTAAGCGTCGCTCTTCCCACTCGCTTTTTAATGCGGTACATAATAACAAAAGGCGGCATATGCCGCCTTTTTCTACGCAATGTGTTACTGCTGTGCAACCGTTACAGGTTTAGTTGCACCGCGGTAATCAAACTCAAAACCAATACCTTGGTCTGTCACGTCCATCGTCATACCACCAACAAGCTCGCCTTGTAAGCTTTTGACAACATCATCCGGAACCGGCTCCCCTGTGATTGACGACGCACTCTCTAGCACTTCCAAAATACGCTCTGAATCAAAATCAAAGCTGAACAAGCCATTTGGAGAAAGTGATTGCGCCATCACTTCTTTGCTTGCTTCCGCAGCACTATCACCACTGTAAAGGGTGAAATGGTTTTCGTTTAGACGAGCAAACACGTCCACCTTCATGCCAGTATGCATTTCTAATAGCTCACTGACATTAACAGGTTGGTTATCCGGTTGAATTTGCAATTGAGCAAGTTCAGGAACGAACATTTGCGCAGTTTGAATAAGCATCATTGGATCATTGGCAGAAAGAGACAACATACCATCTAGCTGGCTAAATACTTCACCATGCTGAGCATTAGTATCTACTTTGATATCAAACATTTGCAGGCTTAACCCTTTAAGGCCGTTAACCATGCCTGACCCCATGCTTACAGCGGCTGCTGGATTCTGGCCGCCCATCTCTTGCTGCATTTGTGTCAATAAAGAGCATTGGTATTGAGGCTGGGTCAAGTCAGCCCAAATCTGACCAATCGATGGCGCTAGCGTATTAATGTCTAAACCAAGCGCCATACTAAAGAAACTCTTATCACTTTTAGACTCTGCCAATACACCACGAATCGACTTGAGCGCATCTAGAATCACTTTATTGTTGGACTCAACAACAAAAGAACCTTTAATGAACGCCTGATCGCCTTTCATCTTGTATTCTGCAAACGCGACGGACTGAGGCCAGTTTTCTGCAACTTGAGTAAGCTCAGTATGGCAGGCTGGTGAACGCATTTCCTCAATCGTTGGTTCAGGATCTATTGCATCCAACGTGCTGATTTGACGAGCAAACATATTGCCATCTTTCGTCGTCAAACCTTTAATCACTTCGCGATGATCAAAGTAACCAAAAGAGTTGTTGTTTTCACCGTATTTGGCTTGCAACGCCTCAAGACGTCCACTGTCAGCAATATTTTGACTTGGTGCTTCAAGCCCTAATGCCATTTTAATCGGGTTTTGAACGCCCAGTTGCGGAACATCAACCGTTAACGTAAGCACGTTATCAACCACGGCTACAACCAAGCCAATACCGTCCTGCGGGTCAATTGAATCAGTCATCTCGTAACGACGATACTCGACGTCACCAAGCTTAACCAACTCATGCTTAGCGCCGCTCATCTGCTCTTCATAATCCAGTGTTTTCCATAACGCGGCAGGGTCTTCAATATCCACTTTGTACACGGGTACCATACCAATTGTGTACAACACAGGATTAATGTTTTCCCCGGTGCCCAAATAAGCTTTTAATGTTTCTGGCGACGCAGCACTCTCTAGGTATCCATCGAATAAGTTAACTGCAAACTGCTGTTGTGGAGACAGTGGTTCATCGGCAAAAAGTTCTGCAATCGAGCCTTGATTCGCCGTACCGAATGCGTTCATGTATTTATAATGGTTAAAAGGTTCTGTCTGATACGTCACCATAAGTGAATCTGCAGGAACTTGCGTTAACAGTGAGCCTGCATCACTCGCGGTAGTATTGTTTTGGTACAGGTAGCCAGCGCCCCCTGCTGCTGCGACCACTGCTGTAGCCAATAGTAGTTTTTTCACGACCAACTCCGTTGTCATAGTTATGTGTTCCTAAACGAAATGTAACGCTTAGGTTTAAAGCCAATGAATAGTGCTTTATATCAACCGCTATCATAAACAAGTTATCGATGTAATGAATGTCGGTTTGATAAATTATCCAACATTTATAAGGCAAACCGTGAAGTAAGTTGAATTGCGTGCGGATGCTATTGGCAATATTCACAATCCAATTTCTCGGATAACCGCCTTAAAAATCATAATATTCAGTTAAATGAAGCGATTTGGAGTAATTACGACCAAAATCAGCAGAATATTAAATCTTTATTGAGTCTTTTATCTAATATCTGAAAACGCCTCACGACCTGACACTTCTTTCCAATTTGCCTCTGGCGGTCCCTACTCGTTTTCCTTACATTCCTACTAACTCAGTGACGAGACGTATACCAAATACGAGCAATAGAAGACGATGAAAGACCAGTTGACGATCTCTATATCAACTATCAATGGCTCAAGACATTGGTACTTCAGTAAAAGGATGCAACGCAACATAAAAACGTTTTTCGTTTTTTTTGTGGTTGCTCTGGCCGCGACCGTAATCTTAATTCATCACTTGTACACTCGCGTTGATAATGCAGCGTTAAAACAAGCTGAATTGACAGAGCATTCACGCACCATGGGTGAAGAGCTCAGCACACTGAAAACACTTAAATCAGAGCTAGAAAATGACCTTTCAGAACGTGAAGAACGGGTACAACTTGTTTCGGAACGTTTGGGTGAATTAGAGAAAGTGCTTGGGGTTGGAGAACATACCTCGACAAATAACTTGGATGCTAGGCTCGATGCAGCAGCGATAACCTCAAACGTTCGCATGGTGTTATTAAACCAAATACCAAGTGGCTCTCCAGTCGGCAACGTACGACTATCTTCCGGATTCGGTAAGCGTATCCATCCGGTGACAAAAGTTGCCAAGATGCATCGTGGGCTCGATTTTGCCGTAAATATCGGCACCAAAATTTATGCCCCTGCCGATGGGGTAGTGGAAGTCACCCGCCGCAGTAATAAAGGCTCTGGTAACTTCCTCAGGCTGCAACATTCTTTCGGTTTTTCGAGTTCTTATTCGCACTTGAAAGCGTTCAAAGTAAAAAGTGGTCAGTTCGTCAAAAAAGGGCAGCTGATTGCAATTTCCGGCAACAGTGGGCTCTCTTCTGGCCCTCACCTGCATTACGAGGTGCGATTTGTTGGGCGAGCACTGAATCCGAAACCATTTGTCGATTGGAGCCTTAATGATTTCGAAGACATTTTTACTAAGGAGCGAAGAATACGATGGGAATCTTTAATCAAAACAGTGGAACAACGAGTAGCTCAGCAGCTTCAACTCTCATCGCCAAAGGCTGTTCTCTTAGCGGAGAACTCAAAGTAGAAAACGATGTCCAGATTGATGGCATCGTCGATGGTCAAATTAACGTGGAAGGCACTCTCGTTGTCGCAGAAAGCGGGCGAGTAAACGGTGAAATCTACGCTAAACAGCTGATCATTAACGGCATGATGGACGGAAACTGTCACGCAGAACACATTCAAGTGCTTGCCAAGGGACGCGTAAGCGGTAGGATCTGGAGCAATAACCTCAGCATTGAACCTGGTGGCAAATTCTTTGGTGAAGCAGCCGAATTACCTGAAAAGGAAGTGGTAACGTTAAAGGGTAAGGCTCAAGACAGTGCGAACACAAAAGAAAACAACACCAACAATGAAAAGCGACTTGCGCGTAAATCAGCATAAAACGCTCTGATTAAAGTGCTTAAAAAAGACGGCTTTCACGCCGTCTTTTTTATTACTATTGCCACGATTTTCGTCAGAAACTACGTGATTATTCGGCCGGATTTAAAACCATCACCGAGCGTTTTGCTTGTGGACCAAAAGCTGATTTTGCATGCGCTTTCACTTCATCTAACGTCACACTCTTAGCCACTTTCTCAACGTCAAGCAACACATCGACGCCGTAATCATGCACCAAATAACGAGTATATGCCCATGATCTCTGTGCTGGGTTGTCATCCAATCCTTGCATCGCGACTGCCAGTTGTTTCGCGGCCGTATCCACTTCTTTTTGGGTAATATTTGACGCTAAACCATCAAACACTTTGCCCAGTTTACTCTCTAAAAGTGCCACGTCTTCGGGCTCAACTTGAGACTCCAAGAGCCAATCAGAGATGGGTTCGCGATCTTGTGTCATGGTGTAAATGCTCGGGCTGTAATCAAGGCTAGACTCTTCTCGCACAATATCCAAAACACGTGCATTACTAATACGTTGCAAAATATCTTCGATAACCGTGTCTCTTGCCGTACGTTGGTAATCGCTCGTATTAGTCAAACGCATTACATACAACGATGAAGGTTCATGCCCATCCGCAACCACAGTTCGCTCCGGCACTTCCGGGTTAAACGCAACGTGATAATCAATCGAACGACTCGGTTTCATTTCGATAGAGGCCACATACTTACGCAAAAGTGGTGTAATTTCTTCCGGCTCTACGTTTGCAACAATAACCATCTTAAAACCATCATTGGTTTTGAAAAGTTGCTCATGCACCGCTAGTATCTGCTCGGAAGTCACTTGTTCAACATCATCACTGGACACTATACGATGACGACTACCCGGCAAATAAGAATTGCCGTTTGCTTTTTGAATCAGTTTTCCCATCGGTGATTCAAAAAAAGCGCCGCTCTGCTGTTTAAACTCTTGCTTCGCTGCTTCCATCTGGCGCTCGTCGACTTTAATCTCCGTCGCTAGGTTGTATAGTCCATTCAAAGCATCAGTTAGGTGCGTATTTGGCGCCGTAATTTGCGCTCCGTGACTGGTCGCATCAAGCATCGCGCCAAGCGCAATGTTGTTTTTGCGTAAGTAGCTATCTAGCTCTGAACCAGAAAATGTCCCTAACCCACTGCGTATTGCCGTTGTTGCTGCGATTTCATAAGCGGCATACAACGTCGGATCAACAGCGGCTTTACCACCTTGGCTCGCATAGTAAATATACGCTCGACCACCCGCTTTAGTATCTTTTTGGAACCACACTTCGATACCGTTTGATAGCGTATAGACTTGAAAACCACCCGCTTCCTGACGCATGCTCGTGATGCTGCCTTCCTGGGTAGGCTTTAAGAATCCATCCACTTTGTCATACATCTCTAACGGTTTTTCGCCAGTTTGAAGATAGGCACTGTTTAGAGCGGCAAATACACCATTGAACTGTTCTGACGTTTCGCTTTTCCCCAAACCAATAAAAAAGCTTGGCTGCTGAGATAACAAAGCCGTCAATTGTGTGTTAATGCTCTCTAAATTCTCGTTGTTGATGAATTCTGCCAAACTCTGGGCATAATTCTCTTTTGATTGGCTGACACTGTCTTGTCCAATTTGAAAAACACGTGCTTCTGCGTAACTGTTTGGCTTACGCTGACTCCAATCTGAATCAATATTTGCAAGTTCACCTTGCCAATTTGACATAACGCTATCTAACTCGGATTGAGTCGCACCATAATCTCTTAACGACGCCAAGGTACGAATGAAAGTCTGGTGCATTTGTTCGCGGCGATCTGGTGCAAACGAAATCCCTGCCGACATCATACGCTGATAGTTAGAGTAATAGGGCTCTGCATAAGCGTATTGAAAAGGTTCAGCGGCATCACTGAGTACACGGATCAAACGCTGTTGAATGAGTTGTGTTGCGACTTCATCACGCCACACTTCATGTTGTTGCTCAATCGTCGCGCTGCCACTTAGACCACGCTCAATCACTAAATGAAGACTTGGTGATTCCATCGTGTTACTTGGCAAGATTCTGTTTTCGTTGTTCACTCGAATATCACGGCGCTTCTCTATTACCGTATCCGAGGTACTTTCCCAGTTCGAGAACTTGCTTTTGATAATCTTGGACAGTGAATCTACGTCGATATTACCAGTCACAATCAACTCGGCATTTTGTGGCTGGTACCACTTGTCGTAAAACGCCTTTAACTTACTCGAGGAAGCGTTTTGAATCGCTTCGCGAGTACCAATTGGGTCATGTTCACCATACATAGTGCCTTCAATCGAGGCTTGGTAAGCATGCATAGAAAAGGACTTATCATCTGGATTAGCACGTCGCCATTCCCCAAGAATCACCCCTTTTTCTTTCTCTACTTGCTCAGGAGCAAACTCAAGTCCGTTACCGATATCTCTCATCCACTTCAGGGCATCTTCTAGCTTCGTATTATTCGCAAGGTCAAGTTGGTAAGACGTTTGCTGATAACTGGTAAAAGCGTTGATATCAGCGCCAAAGCTACCACCAGATTGCTCAAAAAGTTTGACAACGTCGTTACCGGTAAAATGCTCACTACCATTAAACGCCATATGCTCAACAAAGTGAGCGTAACCCTTTTGAGAAGATGTTTCTTGGAATGAGCCGATATTCATCACCAAACGGACCGAGACTTCTTGGTCTTCTGTTGGATAGAGATGGTATTTCATACCGTTCGATAACTGGTCCACGTGCCAGTTGGCGTCAGGTTGAATCGGCGTCGACTGTTGTATCAGAGCACACCCTGACACTAATAACGCGGGGACTAACAATATACTGCGCATAACGATTGCCCATAACAATGATTAAGCTAATCAATATATATCCGGTGCTATAACCTTCACATTTTTAATGGATTATCAGACACGCAAATGTGATAAAGATCACCATTTATTGAAATCAATTCTCATTTACAAAAATCGACAAATCCTTACTTTACAAATACATAAATAATATCGTCCCAAATGCTTTTGCTTATTTGATGTAAAACTCAAATTCGCGACATGGAGTCAGTATTTATTTTGAGCAATAAAATATAATTATTGAACAGATTCGAATCTGACTTTCTGCTGCATATTCAACAGCGCAGAGAGCACTGATGAGAATAAAAACACAACAACTATTATTCAAAGATCTATTATTCGCTTTATGTTCAAAAATCTATCATTAAAAAACAAACTGGCAATCTCTGCCAGTGCCGCCATCATTCTAGGGGGAGTGCTGGTAGAGGGGCTGTCTTTTCGAGATTCATTAAATAGGCTCGATGTCGAAGTCGCACAGCGACTAGAAAGCACTAGCGCATCTTACAATCAATACGTAAAGGACTGGCTACTCTCTAAAGAGCGCGCACTAACTTCACTCTCTTCTGATTCAGAGAAACGTTCTCTGGTTACGCATTTGAAACAAGTCCGAGACTCTGGCGCGTTCGATAACGTTTTCCTCGCTTACCCGGACGGGTCACAAGACAACGCTAATGGGGTGGTTTTGCCACCAGGTAATAACGATCCTCGTAAGTGGGGCTGGTACACCAATGCAATCGCCAACCCATCGAAAGTCTTTATGGATAACCCGACCGTCGCAGCTGCCACGGGGGCTAACGTCGTGTCGCTCGGTAAAGCCCTGCAATTGCATGGTCAAACCGTCGTTCTGGGTGCTGACGTAGAGATCGGTGATATCCTGAACAGTCTCAACCAAGTGATCCTACCGGGTGAAGGTTATATGTTTATTGCCAATGAACAGGGCAATATTTTCACTCATAACAACGGTAAACTGCTGAATCAACCGGTTAGCAAGCTGGGCCTCAACAACAACGACATTACGTCTGCCGCACGTTCAGGTACAGAGCGTCGCGTCTCTATTAACGGCACCGAATATGTGATTTACGCGCGCCACATAGAGGGTACCAAGCTCACAACAGTGACGGTGTTAGATCAAAACTCGTTGGTTGCCCCACTTTACGATGCTGTTTGGGATCAGATCATCGCAACCACCATCGTCGTCGTTATCTGCGTAGCTTTGTTTAATCTGCTATGTAACATCTTGTTCCGTCCGCTCTACAACGTTTCGAATGCGCTTGCACAAATCGCAAACGGTAGCGGCGACCTAACTCAACGCATCAAAGTAGAAAACCGTGACGAAGTTGGTGAGCTGGCTGAAAACTTCAACCAGTTCGTTGAAAGTTTGCAGCAACTTATTGGTCACATTCGTCACCAAGCGGAAGAACTGAGCCAACAATCGGAGCTGAGCACGAATCGCGCGAATCAATCGGTTTCCGATCTGAACCATCAGCAACAAGAAATCACGATGGTGGCGACCGCTGTGACTGAAATGGCATCGGCAACGCAAGAGATTGCAGCACATGCAGAGCAGACGGCTAAAGCCGCTCAAGACTCTTCAGCGAGCACACAAAATGGTCATGAGTTAGTGATCAACTCCAAGTCATCCATCAACAATTTGTCTTCTGAAGTCAACCAAGCGAGCGTTGTCATCGGCGAGCTCAACCAGCACGCGCAAGACATCTCAACCGTACTATCAACGATTCGAGACATCGCAGAACAAACCAACTTACTGGCTCTGAATGCGGCGATTGAAGCGGCGCGTGCAGGTGAACAAGGTCGCGGTTTTGCCGTTGTTGCAGACGAGGTTCGCGTGCTATCACAACGCACACACACCTCAACCGAAGAGATTCGCTCGACGATCGAGACCTTGCAGCAAACCACACAACGCGCTGTGACCATCATGGATACAAGCTCTCAGCTCGCGCAAGGTTCGGTGGAAGATGCAGATCGCGCAGCACTGGCTCTGGATGAAATCAACGCGGCCGTTGCGCTGATCAGCGATATGGCAACGCAAATCGCGACCGCCGCCGAAGAGCAAACGCACGTAACCAATGAAATCACGCAAAATGTCACGTCCATTAAAGATGTGACCGATCACTTGGTAGTTGGTGCCGAAGAATCGATGAATCAATCTGCTGAGCTGAAATCGCAAGCTGAGGATCTCAACTCGAAAGTGGCGACGTTTAAACTGGCTTAAACGCCACATTAAGGACGCTCTTAAAAACAACAAACCCCGCTAGCAACTTTGTTACTAGCGGGGTTTGTTTTTATGGATCGACGTTTTTATTGCAGATAGCTTTCCAAAGACGTAAACCTACACCGCCACACACATCGGCGTGCCTGAGATTGGGTCATTAAATACTCTCGCTTGTAAATCAAACACCGATGACAACATGCCTTCTGTCATTACCTCTTGCGGTGTTCCCTGCGTGACTAACTGACCTTTTTCCAACACCACCAAATGATCGCAGTAACGGCACGCTTGGTTTAGATCGTGCAGCACTACGACCACTGTTTTGCCTTTGTCGTTCATCTGCCTCATGAGTTTCATCAGCTCAACTTGGTGAGAGAGATCCAAGTAAGTGGTTGGCTCATCAAGCATCACTACGTCGGTATCTTGCGCCATTACCATCGCAATCCACGCCCTTTGCCTTTGACCGCCAGACAGCGATTCAACTGGCTTGTCAGCAAACTCAATCACGCCAGTATCTTGCATTGCTTGCTCGACTAAGGTCTTGTCTTGTTGACTTAACCGGCCCCAATGAGAGAGATAAGGCGAGCGGCCATATTCGACCAGTTTTCTGACGGTAATACCTTCAGGACTGACAAGAATCTGCGGCAGCAAAGACAACGAACGCGCCAAGCGTTTATCACCGTAGCTGCTTAGTGGTTTGTCGTCATACAACACTTGGCCAGAAGCGGGTTTATTGATGCGTACCAAGGTTTTTAATAGTGTCGATTTACCGCAACCATTTGGACCAACTAGTGCGGTAATTTTACCTTGAGGAATCGACAAAGAGAGATCTGGAATGATGGTCTGTTTGCCGTACGCGACGGATAAGTTCTGCGTTCGTAACATGCTTACCAACCTCTATAACGATACAAAAGAAAAATGAAATATGGTGCGCCAATAACAGATGTCAGCACTCCCGCTGGTAGCTCAATTGGTGGCTGTAAGCCTCTCGCTAAACCATCGGCGCAAATCACCAACAAAGCGCCAAGGGTTGCAGCGGCTGGAATCAACAACTTGTGGTTGTGGCCAAACAGCAAACGCGCAAGATGCGGCGCAAGCAGGCCAACAAAGCTGATCGTGCCTGCCACAGACACACTGATACTCGCCAATAGCACGGCAGCAATCAACGCAATAATTTGGATCTGTCTTGGTTTCGTGCCAAGTGTAGTGGCGCTTTCTTCTCCCAGTCCCATAACATCTAGCCGCCAAGCCAGCCAAAACGCCAATGGTAGTAGCAGCAATAAAGCACTCCAAATAAACGGCACTTGTTGCCAGTTTCGTCCCCACAAACTGCCGGTTAGCCATACCATCGCCGTGTTGATTTCAATAGGGTGCACAATCAGAAGAAAATCGATACCGCTGGCTAAAAATGCGCTGACAGCAACACCAATCAGCGCCAAACGTGCTGGTGTTGGTTTCGACCAGTAAGCCAGCACAGCAATAAAGCCAGCAGCAAGCAAGCCTCCCGACATGGCGACCATCGGCAACATTGCCACTGGCGCATTCGGATACAGCACCAAACAAGCGGTAGCCGCCAGTCCTGCTCCGGCGCTTATCCCCATTAAATCTGGTGAGGCAAGTGGATTACGGATGACGCCTTGAACTAAAACGCCTGACAGCCCCAACCCAGCGCCCACGCCAATGGCGAGCAACATTCTCGGTAATCGATATTGGTGAATCACAAAGTCCGAGTCAGAGAAAGAAAACAGCAATGCAAAAACCTGTTGAGCCGACATGTTCGCCGCGCCAACAAACAGCGTGAGAGAAGACGCAATCAGCAACAATCCAACTAATGCAAACAGTTTGGTTTGATTCATCATGATGATTTCCTCATTGCAATCGCGATAAAGCAAGGTGTGCCCAACAGCGCGGTAATCACGCCCACTGGCGTTTCAGCCGGAAAGGCAATCGCGCGTGATAAAGCATCTGACCACGTGACCAATGCCGCGCCACACAAGGCGGAAACCGGAATGAGAATGTGATAGTTGTGACCAACAATCGGGCGTACCAAGTGCGGCACTAACAACCCGACAAAGCCAATTGGTCCAGCAATCGCTACGCTAGTTCCTGCCAACAGCACAACCGCTAAACCACTGATTAATCGCGTAAGACGAATGTTACCACCCAACCCGACAGCAACTTCGTCCCCCAACGCGAGTAAATTTAAGTTTCGCGCTAAGCCCATGGCGAGCACCAAACCTAAAGTCGCAAAAGGCCACAGTTGCTGCCACTGCTCAGAATCTACCGCGGAGAGTGAACCCGTTAACCAATGCAACACGCTGTAAGCCATGTCATCCGCCAAAATTACCGACGCACGAGTTAACCCTATCAGCAGTGCACTGATGGCAATGCCCGCTAGCACTAAACGCAATGGGTGAGAACGCGCGGAGAAAAAACCGCCCAACAACATGACCGCACCACCACTTAGTAGCGCGCCGAGTACTGCGTTGATGATTGGGTTCAATTGACTAAAGAATGGTACGCCGATGGACGCCAAGGCCATAAAACACGCCGCACCTGCATTAATGCCGAGAATGGATGGCGACGCCAAAGGGTTACGAGTCAATCCTTGCATCAGCACTCCGGATACCGCAAGCGAAGCGCCAATTAATAACCCAGCATAGGTACGAGGCGCACGCAGCGTCGCGAGGATTTGATGCAGCATATTGCCCTCATCAAACGCAAACCAATAGCTTGTCAGATCATTAACGCTCAAAGAAAAGTTGGACCAGCCAATCATTGAGGCTGCATAGCCTGAGAGCGTACACAACGCCATAGCACAGACAAACAAGCTCGCTTTCCAATGCGATTTGCTAACCGAAGACGCGCTTTCCGAGCTTATCGCCGAACTCATGAGCGCTCCAATAACGCTTCAAGATTGCGGGCAATTTCTTCCGCAGCCAACATGCCGCGATTTAACGACCACAGTTCAGGAGATACCTCAACAAGTTGCTGTTTTTTCGCAGCGGTTAGCAGCTTAAATAATGGGTTTTTGCGCCACTCATCCACAATATTTGGTTGAGAGTAAAGTCCAACTAACAACCAATCAGGGTTGGTTCTTAGTAAAAGTTCGAAACTGGTTGGGATATACGCTTTTTGCTCAGATGGAGCCAGCGGGCTTTGGATGCCCAGCGTACTCAAAACGCCCCCAGCGTAAGAAACCGGGCTATGCAGCCACATCCCTTTGTCAGAAACCACACCAAACTGAATGGTTTCTTGTGTCGCAAAATGCTGTTTGAACTCCGCCATTGTCTGTTTGTGCTGCTCAATTCGTTGTGTCATTTTCGCTTGCTTGCCAATCGCAACCCCGATTTTCTGTGCAGATTCGAGGTTTTCTTTATACGTCTCTCCACGGCTTTTTAACAGCAAGGTTGGCGCAATTCGCTGCAAATCTTGATAAATCGCGCGATGACGTTCGGCATCGGCAATGATCAAATCCGGCTTGAGCACCGCAATCGCCTCTAAACTCGGTTGTGAACGCATGCCGACCGATTGCCAAGGACCAACCTTGGCACGAACAGCAGGAATGACTCGTGTGGCATCGTTGTCATCGGCGACGCCTACAGGTGAGACATCGACTGCCGCTAATGCATCGACAAACGAAAATTCTAAAACCACAATACGTTGAGGTATCGCTTCTAGCTCAAAAGTGCCTTGCTCATCTTGCACGCTGCGCGCCTGAGAAAATGCGCTAAATGACATCAAAGCTGAGCTCAACAGCATCAGCAAAACGGTTGAAAAGTGTTTGATCGTAAATTGTTTTTTATTTTTCATCTTGCTTTTTTCCAGTGCTAAGAGTTTTCCATTACCTAAGATCGGCAAAGTCGCCAAGGTAAATTGGCGACTTTTCTTTTCAAACTCGGTGAACGAAACGCTTAAAACTGATAGTTCAGATCCAGTGTGTAAGAGCGTCCCGGAGCTGGGTACCGACCAACTGGGCTTGTATCAATCCCGCGGAAGTAATACTCCTCGTCAAACAAGTTGTTCACCGCAACATTCATGCGTAACTTGCCTTTGTCGTCTTTGTATAAATCCGTCCCCAAGTTGAAGTTCCACACCATGTAAGATGGTACTTTACCCGTTGCGCCAGTTGCATCTTCGGCACTGGTGTTGGCGTTATCGGTATACGAATCACTAAAGTAGAAGCCCGATAGCGTGGTGTCCATGCCGTAAAATGCGTAGGTTGCATCCCAACCAAGCTGATGCTTAGAGGTGTAAGGCAGTTGATTACCTTTATTCGCGCCTTCTTCTTCAAGCGTAGCGTCTAGATAGTTGTAGCTTGCGCCTAAACTCAGTGCAGGTAGTGCTTCAGGCACGTAACGAGCAGAAAGCTCTATGCCTTGGTGAAGTGTTTTTCCGATGTTATCGAAGGTCTGCGTTGAGCTTTGCCATTGCAATTGATCTTCAAAATCGATGCGATAAAGTGCAGCGTTAAAACTGGTCGTATCTTGGGTGTAACGCGCGCCGACTTCGTAGTTCCAAGCCAGTTCGCTCCCTTCTTCACCCAAGCCTCGGATGTAGGCAATTTGTGGCGCACGAAGTGATTTTTGCGCGTTCGCATACGTCACCCACTGATCAGTTAAGTTGTATGCCACCGTCAAACCTGGCAACCATTCCGTCACGGTGTTGTCTGCTGTTTGTTTTTTACCACGATCGGTAAACGTCATTCGAACCGACTCAACACGCAACCCAGGCGTTACCTTCAATGTATCATTGAACAAACCAATTTCGTTGCTAACGTATCCAGCAAACGCGTCCGTATCTAGATGCCAATCACGCGGAACGCTGGTTGCACCACCGGCGATTGGAGTCTGAGTGAGTTTGTAGTCAATGTCTTCATTAACATAACGGGTACCCACGATCCAGTTTTGAGTAACGGATTTACCTTCGCCAAAGTACATCGCCATTTTTGGCTCTATACCATACACGGTAAATTCACGTGGAGAGGTACGAACGTCCGTCGCTGGCAGAGCCGGATCCGCCCAATGGCCACCCGCGCTGTTAAAGCCCCACTTGAAAAGACGCTCTGACTTATGGCCAAACGTTAGCACTTCTAGCTCGGCACTGTCGGCAAATGGCAAATCGTGGATGTACTTAACACTCCAGCGTGTCGACTTACCTTCATAATCATCGTAAGGACGTTTCGATTGGTGACGATCTTGTTCGTAGTCTTGTGGCGAAAGTGCGCCCGGCATTTGCGTTTCAGCATCGTAACGTTGCAGGAATGCTTGAATCTCTTGAGTGTCACTCAATAGCCACTGTGCTTTAGCTTGAAAGTTCTTCACGTCCGTATCGGAATGTTCACGGAAGCTTTCACCTTTTAGGAAGTTACCTTCCAACTGTAGTGCAAATGTGTCGCTTAACCAGCCGCCCGTGCGTAGGTAAAAATCATTCAGCGGCGCATCACCGCCATCAAACACGGTAAGGCGGTTACTGATTTCAGTTTGCCACGTGTGTGGAATCGGTTTGGTCACTAAGTTGATCACACCACCGACGTTGTTTGGGCCGTACTGTACTGCAGCACCACCGCGTACAATGTCAATACGATCAAGCATCGACAGTGTTGCTGGGAAGATCGACTGACCAGTGTGACCATATGGCGCAAGTGTTAGCGGTACACCATCCATCAAGAACTGAGCATGACCACTACGGCTTGCTTTCAAACCACGTACGGAAATGTTGGGCAATACGCCCGTTCCGCTTTCATCCTGAACTTTAATACCCGGCACGCGCTGTAGCGCGTTATCAATCGAGCCTGCGGCGGTTTTCTCGATTTGCTCGCGGGTAATGACGGTACGAGCACCTGGGTACTCTTTGACGTCTTCAATTTCAGATTTACCAATCACGCTACCAGTGACAACGACGGTTTCCATCGCGGTAGTTTGTTCTTTTTTAGCAGGAGCGGCAACCGCGCTCATGGATGTGGCAGAAGCGATTGCAATCGCAAGCACACTGTAAGTGGTAGACAAACCAGCACGTACACGCACTTTACCATCCAAATTCTGGTAAGACATTAAGATCTCCTTTGCGAGAAATTGAGCCTCGGGCAGAATACATCCCGTAGGCTCTAGGGGCTAAACATCCTCAATATGAGGAAAAAATCGGCTAACAGGCGCTAACTACGCACAAAAAGCCTAGAACTGATATCCGTAGCTGAGCATAAACTCGGCTGGTGCGCCGTAGCCAATCTGGTTTAAGCCAGACGTGCCGTTTGTTGCGCCAAGAATGTATTTCTCATCCAAAATGTTGTAAGCGTTCGCTTGGATTTTATGACGACCAGTGGTGTACGCCGCCATCAAATCCACCGTTGTGTAATCGCCAAGTGCGACAGCTTCGTCGTTACCTGCGTAACGGTCGCCCACGTACTTCACACCACCGCCTAAACGCCAGTTGTCATTCAATTGGTAAGTGCTCCAAAGAGAGAACAAGTGGTCTGATACATCGTTCGGCTTTTTGCCTGTGGCTTTGTCTTCCGCGTCCAAGTAGCTGTAACCCACAGAGATGTCCCACTGTTTGGTGATTTGACCGCGAGCCTCTAATTCAATACCTTGGTGACGCACTTCAATTTTATCGATCACATCGCCGTCCACGTTAGTTTGTGGTTGCTCTTGATCAATCTGGAACAGTGCCGCATTCAACATTAATGCGTCATCCAAAAGGTACGCTTTCGCACCCACCTCTTTTAAGTCGGTGTGGAAGAATTCCGCCAATTTTGGATTGATGTAGATACCAGCGTACGGTAACTGCCAAGAGCGCGCTAAACTGGCGTATACGGATGTGTCGGAATTGATGCGGTATACCAAACCAGCACGGTAGCTGACTTTGTCATCATCCAATTTTTCCTTATCTGAGCCCGCTTTTTGTTGTTCGAGCTCCATCGAGTCGTAACGCACGTTACCGATCAAAGAAAGGTCGCCCCACGTATAGACGTCTTGCACATACAAACCTGTCGTGGTGGTGGTATTGTCACGAAATGGCTTAAAGCCCGGTTCAGGCGTTGGACCAACGACTGGGTCGTAGATATTTTGCGGAGGAAGCGTTTTGTCACTTGCCAACGTTAGGTCGATATCGATCTGGTTGAAATCTGCACCCACCATCAATTGATTGTCCCTGGTTTCCCAAACCAACTCAGATTGTAAAGTGGTCGTAGTACGTGGATCGTAACCAAAGTTGTTGACGGTTTGAGACACTTCATTACCCGTCACTTTGCCCTGACGCGTGCCTTTTTGCTCAAGTTCGATATGGTTGAATGCCGCTCGGTTGTTCCATACCCATTGATCATTCAGACGCCATTCGTAATCCACCGCAATACGGAGACTGTCTGACTCCTGATAGTCGTTTGTGCCGCCAAAGTAAGTGCTTACTGGCAAATCAACTGGCTTGCCATTTTTTGATGGCACACCACGATACGGCACTAGTTCTTGATGGGCGTATTCCACGTCAACATCAATGGTGTGACCTTCCGCTGGTAACACACGAATGGTCGGTGCAATGAAGAAATCGTTTGAATCAACATGATCAACGTACGAGTCGGCTTGACGGTATTCCAAGTTAATACGCCCGTTGACCTTATCTGTAAACGCCATTGAGCTGTCGACCTGACCGACATACTGGTTGTTGCTACCTACACTGCCGTTTACGTGAGTAAAATTCTCACCGTTAGCGCGTTTCGTCACCAAGTTGATGATGCCCCCAGCCGAGCCACGGCCATACAAAGCGCCCGCAGGGCCTTTCACAATTTCAACGCGTTCAACATTCGCTAAGCTGCGGTAAGACTGCAACGTACCGTCATCTCGCAAGCCATCACGGTACATATCGTTGAGTGAATCAAAACCACGTATCATGAACTGATCGCGGCTGCCTTCGCCCAAGGTGTTATTGACCCCGGCTACCCCATCTAGCGCATCCACTAAGCGCACCGCGCCTCGGTCTTGCATTTCTGTTTTCGTTACTACGGATACCGCTTGTGGCACATCAAGCCATTCCACATCGGTTTTGGTGCCTGATTGAGGCATGTGTTCAGCATAACCTTCGTACTGATGACCGAAGACTTGAATCGTTTCAGTTGCTGATGGGGTTGAGTTCGTCTCTTCTGAAGCCACTGCGCTTGGTGCTACTAATGAAGAACCAATCGCGACCGCCAAGGGGGTCAGGGTCAATAATTTATTCATTCCATAATTCCGTTTAGTTGTTATAAAGCCAACGGATGGAAATAAGAACAAATATTATTTCTATTTGCAATATTAATTTTATGCTCTATATTTATTTACCCTAAAAACACAACTAACAACAAAAAAAACCAAATATCATAACAATAAACACTAAAACTTCTGCCCTCCGTCTCGAGAGAGGCACATTGGAAGACGACCGTGAGCGACTTTATCAACGTTAGAAGAAAATGTTAGAAAATTAGGAAAGCTCATGAAATCTACGATGATTATCGTAAGTCATGTCGTTAACGATGCAGTCACTCACGGCTTTGTGCCTGCAGCTAAAGCGATGGACCTTCACGTCGTTCTTATCACCGACCACAAGCTAAGCCATTTAGAGCTGGCGAGTCGTGATAGTCACTTTAATCCGGATACCATTCTAGAATGTGATGTCTTCAACCCATTAGAACTCATCGAAACCATCACGGAGCATGAATTAAAGCCAGACGCTATTTTCAGCAATAGTGATCACTTACAAACTTCCACCTCCATCTGCGCGCAATTTTTTGGCCTCCCATCCAAAGATTGGTCTGTCACGTTAAAGGCCAAAAACAAACACTTAACTCGACAGGTGTTAAATGAAAAATCCTTACCCAACACACAAAGCTGTTTGCTGCATCGCCATTCGAATGTGGCATTAGGCATGGCCTTCCCTGTCGTAGCAAAACCCAAAGAAGGCGTGGCAAGTTTAGATGTACAGCGCTGTGACTCCCAAAGCGAGCTCGATGCTTACTCCGAGGCGTTTTGGCAAAAGCACCCAAACGCCGCCATTCTGGTGGAGCAGTTTCTTCAAGGACCGTTGGTTACGCTCGAAACTTTAGGAGACGGTAACCAACTTATCGCCGTGGGCGGTTTTGATGTGTCGCTCTCTGAGCCGCCTTACTTCATCGAAACCGCCGCAGACTGGAACGGACCAAACGGCATTGCTCACCGAGAAGCTTGCTTGGCTCAACTGAAAGCGTTCGGCGTTGGTTTTGGAGTTTGCCACAGCGAATTTATCATTACGGAAAATGGCCCGGTTCTGGTGGAAATTAACTACCGCAGTATTGGAGATGGCCGCGAATTCTTGCTCAACAATCTCGCTCACTTCGGCTGGTTTAGCACGATTTTGGGTCTGCATCTGGGTCGAAGATTGGACGGCGATTACCAAATTCATGGGTCAGCGCACGTGCACTACGTAGTTGCGGGACACAGTGGTGTGATTGACGGAGGTTCGACGTCGTTCATCCAACACGATGACGATATCATCACCCAGCAACAGGTACTAAAAACCGCTGGAGAACACTTCCAACAGAGTTATTCCAATAAGGATTATCTCGCCCGAATTTCGATTGTCTCACCATCAGGGCGAAACCTCGACCAAGCGCTGCAGAACGCGCTTAGCAATTTCGATCTCGCTCCGACTCGTGAGGTGGCAGCATGAATGACAACGCTTTGTATCTAACGCAACGATTGATCGACACTTGCTTGCGCGAAGACATGTTTGGCATTTTGTCGAAGGCCAAGTTCAGTAGAGACGCGCCAAAAGGGGTAATTGTTCCTCAAGACGAGCAAGTCTGGCTGATATTTGCCAACTCTGATTTCACGTTGTATTTACCTGTTGCGCCAACGTATTACATGCAGCACTGGCGCTACGGTCACGCCAATGACGAAACACCACCAGGTTGGTGGGTGGAGAAAAATGGCCAAGTCGAGCATCAACAGCATTACAAAGAGTGGATTGCGCTACTAACGACACTGGCGCACGAGAGCTCTCACGAGTTGCTGGCGGGATACCTTCAAGAACTGGAATGTGCAGAGCAACACAAAGCGCTGTGTGACCAAGCGTTTCATCATCATGCAGACCACATTTCTCAACCAATATCCGAGCTTGGTTCTTGGCATCAAAAACTGCTGCTAGCCGATCAGATCGCTTCTTACCTTGACCACCCGTACTATCCAACTGCGCGGGCGAAGTTTGGCCTGAGCGATGAAGACCTTGCTAAGTACGCGCCCGAGTTCGCACAAAGCTTTGCTCTGCATTGGATTGCGATTGAAAAATCACTGGTGACATTAACCAGCGGACAACCTGATTGCTGGCCAACAATGGAGCAAGTGGGGCTTCCTGCTGATTTTGCACTGAGCCACGTTCTGTTCCCTGCACATCCGCTCACCCTGCGATCTTTAGAAGCCTTACCCGAAGGTGTGATAGAAGCGCCTTTAACGTATCTAGACGTGACGCCGACGCTTTCCGTTCGTACTGTGGTCGTCAACGAGGCACCGCACATTCACATCAAGGTTCCGCTGATCATGCGATCGCTAGGCACGAAAAATATTCGCTTAATCAAGCCTTCAACACTGTATGACGGCCACTGGTTTGAACGCCTACTCAGCCACCTTGAACAAACGGACGCCGATTTAAACAGTCGCTTGTTCCATTGCAACGAAAAACACGGTGGACACATCGGCGAGGATAAAACCTTCGCGTACATCGTACGTGAGTACCCACTTACTCATTGCGAAGACAAAGCGTTAGTTCCGGTTGCAGCACTAGCAAGCCCAATGCCTGACGACCGCTTGTTCTTAGAACATTTGGCAGAACATTACTATCAACAAGATACGCTGGCGTGGTTCCAAGATTACGTCGATCTATTATTCCAAGTGCACCTCACCTTGTGGCTTCGTTATGGCATCGCATTGGAGTCCAACCAGCAAAACGCCATCATTGCATTTGATCAACAGGGCAGAATGACGCTCGCGATGAAAGACAACGACGCGGCGCGAGTTTGGCCAGAGCGCTTCCGCTTTGCAACAGACCATGCTGCCGAAAAACACGGCGCAAAAACAATTCCAGTGGATTGCGATGAACTGCTCGACCAACGCATCAAAGTCGACAATGAATTGGCGCTCGGTCAGATGTTTACCACCATCACACTGCAACTGGATATCGCAGCGATTGTAGAATCTATGGCAGCGAAGGGCATTGCCTCTTCAGCATCGCTTTACGCCATCGTGGCCAAAAGCATTGCAGAGCAACTCAACCGATTGGAAGGCGAAGGGTTAGAGACAAAACTGGCACGCGAGTTACTGCAAGAGGCGCCTGATTTGTACGCCAAGTACTTGTTGAGCTCTGGCAGTTTGCTCTCGAAAGAAGCCTCCGGCGCGAGTGACATCAATAAGTTCTATGGTTTGTCGGCTCCGAACTTCTTGCTGCTTTCTAACGAAGAAGCGCAACGCGCCTACTTAGAAGCCATCAAAAAAAGCGTACGTTAAACGATTATGACCAAACTCATCTACAGTGTGTTGTTGTGCCACTTTATCGCTGCGTTTGCCGCGTTAGGTATGCCGCTATTTCTACCCGTCGTGTTGCCAACGTTAGGCGCAAGCATTGATGCGGACTGGGCAGGGGTATTGTTTATCCTACCTACGTTTTGTACTGCGTTGGCGGCGCGATTTTGGGGCAACTTTGCCGATCGCTACGGTCGCCGCCTCTCACTCTTGCGTGCGCAACTTGGCCTTGCAGCAGGGTTTGCGCTGTGCGGCTTGGCAGACAACCTCGCCATGTTTGTGTTTGGTCTTATTGTTCAAGGAACCTTTGGCGGCACCATGGCCGCCTCGAACAGCTACTTATCTAGTCAAATTAAAGAAGCCAAAACACTCGGCAAGTCACTCAATAAAACCCAACTATCTGCTCGCTTGGCGCTGATCGTTGCGCCCATTGGGCTCGGCTGGAGCTTGTCAGAGACCAACCCGCTCAACGCGTACCTGTGGTTATGCGTTTTGCCTTTGATTGCGATGGGCATCACGCTAACACTGCCAGTGGATAAACCCGCCGACCAAAACCTCGAAAAGCCAAACTCAGAACCTCAGCAAGAAAAACCGGTTGCACAGAAAAACGCAATGCATGCCATTCGTTGGATCTTCTTTGCTCAGTTCGGGTTTGCGTTTTCTATGGTGGTGACCTTTCCTTATTTCTCGCCGTTTGTGCAGCAATATGGCATCACTAACCACGCATGGATCGGTTTTTTGTACGCACTGCCGCATGGTGTCTATCTGTTGCTGGCAGGCAAAATCCACGTGTTGTCAGATGGGCTGAATCGGCATCAACCGCTGCGCACGTTGTGGCTTGGGTTTGCATTGCTTGCCGTGAGCTCTGCCTTGCATTTGATTGCATCCGAAACCGCACTCATTGCTGCGAGAATTATCTTCGGCATCGCGATGGTGTGTTGTTATCACGGATTGCATCAGCATCTTGCGAGCAATCTGGATCGCAAACTCAGTGGCAAAGTATTTTCTCGCTTTGATGCCATGTCCAAATGGGGGGGCGTGGCAGCGGGATTTTGCGCTTCTTTCATTTCTAGCTTGGGGCTACTTGAGGTTCCTTTCCTACTTTCTGCGATAGTCAGCGTAATCACCTTGATCGCGCTGGTTCTCCATTCAAAATTTGGAAATCAACATGTTACAAACTCAATCCTCTCAGACTAGCGAGTTGCGCGCGCATGATGTGCAGCTCAATCGTGAGAAGGCCCAACTCAACACGATAATGGGTGTTCTTAATTGTTACTTACGTGAATTTGCGCTACCGAATCAACAAGTGGAATGGCACTACCAATCGACATCGCTACCCCAAACGTTAAAACGCAACTATTCCGCCAAGCAGCGGGTAGCCGTTCATCTTTCTCAACAAAATGACGTGCTGGTTTTGCCGATTCACTACGCGAGCAAACTGGGCAAAATCAAATTGGCAGAACTGCCGTGGGCGAAAATGCCGGGATCTGGTTGGGCGAAATTGGATGCCACGCAAACTCTTACGCTTTTGCTTAACTATCTCAAGCAGGTGTTGGCGATCCCGTTCAACCATGAGCTGATCGAACAACTGGAAAATAGCGTGCTGGTTACCGAGCAGTTTCTCAACGTCGCGCCCAAATCGCATCACAACGAGTTTATCGCTTCGGAACAATCTCTGATTTGGGGGCATACTTTCCATCCGACCCCGAAAAGTCGTTCGGGCGTCACCATGGATGATCTCTTGGCGTTTTCTCCAGAAGTCGGCGCGCAAGTCCCGTTGTACTGGTTTGAAGTGGATACGTCCTTACTTGATGTGCTGAGTTCCGACGGAGAAGCTAACCCTGCGCAACGCATGCTACAACAGCTCGCGCCACAACACACCACCAGCAATGGGAAGATCCTCTACCCTTGCCATCCTTGGGAAAGCTACACCATTTTGAGCAACCCAAGCGTGAAGCGTGCCATTGAACAAGGCAAGATCACGCCACTGGGTTTAGGTGGTGAAAAGATGCAGCCGACCTCTTCAGTTCGTACCCTCTACCATCCAGATATGGATTGGTTTGCGAAATTCTCCATCAACGTACGATTAACCAATTGCGTGCGAAAAAACGCGTGGTACGAACTCGACAGCGCCGTGCAGCTCACGTCGATTCTCAAACCAATTCGAGAAAACGAACAGCTGCACAACCCCGTATTTAAAGTGATGACAGAGCCTTACGCCACCACATTGAATCTAGAAAGTGTCGCTGAGCGTAATTGGGATGACAACACCAAAGCGCGCGAATCGTTTGGGATTTTATACCGCGAAAATTTCTCGCTGAGCGAAGTCGACATCTTAAAACCAACCCTCGCTGGCGCTCTGTTTGCTTACGACAAAAACGGCAACAGTTGCATTGCTCAACGCCTTAAAAACAAAGCGCGTACTACGCAAAATCGCTATTCCGACATCGCGACACTGTGGTTTGAACGCTATTTGCATTGCCTAATTCCAGGTGTGTTTAACTACTACTTCAAACACGGGGTGGCGTTTGAGCCGCATTTGCAAAACACCTTGATTGGCTTTGAACAAGAGATGCCGTGTTGTGTTTGGATTCGTGATTTGGAAGGCACCAAGTTACTGCCAGAGTTTTGGCCAGCAGAAACATTAACTGACTTGTCTGAACGCGCGCGACAATCGGTTTACTACAGTCGCGAACAAGGCTGGAATCGCATCGGATACTGCACCTTTATCAACAACATCAGCGAAGCGATTTTCTTCATCGCAGAAGGTGATGAGCCACTAGAGCAAACGCTGTGGAATGCGGTGCAAAGTGCCATTGTGCGTTGGCAGTCAGTGAATGGAAAACAGCCAGAACTAGAAGCATTGCTGAATGGCGGTCACTTCCCAAGCAAAAATAATTTCACCACGCGTTTGATGCAAAAAGCCGATAAGGAGTCGGGCTATACCCAAGTCGCCGCGCCTTGGCAGCAACACGAAAAAGGAGCGCAACATGTCTAATTCACTCTCCCTATCGACACGCGTTAGCCAGCAAGTTCACACGCTCGCACAGCAGCAAAATCAACCCTTGTGCGCGTACGTGTATGACCTAAACGCCTTAGAAGAACACATCAAACAACTGCGTCACGTTTTGCCGAAAAATGTCGAGCTATTTTACGCAGCCAAAGCCAATCCATCGGGCCCTATTCTCAAAACGCTCGCGCCGTATGTCGATGGTTTTGAAGCGGCGTCTGGCGGGGAGTTGACACACCTCCACCAGCAACAACTCGATAAGCCATTGATCTTCGGTGGCCCCGGAAAAATGCTAAGTGAATTGCAACAAGCGATTGAGCTGGATGTCGATGGAATTCATGTCGAAAGTCTCACCGAGCTAAAGCGCATTGGAGCACTAACCGAGCGCCTCAACCGCCCTACTTCGATCTTTTTGCGTATGAACATTGATATTGGCGACATCACGCTCAGCAAGTTGGCGATGGGTGGCAAGCCGACTCCATTTGGCTTGGACGAGTCCGAACTGAGTAATGCTTTAATGTTGCTGCGCGATTTCCCGCAAGTGTCACTGAAAGGTTTCCATTTTCACTTGATGTCGCATCAGCTCGATGTTGAACGTCACTTAGCGTTGATGCAGCGCTATTTCCAAGTCGTGAAGGCGTGGCAACAGGAGTTCGAACTCGGTGAGCTGATGATCAACTTGGGCGGCGGCATGGGCATCAACTACCAAAACCCTGAGCAACACTTTCCGTGGATGGAGTTTTGCGACAAGTTGGAATTCCTCATCGCTAAAGAGCAAGTGCAAGATTGGACACTGCGTTTTGAATGCGGACGTTTCATCACGGCGGCATGCGGTTATTACGTAATGGAAGTGCTGGATATTAAGCAAAATCTTGGCGAAAACTTTGTCATCGCGCGCGGAGGAACCCACCATTTCCGCACGCCAGCAGCGCAGAGCCATGATCATCCATTCGTCATCCTGAAAAGCGAGCAACACCATGAGATTTCTCACCCAATTCAGCATGCACAAGCGACCTTTGTCGGCCAGCTTTGTACGCCCAAAGATGTGCTGGCACGCAATCAACACGTCGCCCACGTCGATATTGGTGATTACGTTGTGTTTACCTTAGCGGGCGCGTATGCGTGGAACATCTCCCATCAAAACTTCTTGATGCATGAACCGCCGATCTTCCACTATTTCTAAACGGCATACTTCGCTTCATTCAAGCCCCAATCATTGGGGCTTTTTTATTCTTCAACATAACAAGCAGCCCTAATACTGCACCCTACTTCGCCGCCGCGTTGGTTAAATTGCCCAGCACGCCGCTGATTTTGTTCAATACCTCGTCACAGCCTTCAATATGATGGCGCTGCTTTAAATACATAGGATCGTTATAAGCTAACCACGTTTTGCCTTCAGCATCTTCATACACCAACACTTTTTGGGGTAAATCGAGCGCCACTTCCTGCGCACAGATCATCAGTGGCGTGCCCACTTTAGGGTTTCCAAACACGATAACTTCGGTTGGTCGCAACGTCATATCGACTTTCGCGGCATTCTCTTGATGGTTAATGCGCGCAAAGACGTTCAACCCTTTTTCTTGCGCGATAGCGACAAATTTATCCGCTGTATCTTTTGCTGAATGCGTGCTCGCAACGGTTACCACGCCCTCACCAGCCAACGCACTCAATGACGTCAACGCCACGACCAACCCGATGATTACTTTTTTCATTTGTCGTCCCTTCCTCTCTATCTGAGTCGAAAACTGTAAATATAGAAAAACCAAGTGTATAGAAGTCAGATTCCGCTATCGCGAATTGCACTCTACCCACTCAAGAGTCGACCGTGTAACACGGATAAATTGATTCAGATTAATAAAGCATTAACTAGCCGAGCATCAAAAGCGTGAAATACGTAACATTTGCAGCCTATTTTAGTAAGAAAGAGAAAAGTAGTGACACGCGATCAATTTGAGTTATTAGCACCCGGTGGTGATTTAGATTCCATCAAAGCCGCCATTGCCGCTGGCGCCGATGCAATTTACTGTGGGCTCGACCGCTTCAATGCTCGTAACCGAGCGACCAACCTCACCTTAGATAACTTAAATGGCGTGTTAACGTTGGCCCATCAGCACAGCTGTAAGATTTTCCTAACGTTGAATGTGCTGATTTTAGAAAGTGAAATTCCAGCGATTGTTCGCTTGCTCAGCCAACTGAACACCACCAAAATCGATGGCGTGATCGTACAAGATCTCGGTCTGGCCTACATTCTCAAACATCACTTTCCCGATTTGGATGTGCACGCTTCAACGCAACTGAACACGCATAACGAAGGCCAAATCCTCTTTCTCAACCAGCTCACCGCAAGCCGAGTAAACTTATCTCGCGAACTTAACATCAGTGAGATAAAACATCTGGCGCAATTTGGTCGCGAGCACAACGTAATGATGGAAGTGTTTGTCCACGGCTCATACTGCATCGGATTCTCCGGAATTTGCTACATCAGTTCCGCTCGCAATGGCGCATCTGGTAACCGTGGACGCTGTAGCCAACCTTGTCGCGAACAGTACGAAACGACCAAAACAGGCAACAACTACCCACTCAATATGAAAGACAACTCCGCCTTTGGGGACTTGGAAGCGCTTGCCGATGCTGGCGTGTATTCATTAAAAGTGGAAGGGCGAATCAAGAAATCGCACTACGTCTATACCGTGGTCGACAATTGGCGCCAGCAAATCGATCGCTTGTGCGAGGGTTTGGAACTCTCTGAAGACACCACAGAGTTATACACGGTGTTCAACCGTGATTTCTCCAACGCATTTTTGCAAGGTGATTTCGGCAAGGCGATGTACATCGACAACCCGCGCGACCATGCTGTAAAGCATTTTTCGAAGGTTTACCAATGCCAGTCTGCTGATGATGTACAAGCGGTGAAAAAGAAACTCTACGATGACAAAACCGCGATCATTGAGAAAGTGGCAGAGCAAACTAAGTCGTTCGATGTCACTTCAACACAAGTATCCGGCAGCAGCTTGAAAGGGTCGATTGATGTGCCAACTCTGCCAACGTTACCTCAACCAGAACCTCGCCAAGGTGCGCCAAAATTATCGGTTCTGATCTCGTCAGCACAAGAAGCCATGCTGTGCGAATACCACGACGTTGATGTTTACTATCAATTGCCAATGGGATTGTCTGGTGAACTGAGCGCGATGATTGAATTGTTCCAAGCCAACCCAATGCTCAAACCTTGGTTCCCAGCCATTTTGATTGGCGAAGACTACCACGCCGCGCGCGTATTTTTGGAAACCATCCAACCTGAGTGGTTGATCACCAACAACTCAGGTGTCGGCATGATCGCAAAAGAGCTCGGCTTAGGCTGGGTGGCAGGCCCACAACTGAACACGGTGAACTCATACGCGTTTAAATGCCTTCAAGACGAGTTCGCGGCAAGTGGCGCGTTTGTTTCTAACGAGCTGAATATGAAGCAGGTGCGTCACATAAAGCGTCCGAAAAACATGCGCAGCTTCTACAGCATTTATCACCCGAACACTCTACTCACGAGCCGCCAATGTTTGTTTCAACAAACCGAAGGATGCCGTAAGGTGAAGGTCAACAAAAGTTGTTTGAAACGCTGTGATAAACGCACGTCTATCATCAACTTAAAAGACAATCCTTACTTGGTGCAAAAACAAAAAGGCAGCCACAATTCAATCTACAGCGAGCACAACATCTTAAACCTGCAAGTGCTGCACGATCTGCCGCAATTGTTTACCGATGTGTTGATCGATCTGCGTGATATCCAGACCGAAACGAAAGTCTCAGCAAGCAAACCTGAGTTGATTGACGCGTTCTTAGCTCTACTTGAAGAACACAGCGAACAAACCGTCCAAACGCTGAATGCCATGATTCAACCAACAGCCAACGCGCAGTATTTAAAGGGGTTGTAGGAGTTACTTGAAAGTTAAACAACGCATCGACTCTCAACATATCTTGAACACACACAGTGCACTGACTACAATAGCGCACTTTTTACGGAATTTAGGTCACACAAAATGACAGACACAGCTAAACCAGCTCTACCAGATCGCCTAGCGGGTAACCCACGTAGCCCATTCTTCATCAAAGAATGCTTCGAGCACCAAATCGGTATTCGTATCAACGGCCAAGAGCGTACTGACGTAGAAGAATACTGCATCAGCGAAGGTTGGGTAAAAATTGCTTCTCCTAAAGCAAAAGACCGTTTCGGTAACCCAATGCTAATCAAGCTTAAAGGCGAAGTTGAAGCGTACTACGTGTAAGCTGACTACGCTGAATGTATTTGAAAGCTCGAGTCTGACTCGGGCTTTTTTAATGCCTGTCATATCCCCTTCTCGTTTAATCTATTCCCTCTTCTTTTCAGTACAAGTTATTAAGAAATCGATGTAAATCGCTGTTTTTATCTGATTGTTGTCTAAAGTTTCTAAAGAACGAACAGCAATAAGCATTGCCAAAAGAAACGACACCTTTTGAATACAGGGAGAGGAAATGGAAAGCCCACTTGTCACACTCAAACACGCCAGCAAAAGCTTTGTCGATGGCAAAGAGACACATCGCGTGTTGGAAGGCGTCGACTTCACGTTGAACACAGGAGCGAGTGTTGCGCTGACGGGCGCAAGTGGCAGCGGCAAAAGTACTTTGCTCAATGTCATCGCTGGCTTTGAGCCGCTTTCCGATGGTGAGTTGTGGTTAGATGGCGATAACACGGCGGCTTGGAAAGACCCACAATGGAGCCGATTTCGACATCAAAAACTCGGTGTTATCTTCCAGCAATTCAATCTATTAACGCCGCTCAACGTGCAGCAAAACATCGCCTTCCCTCTGCATTTGAATCAACAGAAATGGAACGACTGGTGCGATTATTTGGTCGAGACTCTAGGTATCAGCCAACTTCTCGACAGGCATGTTTCTGCCCTTTCCGGAGGTCAACAACAACGAGTCGCGATTGCGCGCGCATTGGCACACAAACCTAAGCTTCTACTCGCCGATGAACCCACAGGTAACCTCGACCAAAAAGCAGGCTTGGAAGTGATGAAACTACTCAGTGAAATCACCACCCAAGGCAATACCGCCGTGCTCTTGGTGACCCACAGCCATGAATGCGCTGAATTTATGAAAGCACGGCTGCGATTGGATAACAGTCAGCTACAGAACAGCCATCAAGTAAACAAACATGAGCTTCACCATGAAGCAAACTAAGCCATCAAACAACAGATTCACTCATACTCGACTCGCCCTGAATCTGTTTGCAGCGCACTATCGGCAGGCGCCACTGCAAGCCGCCGCGATTCTGATCGGTATCGTGTTGGCTGTGACCTTATTCGTTGCGGTGCAAGCCATCAACCTCAATGCCAAACGAAGTTATGCGGAATCTACCGAGCAGCTTAGCGCACAAGCTCAGAACTTAATTATTCCACCAGCAGGGCAAAACTATCTGCCCGAGTCTCTTTATTTCACCCTTAGACAAAACGGGCTCAGTGCAGCACTACCTGTAATCGAAGGGCGAGTGAGAGACGAACAAGGGCGTCGCTGGTCAGTGCAAGGTAGTGAGTTGATTGCCGCAATTTCCTCACGTTCGCGCTATTCGTCAGAAAACCAACAAAACGTGTCTTTGTTCGACAGTGCTTTACCTTTACCTGAGCTTTTGGCCGGTAAGCCGATCGTGATGATGAGCCAATCTCAACATCAAAACTTAGGGGAAGTAGAAACCCTAACTCTGGATGACATTCCAACCCAAGTGGTGGTGCTACCAGACGAATGGCAGTTAGGTAGCCGAATGTTGATGGACATTGGCTTTGCCCAGCAACTGCTCAATAAACAAGGGCAGCTCAGTTACATTGCAGTTTTCCATTCGGGTGATAAAGGGGATAAAGACACGCAGGCAAATTGGCAGAAGCTGATTAGCGATCAAGGGCAATGGATTTCCAATAACCAAAGTACAGACCTTGGTTCGCTGACCGACAGCTTTCACCTCAACCTCACCGCAATGAGCTTACTCGCGTTTTTAGTCGGGCTGTTCATCGCTTACAACGGCGTAAAGTACAGCTTGCTGAAACGCAATCGGCTGTTAGTGCAAATTCAACAAGCGGGTGTTGCGCCGAGCATTGTGTTCTCTGCGCTGTTAGTTGAGCTCACTCTTCTCGTTACCATCGGCGCTTCCCTCGGTTTTGTATTGGGCATGCAGCTTAGCCACTGGTTACATCCGACCGTGGCACTGACTCTAAAGCAACTTTATGGCGCGACACTGCTGCCCGGAACTTGGCAGTGGCAATGGTGGGCACAAGCATTGCTACTCACGTTAGTCGCCACCCTGCTGGCATGTTGGCAGCACTTTAAACAGCGAGTGCGCCAGCCGCTTTCCTCTCATGGCGGATTTTATCAAGCGCCGGAAGCCTCTAACGAAAACCAATTGTTCGTGATAGGTGCTTCGTTGACGGCTCTCGCACTCGCAGGGTTATGGTTGAGTGAGCATCACCGCTTCACCATGGCGTGGCTCGGCGTGCTTGTGGTGTCGATTCCTTTATATCTACCCAAAACACTCAGCGTCTTAGCCAATTGGTGTGAAAAACGCACCAATTCCGGTTTGATGCAGTATCTTTTTGCTGAGTTGCGCGAGCTGATTTCTCCGCTTTCTCTCGCCATGATGGCACTGCTACTCGCCGTTACAGCCAATATGGGGATGAATACGCTAGTGGGCAGTTTTGAATCCACCTTAAAACAGTGGTTAGAACAAAGGCTACACGCCGATATTTACGTCAGCCCTGCCCAAGGAGAGATCGCTGATGTAGAGCGCGCGTTAGGGCAGTTCAATAATGTTGAGACCGTCTACAAGCAATACTACGTCGACGATAACCTGCAAGGCTTACCGATTTTGCTTGGTACCAAAGACAAAGACACCTTAGAACAAACCATGGTGTTCAAATCGCATTTGGAGAACTTCTGGTCACGCTTTTACCAAGGTGAGTTGGTCGCTATCAGTGAACCAACCGCGGTCAAACTGGGTTTATCACTGGGTAGCGCGCTCACGCTTGATGCCGTTCCAAATAAGAACCTGCTTGTGGGTGCGGTATTCCACGATTACGGCTCACCCAACGGTGAAGTGTTATTGGCACCCAAATTATGGCAAGAGAGTGGCTTTACCGACCTGCCAACAAGCCTTGGCATTAAAGTATCAGGAGACCCACAAATCGTATACGAGCAACTGCGCGAGCAATTGAATCTGCATCCAAGTCAGCTCTACGATCAGGCGCAAATCAAATCCATCGCGTTGGATATTTTCTCGCAGACCTTCGCCATTACACGCGCACTCAACGGCGTGACGTTGATGGTCGCGGTGATTGGTTTGTTCAGTGCTTGTTTTATGTTGCTCGACGCGCGCAAAGCCGCCATTGCAAGGCTGTATGCACTTGGCGTCAGCCGTCGTAAATTAATGACCATGGTGGTCGGGCAGATCGTCGCTTTGGTCAGTTTTACGCTGGTCATTGCCCTGCCCCTCGGTGCGATGGTGGGTTATGTACTGACAGACATCGTCACCTTACGAGCTTTTGGTTGGAGCTTAAATTATCTGTGGAATTGGAGTGATGCGCTGAGCATTGCGGCAATCACCATCTTGGTGGCAGTGATCGCAACCTTGATTCCGCTGTGGCGATTGGTCAGTAAGCCTGTCGTCTCCAGTTTGCAAAGCGAGGTCTTGTGATGGTTCGATTGGCAAGCAAGCTTACTCTACTCATAAGCAGCTTATTCCTATTCGGTTGTGAAGATGCGCAGCAACAAAATATGGGAACTTTTCTGGGCAGTGGAGATATGCAAAGCGAAAGCAACCTATTCACACCCGTAGAAAAAGGGGTTGAACTCACCTTTCCTACCGATCATCAAGCGCACCCAAACTTTCGTCATGAATGGTGGTACTTAACCGCTAACTTAATTGATGAAGAAGGCAACCCACTTGGCGTTCAATGGACACAATTTCGCTTTGCTGCTGCGCCGCCAACGGGCGAAGATGACGTGAAGAAAACCGAGTGGCAAACTCAGCAAATCTACATGGCGCACAGCGCAGTCACGACAACCGACAAACACTATGCAGATGAAAAATGGTCACGCGCTCAAGCGTCCTTAGCCGGCGTCGATAGCTCTCCATTTCGTGTTTACCTCGATGATTGGCAGTGGACCTCTTCAACCAACGACCTCTTCCCTGCCACGCTAAATGCCAATTCAGAGCAGTTTGGCTACTCACTAAAACTGACCAGCAGCGCACCTTATCAAAAGCAAGGCGAGCAAGGTTACAGCACCAAAAGTGCCGATGGTCAGGTGGCTTCGTATTACTACAGCCAACCGTTTATTGATGTCTCCGGTGAAGTCACCATCGACGGCGAAACTCATCAAGTGTCGGGTGAAGGCTGGATAGATCGAGAGTGGAGCTCGCAATTCTTACTCGACTCACAACAAGGCTGGGACTGGTTTGCTCTGAGGTTGAGTGACAAAACCAGCTTGGTGGTGTTCCAGTTGCGGGATTCCAAAACCGGACAAGCTAGTTACGCCAGCGCAAAGCTGATGCAGCAAGATGGCTCTGGCATCGCCATTTCTCAAAAAGACATTCGCTTAATAGCAACCAAGCAAACAGAAATCCAAGGGCGAAAGTATCCAACCCAGTGGCAAGTGTCGATTCCAAATCAGCAAATTGAGCTTACCGTTTCTGCTCTCAACCCGAACGCGAAAATGCCGCTTTCGGTACCTTATTGGGAAGGCCCAGTACGTATTGAGGGCTCTCATTCTGGGACTGGTTACATGGAGCTAACGGGGTATTGAAATGTTGAGCGGGAGCCCCAATTATTCTACTAGAACAAATACTGGCAACCAAGTCATACACTGATTGAAAGGAAATATGATGAACCCAATTATCGCCTTGCTGAAAGAGAACAACATCAGCGATGAGCAAATCAACGAGATTTTTCAGACTCTGACGCAAAACCCTCTAGCGGCAATGGCAACAATCAGCCAACTAGGTTTGCCACAAGACAAGCTACAAATGCTGATGGCGCAAGTGATGCAAAACCCTGCGCTAATCAAAGAAGCCGTAGACGAGTTGGGATTGGATTTCTCAAAGGTTGAAGAAGCAAAAGAGAAGCTTCAAAGCCAAAACCAAGGCAACTAAGTCTTAGCCATTTAGCGCTGAATATAGAAAAGGCCGTTAACCCGAGCATGTGGGTTAACGGCCTTTTTTGTTCGCTACGTTGTTGTTAGCTACTTTTTTGTCGGCTAATTATTAGCGATTTAAAGACGCGAATTGCTCTGCGGTCATACCGTAGTAGAGCTTGTCGTCAAAGCCTTGCTCTAGTTTATAGTAGTCTTTCTGACGGCCTTCTTGAGTAAAACCATTTTTCTCTAACGTCTTGTAAGAACCAGCATTAGAAGCGTAGCAATCGGCACTGACTTTATGGGCGTTTAACTCAGTAAATCCAATCTCGGTCATCATTTGGCAAGCGCGAGTCGCGACGCCTTTGCCCCATGCGCAAGTAGGTAACTGATAACCCACTTCGTAGTTGCCAGTTAAGAACATCACTGCGGTCACCGCACACATTCCCATGTACTGACCTTGCTGGTCACGAATCACGAACGTTGGGCTATCTGACCAAACACCGTCTTTAATCGCTTGTGCCGTATTTTCAATAATAGGGCCAAAGAAGCCTTCATACAGGTTGTTATCAGCAGGTGCGAAGAACAGATACTGATTGACCTTATCGTCGTTCAGCATCTCGATAATATCTTGTAGATCAGAGCCTTGAATCAGTTGGATAGTCAACGATTCATTAAATGGAATGGCTTCGCCTTGTTTTAGTTTTTGATATGACATGTGTTACCTCGTTATCTGCTGAAAATAGTAGCCCAGCGGATAAGAGAAAAATTGGATTTTTGCGACAACTTTCGGGCTGATTAGCAATGTATTACGACTCAAAATCGCCATAGATATCGATGGTTAAGTCACGTTTTTTCAGGTATTTGCTCGGCGTTTTTCTTAGCTGATGTTTGAGGGTACGAATCAAATGCGATTGGTCACTGAAACCAAATTGTTGTGAGAAACTCGCCCAATCAATCGCTTCTTGTTGCTTGTAGAGAGTCAAAATCATCTGCTCCAGACGCGCCATTTGTTGATACTGCTTAACGCTCAACCCCACCACTTGTTTGAAACTGCGCTCAAGCGTTCTGCGAGAACAGGCGCACTGTTTGGCTATCTCATCAATATCCATCGCTAACTCAGGTGAACGTAGCGCTTGAGCGTCCATCACGGATACCGCTTTTTGTGACGCCAAAAACGGTTTGGTACGGCAAGGTTCGATATCTAACGCATCTAAATGTTGTTTGATGTAGCTCAGCAAACATTGCGATGAACCTTGCAACTCTAACTGCCATAAGCCTTGTTGAAAGCGCTCATCAAACGCCGCGTTAAGCCAATCAAACCATTCGCATTGGTTAATTGCACTAACTTGGGATGCATCACTAAACCGTGATTCAATGGCATAAAAACCCTCTGGGCGAAAGGTGATACCAATACGCTTGATGGGAGCCGTATCTTCCAACAACAGTAAATGTTCGTTAGCCATTAACAAGTGGCAGCCTTTGCCAGCAAGCTTTGTGTGTCCCGTGTCGTAGCTGTAGCCTTGCTCTGGTGGCGTAAAGAGTAAATGAGCACGCGGGTTTGGGATAAGGTGCGGCTTGGGGTCAATGACTTCACCCTCTGGCACTTCCAAGTACCAAACTTGATGAATGAGCCATTCGTACTCTGGCAGAGACTGTTTCCAAGCTATCATGATTGTCCTAGCGGTTAGTAAAGATAATGGGCGCAACGTTTTTGCTTAAACATCTGCTCGTTGAGTGTGACTGATTGACGCTCATCTCGCCACGCATTTCTCACGCTGCTCCCTTGCAAGCTTGTTGGATTGCGGTAGGCTTTGAGCAGAGAAAACAAGCTGAACAGAACAAGGAAATCCCCCGATGCGCGTCGACTACCACCAACGACTGGTTCCTGTGATTCGTTATTTAGAACAACACTTTAATGAACCACTCAATCTGCCAGAAGTGGCCGCGCTGGCGAACCTTTCTCCTTATCACTTTCATCGCACCTTCAAAGCCGTGCAAGGCGAGACATTGGCTGATTTCATTCGACGTTTGCGTCTAGAAGCCGCCGCCGATGACTTATTCAAATCCAAGCAACCGGTATTAAACATTGCCTTAGAGTACGGATTTTCTAGCTCACAGAGCTTAGCCAAAGCCTTCAAGCAACATTATGGCGTTACACCTACGGCCTTTCGCGACTGCGAAAACTACCAGCAGTTTTCTGAATTAGCACGAAACAGCAAGATTGGACACACGTTGCGCAAGAATGGAAACGAAGTAACACCAAGCGATTCATATACTGGCTCTGAACTCACCAAATGGAGCATGACAATGGAAACGCAAAACTTTGAAAAAGCAAAACTGGCTTACATTCGCGTAAACGGCCCTTACGGCCAAGGCTATGAGGAGCCATCAGGTCGCTTGTATCAATGGGCAGGAATGAAAGGTTTGGCAGGCAATACCTGCATCTTCATCTACCATGACAATCCAGAAATCACGCCAGACGAGAAGTGTCGCACTGATATCTGCTTGATGGTGCCAGAAGATACGGAAGTTCCAAAAGGCATTGAGCTGCAAGACTTCCCCGGTGGTCAATATGCGGTGATGCGCCAGCACATTACTGACCCGAGCCAATACTCAAAAGCATGGGATGATGTCATGAGCAAGGTAATTGAATCCGGTATTGAGAACGACGACCGTCCTTGCTTTGAGCTTTACCACAGCTTCGACCCACAAACGCACCATGCAGACGTTAGCTTCTGCACCGCCATCAAATAAACCAAAAGCCTGCGTACTTGCAGGCTTTCTTGTCTTTGTAACGTGGTAAGAACCGCTTAAATCGCTTCGCCGTTTACCGTTACTGCTACATCAATGTTGCCACGAACTGCGTTTGAGTATGGGCAAACTTGGTGTGCAATGCGCGTTAGTTCTAGCGCTTGTTCTTGTGGCATGTCTAGCTCTACCGCTAGGCTCACTGTCAATGCAAAGCCGCCGTTGTCGTTCGGACCAATGCCCACTTGCGCTGTTACGGGTGCACTTGTCAGATTTACTTTACCTTCACGCGCTACGTGCAAAATCGCGTTAGAAAAACACGCAGAATAACCCGCTGCGAACAGTTGCTCTGGGTTAGTTGCTGCGCCTGTGCCGCCCATTTCCTTCGGGTATGACAGCTCTAGATCGAGAAGACCGTCATCAGTTTTTACTTGACCATTACGACCAGCCAAAGCGGTAGCTTGAGTTTTGTATAGAGTAGTCATGCGAGTGTCCTTCTTAATTTAAGTTGCGCACAATTTAATTGCTTGCAATCTTATATCGAAGTAAAGGTCGTTTGCAACTATATTGTGCACAACTTATTTTATGACTCTCTTTCCCTGTGAGCAGGTAGGCAACGCCAATGAGCCAGTGTTACACCGACAACACCATGACCGACGACGATAAACTCTTACTCGAAAACCAAGTCTGCTTCCCGCTCTACAGCGCAGCAAATGCAGTGATCCGAGCGTACCGCCCGTTGCTGGACGAGCTTGATCTGACTTATTCGCAGTACTTAGTGATGATGGTGTTGTGGGAGAAAGATGGTGCCAGTGTGAAAGAGTTGGGGTCACAACTGCATTTGGACTCAGGCACACTCACACCGCTGCTTAAACGCTTAGAAGCAAAAGGCTATGTAGAGCGTGGTCGCAGTGAAACCGATGAACGCGTTCGCGTACTCAACCTAACCAAGCAAGGTCGTGACCTTAAAGAACAAGCTAAGTCGGTGCCAAATGCCATGATGTGTAAAATCACATTAGAGCTGGATGAAATGATCATGCTGAAGAAGCTGTGCGGCAAAGTGCTCGACAATCTGAGCTAACAAGATAGAAGCATCCGCTTCACCACTTCCTATTAGAAAGAGCCTGCCGAGATGCAGGCTCCTTCGATCTTAGTTAGACGATCTACTCAAAGTAATCATCGGTATTCTCTATTGCTAATCTGCCTTCATCTTCAATAAAACCTATCAAAGCAAACTCATCTACATCGGATATGCCTATCAAGTGAAATAGGAAATGGCTATCAATAGGATAGTTACAAGCGATTTTCCTTAAACACACTCCGATGAGAATATACTTTCCGAAAGCAACAACAGCTCAGCTTAAAACATTCAAAGGAAAGTAAATTATGATTAATACTCAAATCAAACCATTTGCAGCTACAGCGTACAAAAACGGTGAATTCGTTGAAGTAACAGAACAAGACGTTCTAGGTAAATGGGCAGTATTCTTCTTCTACCCAGCAGACTTTACGTTTGTATGTCCAACAGAACTGGGCGACCTAGCAGACCACTACGAAGAGCTACAAAAACGTGGCGTAGAAGTTTACTCAGTATCAACTGACACACACTTCACTCATAAAGCATGGCACGACAGCTCAGACACAATCGGTAAGATTCAGTACTACATGCTTGGCGACCAAACAGGCAACATCACAAACAACTTCGGTGTGATGCGTGAAGGTCAAGGTCTTGCAGACCGTGCAACGTTCCTAATCGACCCAGAAGGTACTATCCAAGCAATGGAAATCACTGCTGAAGGTATCGGTCGTGACGCAGAAGACCTACTACGCAAAGTGAAAGCAGCTCAATACGTAGCAGCACACCCAGGCGAAGTTTGCCCAGCAAAATGGAAAGAAGGTGAAGAGACACTAGCTCCATCACTAGACCTAGTTGGCAAAATCTAAGCCACTGAAATTTAAGTTCTAATCAGTTCCGATTTCCTTTTTCTGATTAGAACTGAATTAGAGAGCACTTCAGGTTAGATACCTTGACGACCTTCTGCCTGATTTGCTCTCTCCCCCTCAGGTTTTATCTACAGTAACCACTTTTTATTACCTGTCTGAATAAGTAGGTGTGCAGTAATTGCGTAGAAAAAATCGTTTAGAACCAGGCATAGATTTTCGATAGCTAGTTACTCTAACTACAAAATCTATAACGCAGTTATCAACGATTTTAGCTAGCAAGAATGAACAAATACTTGTTTTGATTGGTAACTATTTAATTAAGGTAGTAACAACTATGTTAGACCAAGCGATCCAACAACAACTCAAACAATATCTGGCTAATGTAAAAGAAGAAGTTCGTTTAGTGGTTAGTCTAGATGAAAGCAAAGCATCGAATGACATTTTGTCTCTAGCGAACCAAATCGCAGAGATGAGCGACCTAATCACTGTTGAACGTGACGACAACGCAAGCGCACGTAAACCAGTGATGGCGGTAACTAACCCAGCTAAAGGCACAGCACTACGCTTTGCAGGCTTGCCAATGGGTCACGAATTTACCTCTCTAGTATTGGCACTGCTTCACTCTGGCGGTCACCCAATCAAACTAGAACCAGAAGTGATTGAGCAAATCGCAGCACTAGACAAAGATCTAGACGTAGAAATCTTCATTTCACTGTCGTGTCAAAACTGTCCGGACGTGGTTCAAGCGTTCAACATGATGGCGGCGATCAACCCGAAAGTAAAAGCAACCATGATCGACGGTGGTTTGTTCCAAGATGAAGTGAAACAACGCGACATCATGGCCGTACCAAGCGTATTCGTGAACGGTGAGCTATTCGGTCAAGGCCGTATGTCTCTGACTGAAATCCTAAACAAAGTGGATGACGGAGCAAGCGAGAAAGCCGCAAAAGCACTGAGCGAAAAAGACCCATACGACGTGCTTGTTGTCGGCGGTGGTCCTGGTGGTAGCGCAGCTGCACTATACGCTGCTCGTAAAGGTATTCGTACTGGCGTTGTTGCTAAGCGTTTTGGTGGTCAGGTTATGGACACCATGGCAATCGAGAACTTCATTTCGGTAAAACGTACTGAAGGTCCAAAACTAGCAACTGACTTAGCAGAACACCTAAAAGAATACGACGTAGACGTCGTGACTGAGCAACAAGCTGAGAAGCTAATGGGCGCAGCACACACAGAAGATGGTTTGATTCACATCCAACTTGAAAGCGGCGCAACGCTGAAGAGTAAGAGTGTTATCCTAAGCCCTGGCGCACGCTGGCGTGAAATGAACGTTCCGGGTGAGCAAGAGTACCGCAACAAAGGTGTCGCGTACTGCCCACACTGTGACGGCCCACTGTTCAAAGGCAAGAAAACTGCGGTTATCGGTGGTGGTAACTCAGGCATCGAAGCTGCTATCGACCTTGCTGGTATCGTAGAACACGTAACGGTTCTTGAATTCGCAGACGTACTTCGTGCAGACCAAGTGCTTATCGACAAAGCGAACTCACTACCAAACGTAGACATCATCACGATGGCGCAAACAACAGAAGTAGTGGGCGACGGTACTCGCGTAACAAGCTTGAAGTACAAAGACCGCAACACAGATGAAATCAAAGAGATTGAATTATCAGGTATCTTTGTTCAAATCGGTCTAGTACCAAACACAGAATGGCTAAAAGATTCAGAAGTAGCCCTATCTGAGCGCGGCGAGATTGAAGTCGGTAGCCGTGGCGATACTAGCTTAGAAGGTGTGTTCGCAGCGGGTGACGCAACAACCGTTCCTTACAAGCAGATCATCATTGCGATGGGTGAAGGTGCAAAAGCAAGCTTAGGCGCATTTGACTACCTAATCCGTAAGCAAGGTTAATCTCCAATTTCTTGAGCACAAAGCGCATGGTGCTGTGTTTTCTTCCCCGGAAAACCAATCGGGGCACCGTGACAGCGATGAGTAACAAGAAATAAAATCAAAAAAACCTAGAAGCCCAAAGACTTTGCCAGCAGGTATTAACTGCTGGCTTTTTTGGTTTGGGGAGAGGTGTAAGCAAATCCCTCAGCGCTCCGAGTTCAAACTGGAGGGAATGGCTCTACAATCACGGATAATTCAGTTCACTCCACCAGCATCACAACGCGATGCGAATAGATTCTGAATACTCGCTTAGGCTCCTTCAGAATGACGCTGTCCGTTTAGCGTTCTCTTCCCGTCATTCCCGCGAACCTAGGTGAGACTGGGAATCTACTCACCAAAAACTCGATCGAAAATGATTAGCAAGAACACGAACAAACAAAAGGTGAAAGAAGGTTGCAAACACCTAACCCAACATTCAGCCTCAAACCAACGACCCCACCTAACCTCCCCCTTATATCAAACTCTTAAGATCTCATCATTCCGAGCGCAAGGTGGCAAGTTTTACAGTCACAGATAATTCAATTCACTCCACCGGCATCAAAACGCGCTGCAAATAGATTCTGAATACTCGCTTAGGCTCCTTCAGAATGACGCTGCTCGTTTAGCTCTCTTTCCGTCATTCCCGCGAACCTAGGTGAGACTGGGAATCTACTCACCACAAACTCGCTCGAAAATGATTAGCACGAATAAACAAAGGGTGAAACAAGGTTGCAAGCCCCTAACCCAGCTCTCAGATTCAAAGCACCAAACCCACCGAATCTCTCAATGTATCCAGATCCAAAGATATCAATCCTAAAAAATTTTAAAAAAGCCCTTTACCTCAACTTTACTTGAGGTTTTAGCATATTCATCGTTGGCTAGAAAATGACAAAAAGGAGCACATCATGATCCAACTAGAACATATTAACTTAGTCGTGAAAGATATCCCTGAAATGCTGAAGTTTTACCAAACTGCATTTCCACATTGGTACGTGCGTGATGAAGGTAAAGGCGAATGGAGTGGCAAACCAAGAAACTGGCTACATTTTGGCGACGAGTATCAATACATAGCCATGAGTGACCATGGCGAAGGAGAAAACCGCGAGTTGAGCGGGCACCAAGTTGGGCTAGCGCATTTTGCTTATGTGACCAACAACGTCGATGCAATCATCAAAAGACTAACCGATGCAGGTTATCCGATTGCCCAACCTGGTGCTGATGAACCATATCGCAAAAATGTGTATTTTGTTGACCCTGCAGGTTTTGAGATTGAATTTGTTGAATACCTGGCGGATGACCCAAAACTTCGTAACCTGACAAGCTAAAAGAGATGTAAATAACAAAAACGCCAGCAGATAGTGACTGCTGGCGTTTTATTTTATCTATCAGGCTTCTGCATTAGCGCTGTTTGGCAAAAACCTGAGTCCAGTAATACCCGTAGCGTGCAGAGTGATTTTCGACAAGCGACGCGCCCATCTGATCAAAATCCGCACTCATGATATTAAGGCAGTGACCTTCACTCGATAACCAAGCATTAACGACGGCGTTAATGCTGCTTTGCCCTACGGCGACATTCTCACCAATGGCGCTCCAAGCATAGCCCGTTGCGTTAACTCGATCTGACATTTTGCTGCCATCAGAGCCTGTGTGGCTCATGAAATCGCTGTTCGCCATGTCGCTTGAATGTCGATAAGCGGCGCTTTCCAAATCGTAGCTCCAAGTCAGGGCCCCAACAGGTGGCATGGTGGTTGCACCACACTGTTGTGTAGTAGAGCGGGCGCTGTTGACCGCTGCAAGCATCTGCTCGGCAAATGTGCCTTGTGACGATGTGGAACCTGTGTTTTGTGAGCCGCTTTCTGCTGGGGCTGACGACTCCCCATCGCCGCCACATGCGCTGAGAAGTAGGGCCAAAGCAGGCACTAAGATCTTAGTTGGCATTGTCTTTCCTTTATGAGTGACGAAGAGCAAACTGCGCTTTTCGATAATAACGCCCAATAAACTAACAAAAACCAATAAAAGCACCATATAGCTTAGGGGTTTTTAACCAAAGACTCACATGAAGTTTTCAATCGCCTTGGTTCGGTCGATAAATCGGCAACGTTTCAGCCCAAGTATGGAATGGCGTTTCATCCATATCCTGTATTGCTTGAGTGATAAAATCGATGAACACCCTCACTCGGGCAGGCACATATTCCCGGTTGGCATAGAGAAGATACACGCCATTTCCTGCTTGGCGCATGCTTGGAAATATCGGCACTAAACGCCCCGCTTTAAGCCAGTCTCTCGCGATAAAATGAGGAATCTGAGTTAATCCTAAGCCTTCTGCGCAAAGCTCTGCCATGGATTCACCGTCATTTACAATATAGTTTCTTTCGGGGTCATATTCACTCGCACCGTCTGGTTCTGGCATCCGAATCGGCAACAGTTTCCCCGTTTGTTTAAAACGAAAACGAACCCAAGAATGGTCATTGAATACATCCGGGCCACTCGGAACACCATGGCGCGCTAAGTAATCCTGACTGGCACAAATGATAAAATCGATAGGGCTCAGCTGACGCACAATCAATTGACTATCGTGAACGACACCAGAGCGAATCGACACATCAATACCTTGCTCAATAATATCAACGTAGGCGTCATCGTAATGAATATCGATAGTGATGTTAGGGTAGCGGCGACAAAACTCTTTTAATAAAGGACGAATATAGAGGCGACCGTACGAGACTGGCACATTAATCTTAAGCTGCCCTGAAAGCGCATCATTGTGACTTTTTAATGAATCCTCACATGCCGCCAGCTCCTCCAGTACAAACCTAGCAGTATTTGCGTACCTACGACCAGCTTCTGTCAGGCGGCTCTGTCGCGTAGAACGTTGAAAAAGCTGTATACCCAAATCGCTTTCAAGACGATGTATGGCTTTACTCACGGTCGAAGGGTCAGTGCCATACACTTTGGCAGCCGCAGCAAAACTACCGCCATCTAAAGTGGCAATAAAAAATCGTAGGGACCGTATCTTATCCATATAACCAATGAACTCTATTCATGAATTTTATTCACTTTAGTAAAGACAAACTGGCTCTTCAATCACTAATTAGCCTAAATATAATGAACCTCAATAACTTGATGCTCTGTTAACGAGGAAAAAACCATGGGTAAAAACGGATTGAAGAATGCACTACAACTATTGATAGCGACACTAGTCCTATTCTTTGGGATGCTTCAAACAGCACATGCCGCAGATAAACGAATTGGTATTCTGGTTTACGATGGCGTACTGACCTCTGATGTTACTGCTCCTTTAGAGGTTTTTGGCGTCGCAAGTCGTCTCACTTGGTTTAGTGATTATGACGTGCTCACCATTTCCGTCTCAGATCAGAAAACCATCACCACTGAAGAAGGATTAAAAATTGGTGTGGATGCTTGGATTGGTGATCTGCCGGAACTCGACGTATTGGTTTTAACATCCAGCTATGACATGGATGCACTAATCGAAAATAAAGATCTCATTCACTTTATTAAAACTACCTCAAAGGCGGCAGATTGGATGGCAAGTAATTGCTCTGGCGCGTATTTGTTAGCCGAAGCTGGCCTTTTAAACGGCAAAAAAGCAACAACTTGGGCCGGAGGTGAAAACGGCTTTCAAAGAGATTACCCAGCAGTCAAAGTACAAGTCGACCAGAATTTTGTCATTGATGATGGCGTTATCACTTCGAACGGTAGCCTAGTTAGCTATCAAGCTGCTCTTAAGCTACTTCACCTTATGACTTCAGAGTCTAAAGCTCAGGAAGTCGCAGATGCCATCCAGTACTCACGCTTTTCCAACCAACCATTTTAAGCGTGTAAGAAAGAAATCAGAGTCACCCTTCGATATTTGGAAGGTTAACTCTTCGAATTTGTCTTCCTAATCGAACAACCCTTTTTATCACTGTAAAAGCGATAAAAAGGGTTGTCGTTCATCTGGCAGACACAACGTGCTCTCCAAACTTTTTATCTTAATGCTATGGAAAAACATAAACGTTACGAAGCACTGACGAAAGATCGATACCAAGAGATTTACCGTCTCGCGTATTGGTTATGCAAAGATCACCACCTTGCTCAAGATTTAGCGCAAGAAACCTTTCTGAAAGCGTGGCGATTCTTTGATAAATTAAATGACCCCAACGCCGCGAAGTCTTGGCTCATTACTATTTTGCGTCGTGAGAATGCTCGGCGCTTTGATAGAAAACAGTACGATTTTGTCGACATTGATGAGTGTGCAATACAGACAAAAACCTACCCTGGCAGTGACTACGACATGGCCCAAGATTGGCTTCAAAAACAAATGATGATTCTCGAACCCAAATACCGAGAGCCGTTGCTCTTGAGCTTAGTGGCTGGGTTGAATCATGATGAAATTGCCCAAGCCTTGAGGCTCAACCACAACACAGTGGCGACTCGATTATTCAGAGCGCGTAATCAGATCATCGCACAGAAGGAGAGTCATTAAGACACAAAAAGTAGTCAATCATGTAAACTAACTGGCTATGCTCCGGTCTATTTCATAAGTCGTTACACAACTCGACGCTTTAACGCTTTACATCAAGCGCGACTAGATGAACACTTCTTGTCAAAGTACAATAACAGCCGACATAGAGTAGAGTCAGTAAAACATTATGAGTAACACGACGGCGAAAAAGCCGAATCCCTTATTTGAAATCCTTTTCAACGTATTTATCCCTTCCTTCATTTTGATGAAGTTTAGTGGCGATGAGCATCTAGGGACAGCAATGGCGCTGGTTGTCGCTTTGCTATTTCCTATCATTTATGGCGGTATGGACCTTGTCCGTAACAAGAAATTTAACTTTATTTCTGCTCTGGGCTTTATCAGTGTTCTACTAACTGGTGGCATCGGCTTGTTAGAGCTTGATACACGCTGGTTAGCACTAAAAGAAGCCCTGATTCCTGGCCTGATCGGTTTAGCGGTTTTGGGTTCAACGTTTACCCGCTACCCACTGATGCAGAAGTTAGTACTGAATAACACAGTGTTGAATCTCGCGTTGATTAACCAACGTTTAAAAGAAAATGGTAAAACCGATGCGTTCGAACGTTGCCTTATGTCTTCTAACTACCTGTTTGCAAGTACTTTTGCGTTCTCATCTGCAATGAACTACTTCCTTGCGACTTGGATTGTGACTAGCCCTTCTGGTACTGCTGCCTTTAACGAAGAGTTAGGAAAAATGACGCTGTACAGTTACCCAATGATTGCCATCCCAAGTATGTTGATGATGTTCGGTATTTTTTATTACATTTGGCGTCAAGTACGTGCGATGACATCGCTCGAAACAGAGCAAATCTTCCATCTAAAATAGCCCAATCATTACAAGTAAACCCATAAAAAAGGGAGGATTTTATCCTCCCTTTTCTCAACAGGCTCACTGTAATTCACAGCGTCAAAATGATTTTTCCTGACACTGCTGACGAGCGTCGCTCAACCATTTCAATCGCTGTTTGAAAGTCCTCTAACGGCAGATCATATGCAACGTTTAACTTTATGTCGCTGCTAATAAAGTGTTCTAACATTTCAGCGAACACCGTCTTTCTCCCGCCTTTACCTACCGATTCTTCCCAATACCGCAAAAAGAATGTACTAAAGTCGATGTTGTTGGCCTTCATCGATTCAAAAAACTCAGGCGTATAAGGCGTTAACGACAATGTTCCGTAGTTGATGTATTGGCCATTTTCTTTCAAGGTACGAATGAGATCCGTGCCAGCCTCACCACCTATCGCGTCCAGAGCGACCGTTGGTTGTGGCAGTTGGCGCGTTTGCAGCTGCGCTTGTAAGTCTTTCTTCGCGTCCAACACTGGAATAGTATCGTACGGATACTCGTCTGGCTTTGAGGTCACAGCAATCAGTGTAAAACCCAGTGAATGGGCGAGCTGGGCAAATATCTTACCGATCGCTGACCCTGCTGCATTGATGATCACCACATAGTCTTTGTTCAACTTAGCTACTTTAGTGGTGATCACCCACGCGGTTAACGCGTTGATGTACAACTGACAGGCATAGCCGTTCTCCAAACTCTCAGGTAGCGGAAAAAGATTCTCAGGCGAGGCATCTATGTAGTATTGCCAAGTACCACTCATCGCCACCAACACCTTTTGCCCAACTTGAAGGTCAGTTTGACCAACTGCACTGACTTCCACCACACGCCCAACCGCTTCAAATCCCGGCACGCGAGGTGGTATGTGAACGCGGCGGTATTGCCCAACACCATGAATGGAAAGCAAGTCACTTGGGTTAATATTGGTGGCCTCCAGTCGCACCCGAACCTTGCCCTGAGCAAGCGGTTTGAGGGGCTCTTTTTCCAACGACAGCGACGTTTGGGGCTGACCAAAACAGAATTGATTCACTCGAGTATTTATCGTTGGTGCCATTGTTATTCATACCATGTAATTGAAATTCAAAAAGGAAGTTTCGCGACTTCTACTCAAAAGCATTAAGTGAAGTCGAAGCTCTGTATTTCTACCTGCGCGATGCGCCGTTCACTCTAAACTGTTGTGGCGTCATATCAAAATAGGCTTTAAATGCTTTGATGTAGGATGAGTCATTTTGATAACCCACTAGGTCTGCAATGGCTTGGATTGGCAACGATTCATCTAACAAAGAAAGCGAGTAAATTAGCCGAATTTGTTGCCGCCAAAGCAGAAATGAAGTGTTGAATTCCTTGGCGAACAGCCGTGATAAAGTACGCTCAGACGCCCCAATTTTCTCCCCCCACTCTTTTAGCGAACAGCTCAACGCGGGCTCGTCAGTCAATTGCTCGAAAATCAGTTTTAGTCGTCTGTCTTGTGGCAGCAATAACTGAAATGTCTGCACGTTGCTTTTCAAAATTTGATCATGCAACACCGCCAGCAAATGCAGCACTTCTTCGTGGCTTGTCTCACCTTCACACTGTCTGCGGATCTCTTGTAAAAGCTCATTTAAAAACGGCGTTAAAGCAATGGTTCTCACTTGTGGCTCGTACGTCGCACCAAACTCAGGGTTGAGGTAAATACCAACAAATATCGTATTGCTTAGAGCAATCGACTCGTGTTGAACACCCGCAGGAACAAATAACGCAGAGGTGTGCGGAACCAAATGCTGATAATGCTCAGTTTGTGTTTGCAATAACCCTTTGATAGGAAAGATGATTTGATGCCAAGTGTGTTGATGCAGCGCATCAATGTAACCTTTTGGCATGTCGATGGTTTTCACCAAAACAGGAGAATGGGGATTCGCGTCCATCATCTCATTGGAGGTGACGACGCCTGACTTCGAATCAATTTGGCGAGTTAGCATTGTTAGTTGTCTTTTCATCCCTACACCGACACAAGTTTACTAGGCTATCATGCTCCGCATCGCGAATGAAGGTAAACACTTTATCTCTCATTCAAATAATAAGGAGGTTATATGAAGAAAATCGGCGTCGTAAAAGCTGTGCTAGCAGGGAAAACCGTCCCTTATGCTCATGGAGCGCAAAGCGCAATCAACAAACAAGTGCTACCTGAGCGCCAGCACGCAACAGAGCTTGGTTTTACCAGTGATGAGCAAGGTGATCCGCGCTTTCATGGTGGCATTCAAAAAGCGCTTCATATTTACCCAAGCGAGCACTACCCAATCTGGCAACAAGAATTAGGCAAAAGACCAATTTTCCAATCCGCCGGCGGCTTTGGCGAAAACATCGCCTCCGAAGGCGTCACCGAATCCACGATTTGCTTGAAAGATAAAATTCGCATCGGCTCAACACTACTGGAAGTGTCGCAAGGTCGCATGCCTTGTTGGAAACTTAACGTACGTTTTGACCAACACGACATGGCGAGAAGACTGCAAGATACGCTTCGAACAGGCTGGTATTTCCGAGTGTTGGAAGAAGGCGATATCGGTGCAGGTGACGAGATTATTCTGTGCGAAAGACCTTATCCAGAATGGCCACTGGCTCGTATCATGGGTGCGGTTTTCACTGGCTGTTTAGATAGAAAAGAACTCACTAAGCTGTCTGAGCTGCCGTTAGTCGAGTCTTGGGGCAAGTTGGTCGAGCGCCGTCTAGAAACTGGCGAAGTTGAAGATTGGGAAATGCGCTTGGTTGGCCCAACTGCCGTTAATACTCAAAAGTAAAATTTGTAAGCCATGCTCTGAACCGACTATGCCGTCAGAGCGTGTTTTTTGTTTTACTTCGCACTCGGGGCTGGGCGTTTCGACTTACCTTGGAACTGCTTAATGCTCTTCTTAGCATTAGTTCGGCGGTTGGCTTTTTTATCGCGTGGCGCGCGTTTGCTCTCGCCAGTTGATGGCTTATCCGTTACTGGAAAACCTGCCAGATCTTGCACTGGTAATACACGTTGAGTCAGGTGACGAATCGCGCTTAGTGCGTCCATTTCACCATGACAAACCAATGACATCGCGACACCTTGTTCGCCTGCGCGAGCGGTACGTCCTACTCGGTGAACATAGGTTTCTGCATACATTGGCAGTTCAAAGTTGATCACTACAGGTAATTGCTCAATGTGAATGCCACGCGCTAGTAGATCGGTGGCAATCAACACCTGAATTTGCCCAGATTTAAACTGCGCCAGTGCTTCTTCTCGCTCATCTTGACTCTTATTGCCATGCAACGCATTGGTTGAGATGCCCGCTTTATTCAGCTTCTTCGCTAAGCCATCGGCGTTCTCTTTCGCACCAATAAAGACTAATGCCTTAGTCCACGCGTTTTTTTGAATCAGTTCAATCAATGCCTTGGTTTTACTGCCTTTGTTGACGAGGTACAGCGTTTCAGCAATATCTTGGTTGGTGCTGTTTTCTTGATGCGCTGCAACTTGCTTTGGTGCCTGCATAAGCAGCTTCGCTTTACCCTTCAACTCATCTGAAAACGTTGCCGAGAACATTGCGGTTTGACGCTGGTTTGAAATAAGCCCCGCAATATTTTGTACGTCAGGCCAAAAGCCCATATCCAACAGACGATCCGCTTCATCCAACACTAGGTAATGGATATTGCTTAAGTCTAAACCGTTGTTTGCTAGGTCAACCAAACGACCAGTCGTCGCGACAAGGATATGAGGATTTGTCGCTAGCGCCTGCTGTTGTTGCTCTTTATCAACGCCGCCACACAAACACACTGCGTTGAGTTCAAGAACTTGACCAACTTGGTTAATTGCTTCACTCACTTGCATTGCCAGCTCACGAGTTGGCACAAGAATCAGCGCTTTTTGCTCTGGATTGACACCCAGCTTTTCCAACAAAGGCAAACCATAAGCAAGGGTTTTGCCGCTGCCTGTATTTGCCAAAGCCAATAGATCTTGACCAGCCAACAGCTCAGGAATGGCCAACGCTTGAATATCGGTCGGTTTCTTGAAGTCTTTTGGCAGTGCGTGAATCAGCTCAGAACTCAATGAGAGAGTAGAAAATGGCATTAACGAAAACCTTGTACTTTGGGTTGAAGAAGCAATAAAAATAATGAAGATGCGGTAAAACGCAGGCGCGGACTTTACCACAATCTGCTAGGTGAACCATCCTATTTTAGGTGCTTAAACCAAGCGTCGCCTACGCAAATCGTCAGAAAACTAAAAAGCGCAAAAAAGCCGTTAGTCTGTACTGCCACAGAGCTAACGGCTAAAAACCCTTGAAGAGAACGCTTCATCAGCCTTTCACTGCGGCTGAAAAGAAATGTGCAGTTTATTAAAGCACAGCTTTACGATTCGGTAAGAACACTTCACCCAACATGCAACGAACCGAACCACCACCAATAGATTCTATGGTAGAAACGTCGAATGGCAGCAATTTACCGTGCGTTGCCAATTGGTTTCTTTGTGCTGGTGAGAATGCATCGTACGCCGATTGCGACATCGCAATCACCTTGTCGCCGTTGATCGTTTCCAGTTGCAGAATGTTACCGCAGAACTGGTTCATCTGATCAAGCGAAATTGAGATGACTTGCTTGTCTTTGGCGAGTGACTTCATTACAAAACGACGCTCAAATTCTGGGATCACTTCGTCACAAATCACGCAAAACTGTTCGCCAACCGCCATCATCACATTGGTGTGATAAATCGGCGCACCAGACGGCAAACGAGTTTGGAAAGAAATCACTCGTTCATAGCCAATACGATCGGCGTAATCTTCTAAAACCAGACGATCACAACGTTGTGAGAGTGCGGCGTAGACCGTTTTATTTAGGTGGTCAAACACCATCACACCCGTGCTTTCTAAATACGCTTGCTCGTCAAGATATTCAGTTAGACTGCTGCGTCGATGAACTTCTCGCCCTGCTTGCGCTAGTGCTGCCACAAGTGCATCGGGACGTACTTCTTTTTGACGGTTTTCACAGGCCATTGGAAAGGTGTACAACGTGCCATCTGGCGTAGTGCTAAACCAATTGTTTGGAAATACCGCGTCTGGCGTTGCAACACCTGAAGTTGGATAATCAAATTCAACAACTTGAACGCCCTCTTGACGCAGCGTTGCAACCATACTCGCGAACTCGGCCATTGCTCGACGTGAGACTTCTTCTTGGCTGAGTGACACTTTATGTTGGAACTCATTATCTTGTGCGGTTTCTTCATTAAAACGAAACTCTTTCGGTGGCACCATCACTACGCAGTTCGCGGTTTGGCGCTGAGCACTTTGCGTGCTTTCTTCTTTCCCATTAGCAAATTGGGTCACTGATTCGTGTAATAGCATCCAATACATTCCTTATCACTAGAATGAGGAGATTGTAAATTTATTGTTAACTTCAGTTTTGCTGTTTTGACAATTAATTTAATTGCCCAAAAGTAATTTTTGCTGCATTAAGTTCATTTTTCCATAAATTTTATTGTCACTTTGCAGGTTTAAGCTTTTATTGCACCGTGATGAACATGATAAGAATTCATCATAAGAATCAGAACCATAGACAATCACACTCATAACCAACTAGTTACATTTAAGACACAATCGGTTAGACTATTTTTTCGCCCCTCTCGTCAATCGGTCTGCTTTATCGAGGAGCAGGCAAGAAACTCTCATACACGCGGTTTCGCCCAAAGCAGCGTGAATCGATGGATTTAGCCACCCCAAATGGCACTGTTTTAACTTTAGGATGAGTTATGTTTAAACGATTTGAAGGCTTTACAGAGCCATTCCCCAAATCTACACCGGATCAGCCTCCTTCAGGGATGTTCGCTTTTCTGCGTTATTACACTCGTGGTTATGAAAAGCCTTTGATCATCATGTCTTTGATGGCCACAATTGTGGCTGTTGTTGAGGTAATGTTGTTTGGCGCCATGGGACAATTGGTTGATTGGCTGTCTACCAGCAATCCAGAAACGTTCTTACAAGACAATAAATCGGATTTGATTTTCTACGGAGCCTTATTGCTGGTTGTCATGCCTATATTGGTGATCTTGTACTCGTTGCTCGTTCATCAAACGTTATTGGGCAACTACCCAATGTCTATCCGCTGGCTTGCACACCGGTATTTGCTCAATCAAAGCTTGAACTTCTATCAAGATGATTTTGCAGGCCGAGTCGCAACGAAAGTCATGCAAACCTCATTAGCTGTGCGCGAAACCGTAATGAAAGCTATGGATGTGTTTGTTTACGTTACGGTTTACTTTACCAGCATGATCATTATGTTAGCGACGGCAGACTGGCGTTTGATGATCCCAATGATCGTCTGGCTACTCGCTTACATCGCTATCCAAATCTATTTTGTCCCTAAGCTCAAAGACGTCGCTTCAGCGCAGGCCGATGCACGTTCGACAATGACAGGGCGTATCGTCGACAGTTATACCAATATTCAAACCGTCAAACTGTTTTCTCATAGCCAGCGCGAAACCCAATATGCCGAGCAAGGCATGAAAGGATTTTTGAATACGGTCTATCGTCAAATGCGCCTAGTGACCGGCTTCGACGTCGCTGTAGAGATCTCAAACTATATTTTGGTATTTTCCGTTGCTGCTTTATCGATTTACCTGTGGTTGGATAGTGCCATTAGCGTTGGCGCGATTGCGATTGCTGTTAGTCTTGCATTGCGCGTAAACGGTATGTCGATGTGGATAATGTGGGAAGTTGGCGCCCTCTTTGAAAATATGGGAACCGTTGTCGATGGAATGAAAACGCTCTCTAAGCCTATTGATATTAAAGATAAACCAGGCGCAAAAGACTTGGTTGTCACTGAAGGAGGCATTCACTTTGATAACGTCAGCTTCCATTACGGTGAGAACAAAGGCGTGATTAGCCATCTCGACCTCAACATCAAACCAGGAGAGAAAGTAGGCTTGGTTGGGCGCTCCGGCGCCGGAAAATCGACTTTGGTGAACTTGTTACTTCGTTTCCACGATGTCGAAGACGGCAGCATTAAGATCGATGGACAGAACATCTCAGAAGTCACACAAGACTCTTTGCGTTCAAAGATCGGTATGGTGACCCAAGATACTTCTCTGCTACACCGTTCAATTCGAGACAATATTTTGTATGGCAATCCAGATGCGACAGAAGAAGATTTGCTGAAAGCCACTAAGCAAGCGCATGCCCATGAGTTTATCGAAACTCTGACCGACCCATTTGGTAATGTCGGATACGATGCGCAAGTTGGTGAACGTGGTGTGAAACTGTCTGGCGGCCAACGTCAGCGTATCGCAATATCTCGTGTGCTACTCAAAGATGCACCATTGCTGGTACTGGATGAAGCAACATCGGCTCTGGATTCAGAAGTCGAAGCAGCGATTCAGGAAAGCTTGAATGAATTAATGCAAGGGAAAACGGTTATTGCTATCGCTCACCGATTATCGACCATCGCACAAATGGATCGCCTCATCGTGCTAGATAAAGGCAGCATCGTTGAACAAGGTTCTCATCAAGAACTCATTGCGAATAACGGTATTTACGCCCAGCTCTGGGCGCATCAAACTGGCGGATTTATCGCTGAAGAGCTAGACAATCAACACGCTTCTTAACGAGTGATAAGCTCAATAAAAACGGCGCTTTAAGCGCCGTTTTTTATTTTAATCCATGGCTAGACGCTCATATAGCCATTATGGTTTCTCATATATGAAACACTCTCCATGATAAAGCTCACACTTTTTCTGCTAATATACCGCCTCGTTGCGTATCCATTTCAATGAACACAATACAGAGTATTGAGCCGTCTTCATTTGTCATTTCACTTTTTGAGAAACAGCTATACTCAATAGATGGCTTAGTTATTATATTAACAATAAGGTAATTAGCTTATGTGTAAATGTGGTTCAATGCAGATCGTACAACTCAAACCAAGTTGGGCTGACAAGCTATTTGGCTACTCAGAAAGATGGAAATGCCAACTTTGTTTTAAGATCTACCGCATCTAAAATTAAAAATAGAATCTTAGTTTTTCTAAGAAAAAGCAGTGGCCCGACAATGATTGTCGGGTTTTGTTTTTCTGTACATCCATTTTTATCCCTTCGCAACACGGTCACTCATCACGGCAAAACCTAGCATCTCAATGTGACTTAGGTATAGAATCAGGCCCACTTATTCTTTCCGATATTCACATATAACTGGTCACTATGAACAAAAGTTTGCTAACGAATGTCCTCGCTATCGCTTTGATGGCTGGAGGTCATCAATTACAAAACGACTATCTTTGGTATGCGGGGCTATTTGCGTTCTCAGGCGCCATCACCAACTGGCTTGCCATCCATATGCTGTTTGAGAAAGTGCCTGGATTATACGGTTCTGGCGTGATCCCCGCGCGATTTGAAGAGTTTAAACTGGCTATCAAAAACCTGATGATGGAACAGTTTTTTACTGAAGCGAACATTGACCGATTCTTGAATAAAGAAATGGCGGGCGGTGTGAACATCGATCTTCAACCAGTAATTGAGAAAGTAGATTTAAATCCAGCATTTGATTCCCTAGTGGAAGTAATTGAAGGCTCTCAGTTTGGTGGCATGCTAGCGATGTTTGGCGGCTCGGAAGCGCTACAACCCATGCGCCAACCTTTCGTCGAAAAGATGCAAGAATCCATCATTGAGTTGAGCAAGAGCGATAACATCAAAGAAGCACTGAAAGAGCAATTCGAATCTCCTGCAATGATGGATGAGATAAAGCAGAACATTGAAGGTATCATCGATCAACGTTTAAGCGAATTAACACCGGCATTAGTTAGAGAAATGGTGCAAAAGATGATCAAACAACACCTTGGCTGGCTAGTCGTTTGGGGCGGTGTTTTTGGTGGTTTAATTGGCGTTATCAGCACCTTTATCGGGGCATAATCGCTCACCGATTTATTAAAAAAGGAGCTTCGGCTCCTTTTTTAATCGTGAAAAAGTAATATACCAAGCCACGCTAAATAAGGAGGATCAACACATGCCTCGCCTAACCAAGGAGCTCGGGATTAACACCAAATCCCGTTTTATGTTCTTCTATGACCACTTCACTACGAGTTTGAATCACGCCCGGAAGCGTGCCTAACTTGCTCGACATAAACTCCTGATACGCTTTCATGCTCTTAACACGAACTTTTATCATGGTATCGAAATCTCCAGAGAGCGAGTAGCACTCTTCAATTTCAGGCATCAATTCCACCGCTTTCGCAAACTTTTCAAAAATAGAAAAACTGGTTTGGTCTAAACGAATATGGATGAATACTTGCACATCCAGCCCCAACTTTTCCGCATTCAACTCCGCATGATAACCATTGATATACCCTTCTTTTTCTAGTCGCTTTACACGGTCAGAACATGGAGAAGTCGTTAAGTTAATCAGCTTTGCTAGTTCTACAACCGGAATTCTGCCTCTCGAATGAAGCACTCTCAAAATATGTAAATCAATCCGGTCCAATTGATAACTCATTAACCCACTTCCTTGTAACCACTTAGAAAGCATCACATTAATCGTTGCTCAAACAATTGCAAACCATCAAATGCACAGCATGTGAAATTCAGCAGAGAATAACCAGAAAACAACGAAGGAGGGAAAGAGCTATGATTATTGCCGCTCACTTAGTAACCGTGATATGAAGAGAAAAAGCAACCTATCGGCTCCCGCGGAGTCGCAAATTTGAAAGCGCATGACACGCCTGTATAGATATGTCGTTCGGGCAACGCCGCCCTATTTAGCCATTAATCATGGCTATCACTCAGAGTTAGAGTGCGGCCGATGTATGCCGTGCAGGATGTGGAACAACCTCTCCAATTGCACGATGATTACAACAACGGCAGTAGTATTGAGGCTCCATCTCGTAATAATGTTCACCTGATACAAATTTCGCCATCAGCTGTGTAAAACTCACCATTTTGCCTGTTAACGAGTCAACAGACTGAGGCTCGCAACGCTTCATAATCACTTTATGTTGCGTTGATTTTCTACAAGCTGCGCAATATATATCCGGCATTTCTCTTCTCCCTACTTTTTCGTCCTACTGACAATTGACATATTTTGTTCAAAATAATTCCACAATTAAAAAGCTCCTTTAATTTTTTGTGCCCTATCTTCAAAAAATTGAACGAAAGTATCAAAAAACTGAGACATTGGTCAGACCTCAACTTTTGTACCATCAATATGAGCAAACGTGCTTATGTGTGTAATGATACGACACATTACACATAAGCAATTGTTCGGGCTTATTATTTAGTAAGGCGCATGACAACTTTACAGCTGGCTAGATCGAGCTTTCGAGACGCCTTGTTATCTTGATTTACCCCGCAAACCAGTTGCTAGCAGCTATAGCCGTCTCATCAAGGAAGAAATGCATGACGATACAACCGATTCTCACTACCGAAAGACTCGTCCTCCGGCCATTCAATATCGATGACTGCCAACAAGTGGCTTTACTCGCTGGAGATAAGCGAATTGCCGACATGACAGCAAACATCCCTCATCCTTATGAGCGACCGATGGCGCAAGCATGGATAGATAGGCACGATCCGATGTATCAGCAGCATCAAGGCGTAGCGTACGCTATTACCTTGCGAAACACTGAGGAGTTACTTGGTGCGGTGAGTTTACCGCGTATAGAAGAGGGATATGTCGGATGATCATCCATGAAACTTCACAAAATCTGCCCAAGAACAACCCTTTCTTGCTAGGAGCTGTATTGTTGTCGCTGTTCTATTTTTCCTACCTAGCAGACAAGATCGTCGAGTTTGGACTCGTAGCACTCACAATAATAGGATTGAAACTGCTCTCAACGTACTTCACGCGCCGCGCGTTCAATCCTAAAACGCTAGATATCGATGCAAGCACCAACACCTTGAAGTATCGCCAGGGCTCAACGGTTTACTTCCGTCTACCTCTTGATGACATTGTCAAAGTCCAAATACAGAAAGAGTTCTTCTCTAGCAAAAGTTTGATGCTCTACACAGTCAACGACGCTTACCAAGTGCCGAATTCAGACAATTTCGATTCTCTACAGTTAAAGGATTTAATGAAACAACTTGAAGAGAGAATTGATGATCAATCTCGCTAAAACGAAAAGAGAAGACATTCTAGAATGTTGCCAATTTGGTCTCTAAATAGAAAGACAAAAAAGCCAGCAATAACGCTGGCTTTTCTCTGTATTAGTCTTGTGCGACTTTCACGCGAATTTTGCTTTTTTCTACGTTCGTCAAATTCAGTGCTTCAAGAGCAGAAATGGCTTCTGCTTCGTCCGGCATGATGACAAAACCGAAGCCTTTCGACAAACCCGTGTCTTGATCAAGCACTAGCGAACACAGTTCTACTTTGCCGTACGCTGAGAATAATTTGCGGATATCTTGCTCGGTCATGTGACGAGCCAAGTTTCTTACTAAAAGTTTCATAATGAACCTAGTTGGTTTGATAACGGTTCGATTCTCTCAGTTTCTCTCTGGCAAACCAAGTGAATAATATGACGGCGTTGACTAGATCATTCTAAGTACATCTGTTTAAATGATTTTCCGTTCATTTTTCACCCATAGGAGAGTCGGCATGGAAACGAAACGTCTCAAACTCATCCCTGCTTGTTTAGAACGAGCCGAAGAGGCGCATCAAGCTGTCGTTCGCAGCCAAAAAACTCTCGAAGTCTATCTGCCGTGGGTGCCTCATGTGCTGACATTAGAAGCGATGATAGAAGGGACAGAGAAAGCCATCGCAAACTTTGAAAACTTCGAAGAAGAGCTGCGTTACTACATGATTGAAAAGGAAAGCGATCGCTTACTGGGTGCGGTCGGCCTGATGATTCGAGATCCCGACGTACCGTCCTTTGAGATAGGTTATTGGTTAGATAATGCTGCCGTTGGCAATGGTTATGTTGCCGAGGCTGTGCTCGAAGTTGAGCGCTATGCGTTTGATGACTTGGGCGCAAAGAGAATCGCAATTCATGCTGATAGCACCAACCAAAAGAGCAGGGCTGTAGCCGAGCGCTGTGGTTATGAGTTCGAAGGAGAGCTCAGAAACGAACGTCTGACTACATCGGGAGAGCTGAGTAACACCGTTATTTACGCCAAAATTCGTCGCGACTAACACTCCAATCTAACCGAGCAATGCTAAGCTCTGATCTCAAGCTACCGCCACTAACGTTAATTAAGTTTCAGATAAAACAAAGCCCGCTAAAATAGCGGGCTTTGTGTTCATATACGGGAAGTTACTAGTCTAGTTCAACCAGTTTTTTCTCGAACGACTGGTGTTGGTCTAACACGTCTTGCGCAGCACCGCCCGTTGCTTTACTTACCACAATGATGGCAAGCGTAGAGAAGATGATGCCCGGTACGATTTCGTACACATCAAACCAACCGCCAGTTAGCTGCTTCCAAACTACGATAGTGATACCACCAACAAGAATACCTGCTAACGCGCCGTTACGGTTCATACCGCTCCAGTAAAGGCTAAGTACAACCGCAGGACCAAATGCCGCACCAAAACCAGCCCAAGCGTAAGATACAAGACCAAGTACTGAGCTATCAGGCGTCATCGCTAGGAATAGCGCAACAAGCGAAATAACGATAACACCGATACGACCAATCATTACGATTTCTTCAGAAGACGCTTCTGGCTTGAATACTTGCTTGTAGAAGTCTTCTGCAAGCGCTGAAGATGAAACAAGGAGCTGTGAGTCAGCGGTACTCATTACCGCCGCTAGGATTGCTGCTAACAACATACCCGCAACGACAGGATGGAATACTGCGTTAACCAATAGCATGAAGATCTTCTCACCGTCCTCTAGTTGAGTACCCGGATGACCCGTAACCCAAACCAGACCAACAAGACCAACAAGCATTGCACCAACCATAGATAGTGCCGTCCAAATCACTGCGATACGACGTGCAGTCGTTAGATCTTTGTTTGAACGAGACGCTTTAAAACGCGCTAGGATGTGTGGCTGACCAAAGTAACCAAGGCCCCACGCCGCTAGAGAGATAATGGCAATCGCAGACAATGGTTCGCCTTTCGCGTCATTCCATAGCGTTGCAAGTTCTGGGTTGATGTCATGTAGATCAGAACTTAGCTGACCTAAACCACCGTCCATTACCGCTATAGGAACAATCATTAGCGCAGCCGCCATTAGCAGACCTTGCACTAAGTCAGTCCAAGATACCGCTAGGAAACCACCGAATAGTGTGTAAGAAACGACACACACCGTACCGATGATAACAGCGTAGGTATAATCTAGACCGAATACCGTCTCAAACAGTTTGCCCCCTGCGACCAAACCTGAGCTGGTGTAGAAAAGGAAAAATAGAAGAATGAAAAACGCAGAGATTGTCTGAATCAGTTTCGACTTATCGTTGAAGCGACGTGACAGGAACTCTGGCAACGTTAGCGCGTCAGTTTGGATACTGTAGGTACGGAGGCGTTTTGCACTGATGAGCCAGTTTGCCCATGTACCAAGAAGTAGACCGCCGGCTAACCAGAAGGCCTCGATACCCGCAGCGTACGCATAGCCAGGCAAGCCTAGCAGCAGCCAACCACTCATGTCTGAAGCACCTGCAGATAATGCAGCAGGCCACGGACCTAGGCTACGGCCACCTAGGAAGTAGTCAGATGAATTGGAAGTCCTCTTATACGCGTAAACGCCAATAGCAACCATAATCAGTAAATACGCCACAAAAGTGGACGTGATAGCAAAGCTATTTTCTATCATTAGATAGTCCTCGTTATAATTATTTCCTTCCTTGCCTGCCCTGATATTTTACCGTCTCAGCAATACATCAGAGTATAAAAAACCAATCTGGACCGGCTCTCAGTCCAGTTACTCCAGATTGGCATTACAAGTCAGGTTAGTGAGTTTCGTTCCCCAACTCGAGTAGAGTTGCGTTACCACCCACCGCGGTAATATTTATCGTTCGAGTGCACTCAGTAATGAAGCGCAACGAGAGATGAGGATCATGAGCCAATTTCGGTGACTCTAAATCCGTTTCAGAAACTAAGCCGACGATTGCACCGTCACGCTTAGCTAGTTGAAGATTGAGCGCATGCTCAACCTGTGAACGCCCAACATAACCCACACTACGTACATCGCTCTCAAGCAACGGGGCAGACGCATCGTACGCAACAACCTGGACTAAGTTAGATGGGAAGTTTGCCAACGCTACAGCTTGCTTAACCAGTTGGTTTAGCTCTGCATTGTCACTGCAAACGACCACACTGTTGCCTGCAATTAAGGCACAGGTGATCATCGCAAAAGCACTGTATAACGCATTATCAGCAGGCTCGATGTTGTTTTCACAAATCACCAAAGCCACACCGCGTCCTGCGGCATACAGTTCGTTAGTTTCCCCTGTAGGGCCAACTAACTGGTGAGTTTCTGCAAGAAGAGTTGATGCTTGTTGCAAGTGGTAAGAAACCACTTTGGCAACGGTAGACTGCTGCCCTTCTAGTGCAGATTTAAATGCCAGAACATGCTCGCATTTGTAATCAAAATCAGTCAGATTCCACTGCTCCCACGCAGAGAATGCATCTTTAAAATAGGTGATCTGATGAACCATAATGCGACTCCTTATGCGTTTTCTGCTTGAGCAAGAAGATGTTGAGTAAAGCGGAATAGGTAGTGTGGACCACCAGCTTTCGGGCCAGTACCCGACAAGCCTTGACCACCAAACGGCTGTACACCAACCACAGCGCCAACTTGGTCTCGGTTGATGTAGCAGTTACCTACTCGAGCATGTTTCTCAATCCAACGGTACGTGGTTTCGTTACGGCTATGGATACCCATCGTCAAGCCAAAACCCGTTTTGTTGATCTGCGCAACCACGTTCGGTAATTCAGACGCTTTAAAGCGAATAATGTGCAAGATTGGACCAAATTGTTCTTCTTTCAGCACATCGATGCCCGAGATTTCAAACGCACTTGGTGAGACAAAGTCACCATGCTGGCACGATTCATCCAGCTGTAGCTGAGCGACTTTAGTCTGTGTTTTGCTCATTTGCTCAAGGTGAGCGAGGAGTTTTTGTTTTGCATTGCTGTCGATAACCGGACCAACATCTGTTTTGTGTAGGTAAGGTAAACCAACATGCAGTTCATTCATCGCACCCTGAATCAGGTTGATCATACGGTCTGCTACATCTTCTTGTACAAATAGAACACGAAGGGCAGAACAACGCTGACCAGCAGATGCAAACGCCGAACGAATCACATCACGCACCACCTGCTCTGGCAATGCAGTACTGTCCACAATCATTGCGTTTTGGCCACCTGTTTCCGCAATAAACGGAACTGGTTTCGCGCTGCGCTCCGCGAGCGTGACGTTAATGCGTTGCGCCGTTGCCGTTGAGCCAGTGAATGCCACACCAGCAATAGCATCATGAGAAGTCAGTGCATGACCGATCTCAGCGCCGCGACCAGTAAGTAACTGAATCACACCAGCAGGGAAACCCGCATCAAGCATTAATTCAATAGCACGAGCGGCAATTAAGCTTGTTTGCTCAGCAGGTTTTGCAACCACAGTGTTACCCGCAATCAGTGCTGCCGTTACCTGACCAAGGAAGATAGCCAACGGGAAGTTCCAAGGGCTGATACACACAAACACACCAAGACCTTCACGGCTAGAAATGCGTTTCACACCGTCAAAGCCTTCTAGCTCAAATGGCTGTAGGTTTTGCGCTTGTTTCGCGTAATAACGACAGAAATCCACTGCTTCACGAACTTCATCAATACTATCGTGAATCGTCTTGCCCGCTTCTTTGTGACAAATCGCCACCAGCTCAGCCAGATTTTCTTCCATTAAGTCAGCAAGCTTTTCTAAACAAGCCGCTTTTTGCTCAACAGGAACGGTTTTCCAATCAGAGAAAGCAGTTTGCGCCGCATCAATTGCAGCGGAAACATGATCAAGTGTTGCAAATGCCACTTTGCCGACTTCAATTCGGCGATCGTACGGTGCGGTGATGATCTCAGCCGCATTTTCCTTGATCATGCTTTCGGCAAAACGCTCACCATTGATCATCGGGCCTGCAACCCACTGATTGTCCATGAAGCTTTCTACCTGCGCTTCAAATGGCTTCGCCTCACTGTCGATATCAATGTTGACGCCATATGAGTTCTTACGCTCAGGGAAAATATCGGCAGGCAATGGAATTTTGTCGTTGTGTATCGTGTCAAAACCCGTCAACACATCCACAGGGTGATGGGTCAACTCATAAATCGGACAACGCGCATCAACTAGACGGTGTACAAACGAGCTGTTCGCACCATTTTCAAGCAAACGACGAACCAAGTACGGAAGAAGATCAGCATGGCTACCGACAGGAGCATAAATACGTACTGGCTGACCGTACATTTTCATAACATGGTTATACAGTGAATCACCCATACCATGCAGGCGCTGGAACTCGTATTCTTTGTGCTCCGCCATGACAGCAATTGCCGTCACCGTGTGAGCATTGTGGCTTGCAAATTGTGGGTAGATATTACCGCGAACACCTTCGCTAAGTAGGAAACGAGCACAAGCTAGGTATGCAACGTCCGTCGCTTCTTTGCGAGTGTATACTGGGTAATTTGCATAACCCGCTTGTTGAGACCACTTGATTTCGCTGTCCCAGTACGCGCCTTTAACCAAACGCAGAGGAATAACGTCACCTTGTTCTTTTGCGAGTGCATTTAGCCACACCAAGACTGGTAGCGCACGTTTTGAGTAGGCTTGAATAACCAAACCAAACTTGCCCCAACCCTTCACAAGATCGCTACGGTATACTTTCTCAAATAGCTTCAGGGAAAGCTCAAGGCGATCCGCTTCTTCTGCATCGATTGTGATTGCAACGTCGACTTCAATTGCACGTTTCAATAGCTGCATTAGTGAGTCATACAACTCTGTCATTACACGTTCTTCATTTGCGACTTCGTAGCGCGGGTGTAATGCAGAAAGCTTGATGGAAATCGAAGGCGCAGGGCTGGTGTCGTTACCGTAAGTCTCGCGACCCACCGCTTCGATCGCCATTAGGTAATCTTTGAAGTACTTGTTCGCGTCCGCTGTAGTTAACGCCGCCTCACCCAACATATCAAACGAGTAGGTGAAACCTTTGTCGCGCATTGGACGACCGTTCTTCTGCGCTTCTTCGATCGTACGACCACGAACAAACTGGTGACCCATGATCTTCATTGCCTGATACATGGCTTTACGAATCACAGGCTCAGAGAATTTATTTACCAGACGGTTTACAGCCTGACCTGGGCTCTGGGTGCCTTGCTCACCAAGACCAACCACTTTACCTGTTAGCATGAGGCCCCATGTTGATGCGTTAACAAACACAGAGTCAGAGTTCTTCAGGTGAGATTTCCAGTCTGCGACACTCAACTTATCTTTAATCAAAGAATCTGCTGTCGCGGCATCTGGGATGCGCATTAATGCTTCTGCAAGACACATCAGCAAGATACCTTCTTGAGTATCTAAGCTGTATTCCAGCAATAAAGCATCAATCATCTGGATTGACTTCTTATCGGCACGAATGGCTTCGATAAGGTGGGTCGTTTGGGTAGTGATCGCCGATTTTTCATCCTCTGTCGGCGTCGCTAGTGGCAATAGTTGCTCTAGCCATTGAGACTCGTCCACCATATATAATGGCGAGATCAGTGACCACAACTTATCAAGCGGCTGCCCGATAAATTCCGGTGTCAACACGTTCGTAGCTGTAAACATGTGTGTTCCTCAATCTCACTCCTCGAAAACCGCTTCGAGGATTATCAATGGCTGGCAGTGTATTTTGAGGCCGATAAGAATACTTGTCAAAAACTACGACATTTTTGCCAAAAACTCGCTTTTATAACAAAACATCCACATAGTCACATTCAAATAGGTAATATTTTGTGTTGTAAATTTTAATTTTTTCATTGCATTCACAACAAAATATCAAGAATATCAATAAGATTTTTGTGAAGAGCTCGTTCTAAGAGAAAATGTAGGATCAAGTGGCATATCAACCACTGCAAAGAACAGAGAATTTAAAAAAACGAGAGATAGGTCACGTGAATAAAACATAAAAAAACCATGCATAGTGCATGGCTTTATTCTGATTGATGATTATTTGACCTAAAAAAACGCGTTGTTATCCAACTTGTTTTTTATAACGGGAAGGTGATATTCCCTGTAAGCGAGTAAAAGTATGAGTAAAAGTACTCTGGCTTGAGAAGCCAGTAAACTCGGCAATTTGCCCTAAAGAAAGGTGCCCTTGCTCGATTAATTCACGAGCCATGTCGATACGCTTTCCGAGAACATATTGATGAGGTGTAATCCCCATCTGCTCTTTAAACAAGCAATGGAACTGACTTTCCCCAAGAAACACTCGCCCGGCCAATTGAGCCACACTAATCTTATGACTCAGGTGCTGCTCAATGTAACGATCAATCGCCTCCAAATCAAAGCGCGACTCTTTTCGACTGGTCTCAAATGCCGAGATATGGCGCTGCATTAATGCAATCACAGTGTCGTTACACGCACGACTTAACAGCAGGTCATCCGGATGGTTTCGCATTTCCTGAACCAACATCTGTATCAGCTTCTGAATTTGACTATCTAACTGGAAGTAGACATGGTCTCTCTCCAGGTTATTGATTTTTTCAAGCATTTCAGGATCATCATTTGTCGGTTTGGGCATATTCAGCACCAAAATATCCGATTGATTGATGACGCCACCGAAAGCATGATCAGAGCATGCGGTAACCACACAACCTTGACCAGGGCCGACAAGATTACCTCGCCCGCGCACTTCAAATTCGGCTTGCCCTTTTAAACCAATCACGATCTGCGTATAAGAATGATCGTGGCAATCCATATAAGACGGAAGTGTGATCAGCTCCGCCGGCTTTGGCAGAATAATCTCTTGATATGAAAGGATTTTTTGGTTATCTGAATCACTCATTTTAAACAGTCGTCTTTACACGGTCAGCTTACGTCTTCGCATCATATACCTTCTTTGTTGGGTTGCAACTTTTACCCAACTCAATCGACAAGATCAAATCAGCATGCTCAAGTTCATTTACATGATCATAGTTCCGGAACGATGATCATGCGAGGTTACTTTACGGTCAGTGAGCAACCAATTTTATTAACAAAAACGGATAGATAGGCAACACCTTACGTATACATAATCAATCAATGTAAAGATCCTTATTACCGAACAATCTGTTATTTTGTAAAACACCGTGCTCCATATTAGATAACTCGTCCCTGAAACGGATCGAAACCCACTCTTAAACTCAACATAGAGGGATTTCCCCCCTTACTAATATGCTTCTGATTCAATACATTAGTTATCGAGCTTTAAGATGCATACGATCTAAAGCTCTCGGTATCTCATTGATACCTCTAACTTACTTAGCAGACCCTCGCTAGGTAATTTAGAACCTCTTCTACACGTCGACAAGATTATATCTTGTGTTGCCAGCCCGTCTTCAGGCTGGCTTTTTTTTTCGCTTCTCAACAATGAAAACAATGGCATAAGCTGATATCATAGCGTTTGTCTCACTGTCCCTCTCATATGCTTAGGTGCTGCTCTTTCGCTCACAAGTGATATGAACGTCAACCACATTACAACTGAGTTGTAGGAAGCATGATCAAGGACGATACGAGTTGTAAGCCGAACATTGGCGGACATCCGTGAGCGCACATATCTGTAATGAAACAGACCATTTTCCCAATTAAACTCTTCGTTCCATTTCGTCGTTGTCTATGACTACCTGACGAAAACATCGAACACCACGAATTTAATTGGATTGAGCGCCAATCAACGAACGTGTTCTAGCAACGTAACTGCCTACTTGGCAACATCAATACGAGCCATGTAACACGGACGTCTCTGTATTGGTAAAAGCAGTATGTAGTGAGTCCTTTTGTGAATATTTCAGTCGATACCATAGAACAATCCCTCCTTAAACAGCTACCAGGTTGTTGGGGATGCAAAGATAAAGATTCGGTATTCCTATACGTAAACCAGGAATACGCAGAACTGTTAGGGCACACGTCGCCCGAGGAGTGCTTGGGTAAAACTGATTTTGATATGGCCAGCCCAACCACTGAATGCGCGCAAGAATTTCAACGCCAAGATAAACACGTTCTCGAAACTGGCGAGTCACTAAAAATTCTCGATATCCACCCTTATCCAGATGGCCGCTGGCGAGCACATATATTTACTAAAACACCGTGGCGAGATGACAAAGGCGACATCGTAGGCACCATTTTCTACGGAAGGGAACTCACCGACACCGCCGTGATTGAAGTCGGGTATTGGGTTTGTCGTGCAATCAGTACCAACCCAAATCAACAATCCATCTTTCGTTTTTCTGACTTACAACCAAAACCAGAGAAGCTCACATGCCGCGAGCAAGAAACGCTTTTCCTCTTGCTCTATGGCAAAAAGCCTCAATTTATCTCTCAGGTCATGGGCATATCAACAAAAACCGTTGAAGGTCACGTCGCACGCTTACGTAATAAGTTTGCAGCGAACAGCAAGAACGAGCTAATAGATAAAGCAATGGAAGCAGGCTACGGCTCTGTTTTACCCAAAACGCTGCTTAAGCATCAATTATCGGTTGTGTTGAATGGAGAGCGATAATTCGCATCGCTTCTACCTACAAAAACACCGCCCCAATTCGGCGGTGTTTGTTTATTCATGAGGGACCATAAGCCTATGGCGCTAAACGATCAATGTCCCAACTTCCATCATGCTGGGAGAAAAGAAAACGATCGTGAAGGCGATGTTCGCCACCTTGCCAAAATTCGATGCTCTTTGGTTTTACGCGAAAGCCACCCCAAAAGGTTGGTACTGGTATTTCACCCTTAGCAAACTTCTGTTTTAGCTCTAAAAACTTACCTTCCAACACACCTCTGGCAGAAATACGGCTACTTTGTTTGCTCGCGATTGCGGCCAACTGGCTCTCTTTAGGACGAGAAGTAAAGTATTTCATATTCTCTACGGCGGTAAGCTTTTCAGCCACACCAGTAATATGAACTTGGCGCTCTAACGGGTGCCAAGGGAAGTGCAAACTAATATTGCTGTTATGCTCTAGCTGCTGGGCCTTGCGACTGCCTAGGTTGGTGTAAAACACAAAACCATCTTTGTCGACGTTTTTCAATAGAACAATGCGTTGAAACGGCATGCCATTTTCATCAACCGTTGCAACTGTCATCGCAGTCGGGTCCGTTAAACCCGCTTCAACTGCTTGCTCTAGCCACAGATTAAATTGATCAATAGGATCAGCTTTCAAATCTTTACGACGCAGCCCACCTTTGGTGTACTCACGACGAATATCAGCAAGTTCCATCTTTACTCCTTCACTCGTTTTTGTCGATTGTGCTCCCGATACTGAGGAAATACAAGGACATCATTGTGCTTGTTATCGTTGCCGCTCACAGCATCACAGTGCGTCATTTGATACCATGACACAAAAAACCAGTGAGCCGATCGTGAACTTACTCAACCCCAAAGCCCTACGTCATTTTTTACTGCTACTGTGTGCCGTTGGCATTTCAGGGCTTGCGCTTACTCATCATTACGCAACTCAATACCAACATGATCAATGGCAACAAAAGCTAGAGAGACAAGCCGCGCAAGTATCACAAGAAGTGGACTACGAACTGGCAAAGTTTGAACAGATACCAAACCTATTAAGTCACGACCCAAGACTACTCAAAGCAGTCGAGCGCGGAACGCCCTCTCAAGAGCTCAACCTACTGTTATCAGATTGGTTGAAGCAAAGTTTGGCCGATACGATTTACGTTCATGACCGTACCGGGTTAGTCATAGCCTCAAGTAACTTTCAGCAAGAAGATACGTTTGTTGGCTCTAGCTTTAGCTATCGCCCCTATTTTAAAAATGCGCGACGCGGTGAGCCCGCTCAATACGTTGGATTAGGCGTACGCTCGAATAAACGTGGGTACTTCTTCTCATCTCCGCTGTGGGTAAATGAGGAAGTCGTTGGCGTGATCACAGTAAAAGTGAATTTGGAGCAATTAGAACAGCGCCTTTCGCAAACCACGACTGACGTACTCATTACAGATAAACACAATGTCGTGTTTATGAGCAATTTACCAGACTGGCGCTATCGTGCACTTTTCCCACTGTCATCGAGTGCAATAAATGAACTTACCGAAACGCGTCAATATGGCGATACCTTACCCGAATATTTTGGTGAGTTAACGGCACACAGTGGTGTCACGGAGTTTGATGACAATCAATTGCTTCTATCACCGAATTACCTCGCATACGCAACACACTTATTGGATAAAGGGTTTCGCGTCGTTGCCTTAATTAACCACAACAGCGTTCTTGCCGCCGTTTTACAGGCCGATATCGTCTTCCTGATCTTATATGCGCTCATTGCTCTAATTGCGTTAGCGTGGTTCCAAACCCTAGTTAACAAAGCACGCCTTGCCCATCTCAATGTGAGCCTAGAAGAAAAAGTAGTGCAACGAACACTAGTTCTGAGTGAAGCCAACCAAAAACTACAACAGACCATCCGCCAATATGAGCAAAGCCAACAAGAGCTTAAACAAACACAACAAGAGCTGACGCAAGCCGCGAAATTGGCACTGTTGGGCGAGCTATCAGCCAGTATTAATCATGAGATAAATCAGCCACTTTCCGCACTAAGAACCTATACCGAAAACTCGCAGCGTTTGTTGGCAATGGAAAAATACCCAATGGTCGCTGACAATTTGGGCAAAATGCTGACACTCAATGACACCATTTCGGAAGTCATTGCCCGCTTAAAAGTCTTTACTCGGAAAGCCACACACGATTCACACAATGAAATCTCAGTACTGCACGACGCGGTACATACTGCCACCAGCATTTTGAGCAACAAGCTTATTAAGCAAGGAGTAACACTAAAAGTTCCGGCCATCGACTATGATGTGAAGCTGGCCATTCACAGCGTTGAATTAGAACAAGTGCTGATAAACCTCTTCCACAACGCCGCACAAGCGATGGAAAACCACTGTATCGATCCGCAAATATCCATTGCTGTTCAGTGTCATGATGACAGTTGCGACATTCTTGTTTCCGATAACGGACCAGGGATGTCAGACGAAGCCCTAGCAAAAGTGTTCGACCCATTTTTTACGACTAAGCCGGAGGGTCTTGGATTAGGTTTAACAATCTCCAAGCGGATTATAGAGAGCTATCACGGCTCCCTCTGTGCCTATAAACATCAGAACACAGAACAACAAGCAGGAGGGATGACCTTTATCGTGACGCTACCAATAGTCAATCAGAATAAACGTACCCCAGAAGTGGAAAACGACCATGAATAACCCAGTTTTCTTTGTTGATGACGAACCACACATTCGTGATGCCGTGTCTCAAGCCCTGCTGATTGAAGGGATAGACGTCACCTGCTTACCAAACGCAGTAGAAGCCTTACGCGTAATCGACTCAAATACGCCTGCGATTATCATTACCGATATCCATATGCCCGTGATGGATGGCTTGGAGTTTATGCGAACTTTGCGAAGCAAAAACGATCACTTTCAATTCATCGTACTTACTGGACATGGAGATGTGAAAACCGCGGTAGATGCGATGAAAAGCGGCGCGTACGACTTTCTAGAAAAACCGTTTTCAACGGAACAGCTCATGAAATCGCTCAACAATGCCAGCGATAAACTGAACTTGTTGCAAGAAAACATCTGGCTTAAGAAAGAGCTCGACATGCAAACTCATGTTGGTCCGAAAATGATTGGTCACAGTAAGGCCATGGTTAGTATTCGTCGCGCCTTGATCAGTGCGCCCACAAGCCAGCCGCTCATTTTTGTAGGTCAAGATGGTACGGGTCGGCGACTCGCTGCACAATTTGCCCACGACATACATGCAACACCGGATAGTGAGCTAATCGCCGCTTCTGGTGAAGACCTCTATGAGCTTTCATTAGAAGCGCTCGACAAAGCCATACACCGCTTAAGTGAAGGAAAACGCCACTGCAGTTTGTACTTACATAGCGCAGAGCATGTATCATTTGAGCAATGGGAATACTTATTCAAGCACCCAAAACTTGAACGTGTTTTTGGCGCGACCACCCAAGCCGAGCCGCCTCTAAAATCCCTGGCGACTCTAATTCACTTACCGACGCTCGATGAGAGAAAGGAAGATATAGGGCCTTTATACAAGCACTTTGTGCGCCACACCGCGAGCCGATATCAGTTACAGCCGCCACATATCAGCCTAGAAGAGGTCAAACACCTCACCAGTCTCGAATGGCCAGAAAACGTTAAGCAGCTACGCCAATTTGCTGAACTTCGTGCCCTCAAGCCAGATACTTTTAGAATGGAAGATTGGAACAGTGAGAAAAGTCTTGAAATTCAGAGTATGACTCAGCGCACAGAATACTTTGAATATTGCTTGTTATTCGATGCATTGCAAAGACATCGCGGCAGACTCAAAGAGGTTCAACTAGAATTACAGGTATCACGCAAAACCTTGTACGACAAACTAAAAAAACATCAGTTGGATAAAGCCAAGTTCAAGGCGTAATAGCTATACTCCGGCGCTAATTATGCTTTTGTTTGATTTAGAAAGTGTAAGAAAGCTCATTTGAAGAGAGAATAACCCTCTTCTCATATTTTGTTAGCCGAGCATGCTGACATGATCGGTTAATAATAATAAGATCATAAAGATAATCCGTAATTATATAAGCAGGGACTGTGATGAGCCGAGATAACTACAACAAACTCAACGATGAAGAGTTGGATTTTGTTGATGACAAAACTGCAGCATTGCTCCTCAATACCCCCAACAGCGCGCGTTTTATGCTCTGGGTTATGGTGCTATTTTTCATTGCAGCAATAGGTTGGGCATCTTGGGCTGAAATCGACAAAGTCACGGTTGGTCAAGGCAAAGTGATTCCCTCCTCACAGATACAAGTAGTCCAAAACTTAGAAGGTGGCTTAGTCAAAGAAATCTTGGTCAAAGAAGGTCAGTTGGTTGAAAAAGGCCAACAGTTACTGCTTATCGACGACACCCGCTTTCGCTCGGATTTTCGTGAACGTGAGCAACAAGTTGCCAACCTTACCGCATCTGTGCTGCAACTATCCGCTTCTATTAACAGTGTTGCCGTTAATCGTGATTTTGAAACGGAAAACTGGCGTCAAAGTGTACTACTTGATTACGGTAAACTGACCTTCCCACCAACCTTGGAAGAGACTCGACCTCAACTCACACAGCGTCAAAAAGCAGAATATCGCGAAGATCTAGATAATTTACGCAACCAACTTTCTGTTATTGACCAACAAGTGCAGCAAAAGCAGCAGGACTTGGTAGAGATCCAAGCACGAGTAAGGAACTTGCGTCAAAGCTACCAATACGCGAAAAAAGAACTCGATATCACCAAACCTTTGGCAGACGAGGGCGTTGTTCCTCGTATTGAACTGCTCAAATTACAGCGCCAAGTCAACGATACCCGTCGTGAAATGACGTCCAGTGAGCTCAAGATTCCCGTATTGCAATCAGCGATTCGAGAATCCATGCTCAACCGTATTGATGTTGCACTCAAATTCCGCTCTGAACAGCAAGAGAAACTCAACAGCGCCCAAGACCAGTTATCTGCCTTGGTTGAATCAGCGGTGGGCTTGGAAGATAGAGTAAACCGAACGGTTGTGAATTCGCCAGTAACAGGCAAAATCAAAACACTGAACATCAATACTGTCGGTGGTGTTATCCAACCTGGTATGGATATCGTCGAGATCGTACCAACAGAAGACACACTATTGGTAGAGGCGAAAATTGCGCCAAAAGACATCGCATTTTTACGCCCAGATCTTCATGCTATCGTGAAATTTACAGCTTACGACTTCACAAAGTACGGCGGTTTAGAGGGAGAGTTGGAACATATCAGCGCGGATACCACTCAAGATGAAGAAGGCAACAGCTTCTACATTGTTCGTGTACGCACCGAAAAAACAAACTTTGGTCAAGATGCAGATTTACCAATCATTCCAGGAATGACAGCATCGGTCGATATCATCACAGGGAAGCGAACCGTTTTGGAATATCTACTTAAACCGATTTTAAGTGCCAAAACGAACGCCTTGAAGGAGTAAACCACATTAAGATACTCGCGATAGGGAGTATTGAGCGATAAGTAATTAAATAAAAAGCACTTATTTCTCACTGACGAACTCTCTAGAAGAGTATACTTGTGATACGAGTCGAATATGCGATCCAATTTGCAGCGTAAAGTTACATTATTAATCAGCTTAAGTTGTTTGTCGTTCCAACTTGGTGCGCTGAACAGTAAAGAACAACGATGGGTCAATACGGTCACAGCGGTGTACGGCGAACGTGCGGGATTGCGCGTAAATACATGGCGAAAGAACCTCGACTTATTTAAACAATTAGAGACTCATGAACAGCTCGCTGGCGTTAACGACTTTTTTAATCAGCTGTATTTCGTTGACGACATAAAACTGTGGGGAAAGACAGATTATTGGGCTACGCCACTCGAATTTTTAGGGAGTAACGCAGGAGACTGTGAGGATTTCACTATTGCTAAGTACTTCTCTTTACTCGAGCTAGGAATACCAGATTCAAAGATGCGGTTAATATACGTAAAAGCCATCGAACTGAATCAGTTTCACATGGTATTAGCTTACTACCCTACCCCAAGTTCTGAGCCGCTCATTCTCGATAATATCAATCCTGACATTGTCCGAGCCTCTAAGCGTAGCGACTTGCTACCGATATACAGTTTTAATGGTACAAACCTGTGGTTGATGAAGTCATCTGCTAGCACTGGAGAGCTGGCAGGGAAAGCATCACGGTTGAGCCTTTGGAATGACTTACGCTCGCGCGAACGTAAGTTGCAGTTAAATAAACCTAAAATTAACTATGACGAGTGAGAAACATGACCCTATATAAGAAGCTTGTGGTGGGGATGGTTACGGTCTTTATACTCTTGTTGGCATCAGTATTCGTAATCCAATTCAACACGACTCGAGACAGCTTGGAGCAACAGCAACGTTCAGAGGTCAACAACACTATTAACACCGTAGGTTTGGCACTGGCTCCTTACCTAAAGGACAAAGATAAAGTAGCGGTTGAGTCCGTGATTAATGCTCTGTTTGACGGCAGCACCTACTCCGTTGTTCGTCTTACAGCATTAGATTCTGACTACCAGATCGTGCGTACCTACCCAGTTAAACCAAGTACGGTGCCACAATGGTTTATCGACATGAATCTATTTAAAGCGATTCACGATAAGCGTGTTGTGACCAGTGGTTGGATGCAGCTCGCCGAAGTAGAAATCATTAGCCACCCAGGCGCAGCTTACGAGCAGCTCTGGCAAGGTTTTATTGGGTTGCTGTCTGTATTCAGTGTCATTTTTCTGGCTGGTTTAGTGGCAATTTCATACATCCTACGTCGCTCGCTAAAGCCGTTAACGGCCATCGTGAATAAAATGCATGAAATCGCGAATAACCAATTTGGTGAACCGCTTGCTCGTCCAAGAACCAAAGATCTTATCGCGGTGGTAGATGGCATTAATATGATGTCTGCTCAAATCGAGCTATCATTCAAAGAGCAAGCCAAAGAGGCTCAACGTCTGCGTGCTCAGGCTTACCTCGATCCTATATCTAAATTGGGTAACCGCTCATTCTACATCAACCAAATCGACCAATGGCTTGCAGAGCAAACGCAAGGGGGTATCGCGCTACTCCATGCTGAATACATTGGCGACATTTACGAGACCAAAGATTACCAACGCGCAGATGCCCACGTTAAAGAACTGTCTCAACGTTTGAAAAACACCATTGATGTACCGGGTGCCACTATTGCTCGCTTGTCTAGTGATGAGTTCGGCTTGCTTTTCCCTCATATGGATGAGAGCGAGTTACGCATTTTATCGGACAGCATCGTCAATTGTGTGAACGGCCTAAATACTGACCCAACAGGCTTAGCAAAACCTAAAGCGTCACTAGGGGTTGCACACAGCAAAGATCAGAAAACGCGTTCTGAAATCCTCTCGATGGTGGACAACGCACTATCGAAAGCCAAAGCGCAACCAGACAAGCCATACGGCTTCATTGGCAGTGATACACCTTCTAGTTTGATGGGTAAACAGCAATGGAAAGCGTTGGTTGAAGAAGCCATTCATAGTGATTGGGTTAAATTCCGTTTCCAAGCTGCGAAAAACACATGGGGTAAAGTATTCCACAACGAAGTATTTTCAAGCATCGAAAAAGATGGTGAAACGTATCGTGCGAATCAATACCTATTCGCACTAGAACAGTTAGACGCCACCAACATCTTTGACCAGTATGTCATTGAATCAATGATTAAGATGCTAGAAAGTGGTGAACTTAATGACCCAGTCGCGATTAACATCGCGCAAAGCAGCTTGTCTCAACCATCGTTTATTCGCTGGACAACTAGCATGCTGGAAAAACATGCCAAAGTGGCCTCTAAGCTACACTTTGAAATTCCAGAGGAATGCTTTATCGATCAGCCTCACCACACAGCACTGTTATGTAATGCCATTCGCCAATCAGGTGCTGAGTTCGGCGTAGATAACTACGGACGTAACTTCCAATCTTTGGAATACATCCAAGAGTTCCGTCCGAACTATGTGAAGCTCGATTACCTATTCACACACAACTTGCACGACGAAAAACAGAAATTCACGCTAACGTCGATCTCTCGTACTGCCCACAACCTTGGTATTACGACTATCGCATCGCGTATCGAAACTCAAATCCAGTTGGATTTCCTCACTGAACATTTTGTTGAGGTATTCCAAGGATTCATCGTCGACAAGGAATAAAAAGGTTTATCAACGATGAAAGACCCTTTACTGAATTCGCTCATCTACGTTAGCCGTTACTATGGGTTAGCTAACTCGCCAGAAGCGCTAGTCAACGGACTACCGCTATCTGACGGTAAACTGACCCCATTTTTGCTACCAAGAGCAGCGGAAAGGGCCGGATTGGTTGCCAAGGAAAACCGCGCAGAGCTGGAGAGCATCTCCAGCCTAATTCTGCCGGCAATCTTAGTTCTTAAAGGCGGTGACTCTTGCGTTCTCAACAGCATCAATATGGAGAAACGCGAGGCCGAAGTCACCACCCTAGAAAGTGGAATGGTGCCGATCTCTATTCCATTAGAAGACCTACTTGAGCAATACACTGGTCGGTACTTTTTAGTTAAAAAGCAATTCCGTTTCGATGAGCGCTCTCCCGAAGTGCTCAAAACCAACGAAGGCCACTGGTTCTGGTCCACCTTGTGGCAGTCAAAACGCATCTACCGTGATGTTTTAATCGCATCACTTCTCATCAACCTCTTTGCGGTTGCCGCTCCGCTATTCACTCGCTTGGTGTACGACAAAGTGGTTCCGAATCTTGCGTTTGAAACCCTATGGGTACTAGCAAGCGGCATCTTTGTCGTGTTCCTGTTCGACTTCATTCTCAAGTCGCTGAGAAATTACTTCATTGATGTGGCGGGCAAGAAGTCTGACATTCTGATTTCATCCAAACTGTTCAGCAAAGTGATGGGGATTAGAATGGAATCGAAGCCGCCTTCGGTCGGTGCCTTCGCTCGCCATTTACAAGAATTCGAATCTATTCGAGAGTTTTTTACTTCAGCGACCGTCAGTGCTCTCATTGATTTGCCTTTTGCCATTTTGTTCTTAGTGATTATATGGCTAATGGCTGGCGATCTTGTGTATGTACCGATGGTGGGCGTGGTCATTTTGATTATTCACTCGCTACTGATACAAGGGCCGCTGCGCCGCTCCATTGAGGAGGGTTCACGCCTAGCATCGCAAAAATATGCCAATTTGATAGAGAGCTTGGCTGGGTTAGAAACCGTAAAAATGCTCAGTGCGCAAAGCCAATTCCAATACCGCTGGGAAGAGGCAGTTGCGCACATGGCGAACTGGAATATAAAAAGCCGCCGAATTACGGATAGCATTCAAAACGCAGCAGGTTTTGTGCAGCAAAGTAGTAACGTAGGGATGATCATCCTAGGCGTTTACTTGATTGCAGAGGGCGACTTAACCATGGGTGGTTTGATTGCCGCAACCATGCTTAGCGGCCGCGCGATAGGTCCTTTGGTTCAGTTATCCTTACTCTCTACGCGCTACAACCAAGCGAAGTCTTCTATGACAATTATCAATCAAGTCATGGAAATGCCGGATGAACAAGAAGAAGGTAAACGTTACATTCACCGTCCAATAGTACAAGGCAAAATTGAACTTGAACGCGTGACCTTCCACTACCCAGATTCACCGGTGGCGTCGATTCGAGATTTGAGCTTGACCATTAACCCAGGCGAAAAAGTAGCGATCATAGGCCGTATCGGTTCGGGTAAAACCACGTTAGAGCGTCTCATCATGGGCTTGTATCAGCCGACGGAAGGTCATGTTCGCATTGATGATACCGACATCGCACAGCTGCATCATGTCGACATTCGCCGTAATATTGGTTGTGTGCCGCAAGATTCGAATCTGTTCTTTGGTTCTATCCGCGACAACATTACGCTAGGTCGCCCATTAACCGATGACCGTGACGTACTAGACGCAGCGAATCGTGCCGGTGTTACTGCGTTTACGCAATCTGACCCAGCGGGCTTAGAACGCCAAGTTGGTGAAGGTGGTGCAATGCTTTCGGGTGGTCAACGTCAAGCAGTCACGATCGCTCGTGCATTTTTGGGTCGTCCTCCTGTTCTACTCATGGATGAACCAACCAGTGCGATGGATAACCGCTCAGAGATGCACATTAAGCATCAATTAGCACAGTTGAAACCTAGTGAAACGCTGATTCTGATTACGCATAAAACGTCTATGCTCGACATCGTTGATCGCGTAATTGTGATGGAAAAAGGCAGCATCATTGCAGATGGTCCTAAAGCGCAAGTGCTGAACGATTTGAAACAAGGCAAAGTGCGTGCGGTTAGCTAGCCTGAATTCACATTGATAAAAGACAAGGGCCCCGTTTAACTTGTGTTTAACGGGGCTTATTTTATTGGGAGCCCGAGATAATTAAGTTCTTCAAGCGCGACCCAAACGAGTACAAGGCCAACAATCACGAATAAAATCATAATCGCCTTTTCATCTTCTTCCATTTTTCAACGCCCTAAAAGCTATTTCAATTAATACACCTTAGGTTATCAGGACAAAAGTCATATTCAGCTCGTTTATAGGGAACTAGCGTCATAGAATGTCGGATATGGGATACAGCTCAAAGATTGCTCTCTTCAAAATCACGTCAGCTTTGATTGAATATAAGTAATGAAGCCAAAGAGTTCGTAATACTCACTAAGTCTTTGATTAACTTATATAGTACTCTGTGGAACCTCAACACAGAGACAAATGGTGTAAAGAAAAATTGTGATTACTTACAGCAAAAAATCAGCTATAAAAGCCGCTTTCTAGATATCGTCGAGATGAAGAAATGAATGATTGGATCCAATTAGAGCAAGTGAGCCAGTATTTCACTACGGGCTCCCTCGGTTACAAACTATTGATGGGCATTTTTGTCCTGATCGCGTATCGCATCCTGAAGAGGATTGTAAATAGAGCCATCCTAAATTTGGCAACAACGAAAGGTGTAAAAAAGGCTCGTTTGAGTTTTATTCAGCGCTGTTTCAATGTCGCGCTGCTATTTTTGACCGCCTCTATTTTTGCCATTATCACAGGTATTGGCTATGGCGATGTGTCTTTGTTCCTATCGTCCATTTTTGCCGTATTAGGTGTGGCGTTTATTGCGCAGTGGTCAATTCTGAGCAACATCACAGCCAGCTTTTTGATCTTTTTTGTCTTCCCGTACCGAGTGGGTGACCGAATTAAAGTCGTAGACAAAGATGAAGACATCTGCGGTGAGATTCAAGAAATCAGCATGTTTCACGTGTTAATTAAGCACGACAACGGTAACTTGATCACTTACCCAAACAACCAGATTTTGCAAAAAGCAGTGCTAAAGCTGGCAAAAAACAAGCCAGAGCCAAGTAAAGCAAAATCTCGGATTTATACTCGCAGAAAGAAATAACCCACTAAAAAGCCGATGTATCTACATCGGCTTTTTAGTATCACTTGGTGGTCACAAATAACCCAAAGTTAATGGCGAAAAACAGTGAAGAGACAAAACGTATAAGCTGAAGGTCACCACTGTATTCTTTCATGATAAAAACATGACACATCGCCGAAACCAAAAGCGCCACTTTAACCAAAGGAAGCTTCTTATTTACGAACCTTAAATAAATACAAAAAATAGAGATGGTGCAAGCAAAGAAAAAATCGTCACTAGTTCCATCTTCCTTAAAATACAAGGACATGGTTTTAGTTAAGCTTATATTTTTAGCTTCATTATGAGCCACCCACTAATATTTAGCGAGATAAGGGCATAAAAGAGGTAAAAAACAAGACTGACCGAAACAAAAAGTAGTGCATGCACTTTTTCTTCTAAGCTCTCTGGATGAACATTCATATCCACATCAAACACCCCCGCTATAAAGTGTGCAAATACCGTGGAAGAGGCTGTAGAAAGGCCTCCTACCATAATGATAATAATCCCTCGCCTTAAGAAACGATGAAATGTACTTTTCCCGCCTTGGATCAGGTCTGAGTTTACATATTTTAATCTATTTTTCCGCCTATTAATCATCACTAGCATCGGTACCTTTATCATTGTTTCCAAGAGAGTTTTCTACATCTTTAAGATCTTCCTTTAACGCTTTTATACACGACATTCATCGTCGTTGCATTCACTGTAGTTATGCCGTCGACTTACCCTATAAGAAAGCTCTTTAGATACCAATTCGTACTTTATCTATCTCAAATCTCTTCTTGACCTCAACTTATCTTGAGGTTTTAGCCTTAGTCGCACGATTAAAAATCAACAATGAAAAAAGGAACCATTGTGTCCAAAATTGCGATTATTTATTTCTCTAAAACCGACGTTACTGGTCAGCTTGCTCGCGCGATTGCCGCAGGTGTTGAACAACAAGGCATTAAGCAGCAAGATGAATGTGAAATCCTCTCTCACCGAATTGAAGGCAGTGAGATTATTGAGGGACGTTTTGTGAACCCTAAACTAATGGATGAACTTGCTGAGTGTGATGCGATTATCTTTGGCTCACCGACCTATATGGGCGGTGTAGCAGCGCAGTTTAAAGCATTTGCAGATGCAAGCAGTGAATCTTGGTATTACCAAAAATGGGCGAGCAAAATCGCGGCTGGCTTTACCAGTGGTGGGGCAATGAATGGCGACCAATCTTGCACATTACAATATCTACAAACGCTCGCTAACCAACACGGCATGATGTGGGTCGGGTTGGATAAGATCAGCAATTCTGGGGAGCAAAACCTGAATCGTTATGGTGTACAAGGTGGTATTGTTGCACAAGGTGGTGAAGGTGGTCAGTTGCATGCTTCTGATGTTGCAACAGCGGAGTATCTTGGCAAACGAGTCGCTATGCTCGTGAACAAGCTCTCCACTCGCTAACAATAAAAAGAAGCCCCGTAAGATACATCTTCGGGGCTTCATATTTATCGCTTGTTTTGAGCGCTACTTCTTGATGTAGAGATCTTTCGAGTAGATGCGCCCTTCTACGTTATTCTTTGCAAAGCCACCCACGGTTGGACGAACCAAACGTGCTTGCATGTAGTAATAGATTGGCGCGATAGGCATATCTGTCGCCAGCAACTGTTCAGCTTGGTCGTAAAATCCTTGGCGCGCTTTCTCATTGGTTGCAGCCAATGCACTGTTCATCGCGTTGTCATACGCTTCACTGCTGTAACGTGCAAAGTTACCCGAAGAACCTGAGCGAAGTAAGCTCAGGAAAGTAGACGCTTCATTGTAATCACCACACCAGGAAGCGCGCATCACATCGAAATTGCCTTGTTTACGCGCCACTAAGTACGACTTCCACTCTTGGTTTTCTAACTCCACGTTTGCACCGAGATTTTTTTGTAGCATCGACGCTATCGCAACCGCGATCGATTTGTTTGCCTCACTGGTGTTGTACAGCAATTTAAAATCGAGCGGCTTGTCTTGGCTGTAACCCGCTTCTTTTAACAACTGACGCGCTTTCTCGTCACGTTGTTGCTGACTCCACTTACTATACTCAGGGGGAGTCGCATCAAAACCGGCAGTGTACTGATGCGCAAAGGTATACGCAGGAAGGTTGCCCACTTGCGTGACACCATTCGTAATCACATCACGCATGATGGAGTACGACACCGCTTGACGCACTCGCGCATCATCAAATGGCGGACGAGTGGTATTGAACGCGTAGTAATACGTGCACAGTAATGGCACCACCGTGTAAGCCTGCTTGTAATCTTGTTTAAGCTTCTGCGCCATATGAGTCGGCACATCTGACGTGATATCCAGCTCTCCTGCCGCATAACGATTGATTGACGCGTTTTGGTTTTCAAACGGAATGTAAGTCACTCTGTTTAAATGCGTATCTGCGCTGTCCCAGTAATTTGGACTCTTAACCAGTTCAATGCGCTCATTCACGACCCACTTATCCAATGTGAATGCACCGTTGCTAACAAATTGGTCTGGATCGCTCCACGGCTTGTCGCGGTTTTCCACTGTCGCTTGATGCACTGGCATCATGGACGTGTGCCCAGTCATAGCAACAAAGTACGGCACTTGACTGTCCAACTCAAAACGTAGGGTGTATTTATCCACTGCCTTGATACCGAGATCGTCCAAAGGCTTTTTGTCCTCTGCTACATCGGCGATGTTTTTGATCTTGGTGAGTTTGAGATACCAAACATTTGGAGAAGCGGTCTTCGGGTCCACCGCTCGGCGCAGTGAATAGACAAAATCATCCGCCGTCACAGGCTCGCCATTCGACCATTTCGCGTCTTTGCGCAAGTGAAAAGTAAAGGTTTGGTTGTCGTTGGTTTCCCATGATTCTGCCACACCGGGAATAATGTTTCCGTCACGATCTTGAATCACAAGCCCTTCAAATAAGTCACGAATCACATGCATTTCTGGCAGACCTTCGGCTTTCGCTGGGTCAAGCGTCGCCGCCTCTGCGTCATTCGCACGTACTAAATGCTGTTCTGCGGCAAGTTGAATACCTTTAGGTAAGGTCTCCGCAGCAACTGATGTAGCAAGAAAAGGGGTGAATAAAGAGGAAATCAGCAACGCCGTTGAATGTTTTTTAAAATCCATATCGTTTTTCGTTCTCCTAACGCGTCTTGTGAAGCAAGTGCCACAATTAACATTTCAACCATTGACGAGTTTAAACGGTTCAGTTTAGCTAGGTGTAATTAGCTTAGATATTGATACTACTTCATCAATCAGGAGATTACGGTGAGTCTAATTCCAAGAACGGAAAGAGCGGCATTTTTAATTCGGCCAACATCATACGGTCAATCCGTGCTTGGTGCGCCATTACTGTATTTTCCGGCTCAAGTCGAAAGTGCTTTGCGAGGTTTGATTTTGGCAGGCACTCACGGGGACGAGACGGCCTCGATTGCAGGTTTGTCCTGCGCGCTAAGAAGCTTGCCTGCTGAAAACTTACGACATGATGTGATTCTGTCAATGAATCCTGACGGCAACCAACTAGGCACACGCGCAAATGCAAACCAAGTGGATCTCAATCGCGCGTTTCCAACCCAAAATTGGACTGAGCATGGCACAGTGTATCGATGGAGCTCTCACACACCCGTTCGAGACGTACAGGTGAAAACTGGCACTAAAAACCAACTAGAGCCTGAAGTTAGCGCATTAATTAACTTGATTGAACTGCGCAAGCCAAAGTTTGTGGTGTCGTTTCATGAACCGCTTGCTTTTGTGGATGATCCCAAACATTCCGACCTTGCCAAATGGCTCGGCGAGCAGTTCCAACTGCCAATCGTTGACGATGTCGACTACGAAACACCCGGCTCATTCGGCACTTGGTGTAGTGAACGTGATTTACCTTGCATCACGTTGGAATTACCCGCGATTTCTGCCGATCTCACCATTGAAAAACATCTCTCTGCTTTTATTGCTTTGCTGAGGCACGATCCGGATCTCTAGTCCGCTGTTGGTTAAGCGATCATGTGAGGATCTGTTTGATGTCGGTACTGATATCGCTGATCAACTGACGGGCACTGTCGTCTCTTTGCTGAACCAAGATGATAAACAGCAAATCGGTGATCACGTTTTGCGCGGTACGCGAAGCAATGGATGAGCTGCGATGTTCCGTTTCATTGGCAATCGTATCAAACGTAATATCGGCAATACCGCGCAAGCGACTTCTCCCAGGAGCAGATAACGCAATCACCTTCGCGCCCTGCTCTTTTGCCGCTTCTGCCGCGACGAGAATTTCTTTGCGTTCGCCCGAATACGAAATCGCAATCTGCACATCTTCTGAAGAGAGGGTACGAGCAACAGCAATCTGCACGTGGCTGTCTTGTTCGGAAAGCGCCGTAATACCGAGTTTAAGCAGTTTAAAGCTTAAATCCTTCGCGGTCAGGGCTGAGCCCCCAATCCCGACCACTTGCACTCGACGCGCTTCGCTCAACCATTTCACCGCTTGGTGACACGCTTCATAAGACAGCGCATTGGTGGTTTGAAACATAGCATCTGTTTTTGCTTTCACCAGTTTCTGTGAAATAACCGCGATGGGATCATCTGCCAAAATATCACTGTGCAACGGTGTCGACTGCATCGCATGCTTACGGCCAATCTCTTCATTCAGAGCTAACTTAAACTCGCTGTAGCCTTTAAAGCCAATACGCTGAGTAAATTTCACAATGCTCGATTGACTCACTTTTACTTGCGCCGCAAGTTCTTGGCTAGTGAGCAGCGCCGCCTTTTCTGCGTTTTCAACAATCCAATCGCCGACCAAACGACCACTTTGCGAAAGCTGAGTACGCCTCGCGACTATCTTATTGACAACTGACACAACAAAAACCTCAAAAAATTTAAATAATTTATTCCAAAACAAAAATAATTGGAGTTTGATTTAACTCCATGATTATTCTAACCAAGCCAGTTTATATCGGATGTAATAGACATATATTTTCTCTCATTATTCCAAATTTCTCCTGCACAAAGAATAACCTCAAGTGTGATTTTTATCACCAAAACAGAATATTTTATTCCATAGAATCGCCCTCAGATTGAACATTACGAAGAGTGTAAAACATGAAAATTGATTTAAGCCGATTGGTGACAGAAAGCCGTAATCCAGTCAGTGCAGAGATTGATACGCTTTCGACCATCGAGATGCTGCAAGTCATTAATGAAGAGGATCAAAAAGTCGCGCTCGCGGTCAAAGCAGTGCTACCACAAATTGCAAAGACGGTTGATGCAATTACTGCAGCGTTCGCCAATGGTGGCCGTTTGGTTTACATGGGAGCAGGCACATCAGGCCGCTTAGGAATTCTTGATGCGAGCGAGTGTCCTCCTACCTACGGCACGCATCCAGATATGGTGATTGGCTTAATTGCTGGTGGACATCAAGCGATTTTAAAAGCGGTAGAAAACGCAGAAGACAACGCGAAAATGGGTCAAGACGACTTAAAAGCACTTCACCTCACCAAGCATGACGTGGTTGTAGGCATTGCAGCGAGTGGCCGTACACCTTATGTACTAGGTGGTTTGGAGTACGCTAAATCCATCGGAGCCACGACCGCATCTATCGCTTGTAATCCAGAATGTGCCATGGCAGAAGCGGCCGACATCGCGATTCTGCCGATAGTTGGCGCAGAGGTTGTCACTGGATCTTCTCGCATGAAAGCTGGCACCGCACAAAAACTGGTGCTAAACATGCTCACGACAGGCGCAATGATTCGTAGCGGTAAGGTATTTGGCAACTTAATGGTGGATGTAGAAGCCACTAACGCCAAGCTCATACAACGCCAAACCAACATTGTTGTGGAAGCAACCGACGCATCAAAAGAAGAAGCAGAGCGAGCATTAAATGCCTGCGGTCGCCACTGCAAAACCGCCATCTTAATGATTTTGGCCGATTTGGATGCCGAACAAGCCAAATCACGCCTCGCCGCGCACAACGGCTTTATTCGCGCAGCACTAAATAATAACTAAATAATCCGAGTTCTGAAGGATAGACCCTATGGCAAAAATAACTTCAAACACAGTATCGCAGTTGCTGTCCGCAGTGGGTGGCAGTAGCAACGTAAGCAAATGTGGTAACTGTATGACGCGTTTGCGTTTATCGCTCGCCAACAATGGCTTGGCTGATCAATCAGTTATCAAGCAAATTCCCGGCGTAATGGGTGTGGTGGAAAGCGATGAGCAGTTTCAGATCATTCTCGGTCCCGGAAAAGCTCAACAAGCGGCTGAGATGATGAATCAATTGATCTACAGCTTAACCTCTGGTGACAGTGAAGAAGCAGATATGCCGCAACAAGATCTTTCTGCCGTCGCAGCCGAGCAGAAAAAACAGATGAAGAGTAAGCAAACCAGTGCGGTTCAGCGTTTTTTAAGCAAGTTTGCTACCATCTTTACGCCGTTGATCCCTGGTTTTATTGCCGCTGGTTTGTTGCTAGGTTTTGCGACGTTATTGGAACAGATGTTTGTTCTCGACCAGACACCAAGCCAGTTTATGCTGGATTTGATCGCCTACATGAAAGTCTTTGGTAAGGGTCTGTTTGCTTTCTTAAGTATTCTGATTGGTTACAACGCGCAGCAAGCGTTTGGCGGCTCTGGTGTTAATGGTGCCATTCTCGCCTCTTTGTTTGTGCTGGGTTACAACCCAGAGGCTACATCCGGTATTTACTCTGGCATGAACGAGTTTTTCGGCTTTGCGATTGATCCGCGCGGCAACATTATCGGCGTACTTTTGGCGGCGATCATCGGTGCGCAAGTCGAGCGTAAGGTTCGTCAATACATGCCAGATGATCTGGACATGATCTTAACGTCCGTTATCACTCTGTTGATCATGGGTGCGGTAACCTTCTTGATCATCATGCCAATCGGCGGCGAGCTGTTTAAAGGGATGTCTTGGTTGTTCCTCAACTTGAACGATAACCCATTAGGCGCTGCGATCTTGGCAGGTTTGTTCTTAATTTCTGTGGTATTTGGCATCCACCAGGGTTTTGTTCCAGTGTACTTCGCATTGATGGAAGCACAGGGCTTTAACTCGCTATTCCCTATCCTGGCGATGGCTGGTGGCGGTCAGGTTGGCGCGTCAATGGCGCTGTATTTCAAAGCCAAAAAAGACGCTCTACTGCGCACTCAAGTTAAAGGCGCTATTATTCCTGGCCTTCTAGGCATTGGCGAACCATTGATTTACGGCGTGACATTACCACGCGTAAAACCATTCGTTACCGCTTGTATTGGCGGCGCTGCGGGCGGCTTCTTTATCGGTTTAGTTTCTTACCTTGGCTTACCAGTTGGTCTTAATACGGTGTTTGGCCCGTCCGGTATCGTGGCGATTCCTCTCATGACATCAGAAAATGGCATCTTCCCGGGAATGATGGTGTTTGTTGCTGGCCTGCTTATCTCTTACATCGTCGGCTTCCTCGCGACTTACTTCTTTGGCTGCAAAGACGTCGATTTAAGCTAAATCATTCTTCCCCTATAGGAATGGACTAGCTCGCGCCCTTGGCAAACAAGGGCGCACCCTCTCTCTACTTCACGATAATTTTTCTTATTCCGTTACTCGGAAGGGGCTTTGTCGTACCTAAAACAATAGAAATGAAAGGTCGTTAATCATGAAAAAGCACATTTTGACTCTACTTCTCCCTACATTGATGGCATCAAACGCAATGGCAGCGCAGCTGTATCAAGCGGAAGATGGGTCAGTTTTAAATATTTACTCTCGTCTTGGTTTCAATGTCACCAGTAAAAATAACGAGCACGGCGATGCAAATGGCGAGTTTGATGGCCGTATTGGTTTAAACGGTTCACAAACCATCAACGAGTACGCGTCGATCATCGGCCAAGCGCAATACCAAGTGGGTGCCGCTGAATACGCAAACCAAGTAAACGACAAACCGTCTCTGACCGCACGTTATGTATGGGCGGGTATTGATGCGAAAGATTATGGTCGCATTACTGGTGGTCGCGTGGCATCTGGGTTGATTATGTTTACCGACATTGGTGATGTGTTCGCCTCTTCCGATGTTTCTATGGCGCGCCAAGCGAATAAAGTCGACAAAACCGCAACGCAAGTTTTCCGTCAAGATGGCACGCTGCAATACCAAAACAGCCTAGGTAATGTCGATTTTTCTGTCGCGTACATTTTAGGAAACAACACTTCTGAGCTCGACTACGGTTACAACGCTGCACTGCGTTATACGCTAGACATGGGGAATTTGGGTACCTTGGCACCAGTGATAGCGATGCAGAAGAATAAAGGTGATGCACGTGAAAGCAACGACACCGATTACACATTCTGGGGTGCAGGTACGCGTTACTACCTAGGTGATTTGATGTTGGGTGCGTTGTACTCGGAAGATGAACTAGAGGGCTATTACTCACAAACCAGTACCGACAAAGTGATGGAACTAACGGCGGTTTACAGTGTAAATGACAAATGGGCACTGCGTGCTGGTTATCGTTCTTTAGAAAATAGTGATGGTGACGAGCTAGAGCTGAAAGATACAACGCTAGAAGTGCAATACAAACTGACGCCTCGTTCTTCTATCTACACAAACTACGTTGATCGTAACGGCTCGCGTGGCTACAGCAATGGACAAGAAGTCTCGTTTGGCGGTGCACACGCAGACGAAAGCTACTACCACTTAGGTCTCCGTTACGAGCTGTAAGCACGATACTTAATGTAAGTTAGCTGAATCCATGAGCTTCTTCTATGTCCGGTCAGTAGTTATTGCCTTTAATGCTGATTTGAAGAAGCTCACCCTCGCAATATGTTTTCTTCGTTACCTGTTTTAACCAACACGCCTGCATCAGGGAGGCTGGTGACAGTAGCTAACAATTTTCCATCAACAAAGTGCAATGCCGCATAATCGTGAATGCCATAACAAGTGATGCTCGGTTGAGAACGAGCAAAGGCTTGGAAAACCTCGAACTTCTCACCTACATGAGAAAAATGTGCCGCAGCCAAACCGTCAATAAATCCAAGACAACGCATAACTTGGTATGCTTCGGGATCACTGTCTGTCACCGCAAACTCAAACCAACAAATTGCACCTGCGCTCATGCCACAAATGATGATGCCTTGTTCATAACACTGCTTGAGTATTCTATCGATTCCCCATTCGCGCCAAATGGCCAACATCGAACGCGTATTACCGCCACCTACGTAAATGATGTCTTGTTCAAATAGCGTTTCTTTCCAACCAGCTTCAAACTTAAACAGCGGAAAATGGGTCACGTTTTCACTAAGCTTCGCATCGTAAAAACGTTCAATCACTTCATCAGCATCTCCCGTGGCTGTAGGTATAAAACAAATGTTTGGATTCTCCTTACAAGACAAAGACAAAATGTATTGATCGAGCGGGCTCGGATTCTCTCCCATCATCCAGCCCCCACCGCCAATCGCAATACAGTGTTTTCGCATTCCTTTGCTTCCTCAATTGTTGCTAAGTTTGTTGTCGCTATTCGCCGACAGAATATATGTTCCTAAAGTGTTCGATGAACGCTCGCGTTCTTCTTGGTAAGTGCTCACGTTTTGGGTAAAGCAGATAAAGCGGCAAAATCGCATCCGTTTGCCATTCTGGCAGCAAACTCACGAGTTGTTCTTTTTGTGCAGGGTCGAGTTTAGCCAGTGCAAATTCATCTAACATGGCTACACCACAGCCAGTCAAAGTAGCATCCAACATGGACTGGACAAGATTAAAACTCAGCGTACTTTCTAACTCAATGCTGCACTGCTGTTGAGTTTGCTTATGCGTAAACGTCCACTTGTCTAACACCAAGTCACGACTTTTATAAAGGATGTGCTCTAAGTCACCAAGCTCCTCTGGCGTACTTACATTTGGTTTATCAGCTAAATACGAGCGATGAGCGATCGGTTTACAGTGTAAAGTGCGTAGCTGATGGCCGACGTATCCCTCTGGAGGAGTATCGGTAAAGTAGAATGCGATATCAAACCCAGCCTCAATCAAGTCGAGAGGCGTCTCTGTGAAGATCACTTCGACGCTCACTTGTGGATGTTGCAATCGAAACTCGATCAATGTTTGGCTGAGTAACGCAGATCCGAAAGAAGCGGACGCCGCTATTCTCAATTTTCCCGATACGATCTCGTTTGCCATGACTTGCTCATTGATCTGCTCAGCGCCTTCGAGCAGTTGCTTTACCTGCTGATAAAACCGCAAACCATCGTAGGTCAAATTAAACTGGCGCGTAGTTCGCTGAATAAGCTGCACCGACAATATGTCTTCAAGCTGTTTAAGTTGCCGACTTACATGCGCATTCGAACAATTCAGTCGCTTTGCTGCACCAGCAATACTCCGTTCCTCACACAAAGCGACGTAAAGTGGTACGTAGCTGAGCCATTTTATTTCCATACAGTAATTCTGAATCTCTAAAATCAAACTACTGGAAATAATAGAAAGCCTCTAAACTCTGTACAACCTAAATTTGAAAGGATGAGTTATGAGTGTTTTCGACACGTGGTTAAAAGGTCAAGTCATTAAAGATCACATCACTAATCCCAATATCATCGTTGGCGATTACAGCTATTACTCGGGCTTCTATCATCAAAAAAGCTTCGAAGAGCAAGCGGTACGCTACTTGTTGGGTGACCCCGTCACACTTCAAGAATGGCAAAGTAGAGAACCCGATAGCATCGACAAATTAATCGTTGGCAAGTTTTGTTCCATCGCTTCTGGAGCCACCTTCATGATGGCAGGAAACCAAGGTCATCGCATTGACTGGATTTCGACCTTCCCCTTCTCTCCTGAAGAATTTGGAGAAGGCGTACAAGACGGTTTCGAGCGTGCCGGAGACACAGTGGTGGGAAATGATGTTTGGATTGGCGGTGAGGCGATGATCATGCCCGGAGTAAACATCGGCGATGGAGCCGTCATCGGAGCACGCGCCGTAGTGACGAAAGACGTGCAACCTTATTCTGTGGTGGTTGGAAACAACCAAGTCGTACGTCAACGATTCAGCGATAAAGAGATTGAAACTCTACTCAATATCCAATGGTGGAACTGGCCAATAGAACACATTAAACAAGCAATGAAAGTAATGTGTAGCAGCCAAGTGGGTGCGCTTGCGGACTACTATCAAGAGCACATTGTCGATTTATAGATAAAAAAAGCCCACACATATTGTTGCGACGTGTGGGCTCAGTGAGTAAGAAAGCTTAAACCGCAGCGACGTCCTCTTCTTCCAAGTTCGCCGAGACTTTAATTTCGTATTGATTGAAACGGAACGAACAACCGCCATGAGTGCGCTTTGTCGTTACTTGTTCGTCGCCAAACTGCACCGTCACGCGAGTGAAGACACGCTCTTTGGCTTCGACAATATTTTCTTCTAACGCGACTTCAAAGTCATGTTCCGTTTGTTCTAGCTTTTGCTTTATCGCTTCAAGCTGCTCGTTGTTTTGTGTTTTCATCACGTCAATCTGAGCTTGTTCTTCGTCGGTACGTTCGGCTTTAGGACGTTTCTTAAATTCGAGCTCTTTACGAATCACATCCATCGTGCCTTCTTGAGCGCGTTTGTATTGATCTTTGAGCTCTGCTAATCGCTCCTTAAATGCAGAATAGCGCGCGAACGCTTCTACCTTAGTGGCGGTGTCGCCTTCTACGCCCAATTGTAAGCACACCACTTTGTCACCGACTTTTGCATCTCCGCCGCTGAGCGTACCGTTCCTACCGTTCGCATCCAGCACCGTCAGATTGCGCCCACAAACAATATCGTTATTCATGCTGTGCACCGCCAACTCAATATCTTCGCCAGCTTGCAAATCACAATATTGGGCGTAGCTGGCACGAATCGAACCTTTGGCTTTGACGTGACAACTCTTTGGCTGGCCATCACTCACGGTGTGGCCAATGATCCCTTTACCAACTTGAATGTCGTCTTGCGCTTGTACTTCAGCCGATTCAATGAAGCCGCCTACAGTAATAGAGCCCGTCGCTTTAACAATCATTCCGGATTCGATGTTGCCACCGATAATCACATTCCCTTTGAATTTCACGTGGCCTGTATTCACGCCAACGCTATTGAGGCAGAGTGCGTTATCAACTTCGATGGTTTTGTCTTTAATCAGAGGCGTACCGGATACCGATGCAATCAATAGGTTTGGGTCTTGCTTGCTTATCTCAGTGCCTTTGCCCGGCTTCATTGGGCTGTCTTTTCCGGCTTGCGGAGGAATCACTCGCCCTTGAACAGTAAAGCCAGGCGTGCCTTTGGTCGCAGGCGTGCGGCGCATCACCTCATCGCCTACGTCAACCGCGATAGTTTCACCGAGGTTACGTAAATCAATTTTGTCGCTAGCAGATTGGCCGTCTTTGGGTTTGAGGATGCGTTTGGTGATGTCTTTAACAAGAGGAGTAAAAAGAGCGTCTTTGCCTTTGATAGGTTGCTTACCAACCGCTACAGGTTGAGAAAAAGTTTCGCCGGGTTTGAGCTGAGTGCTGACAACCAACACTTTCTTCAAAGCCAGTTTGTTGATGCCTTTCGAAACTCGCGCTTGAGCAAGGGCTTGAACAATCTCGGGGCCACGTAAACCTCGGCCTCCGTACGCGCCGACAACGTTCATGCTGGCGAGCATGTCATTATTCGATAATTCGACCTCAACTTGCGCGTTGCGTTTTTCCGCAATGACGATGCCTTCGTAAGCTTCGGCTTTACGTTCTTTGGCGCAGTTAATGAACCTAACGACTTCCCCCTCAACAACAAACATCCTTTCAGCGTTCATTGCGACGAGCTGCTCGTTTAATTCATTTTGATTTAGCTCACCACCGAGGTCCACTTCTCCCGGAAGACGGGCTATCACCTTGGTCTTATCTTCAGATAACTCAAGACACAGCTTCCACATACCCTTACCACTTTGCTTCCCATCAACACTTTCAGTCTAACCAAATCCGTTTTCTGAACAAACCTCGCATTTCTTATTATAGGGCTCACGTCACTAAAGAAAGTAATCCATCAATAACGGTTAAACAGCATATTAAGAGAAAACTCGATTTAACCTAAAGCTCAATCAAAATACACGCTGAAACAAAAAGGAGCTGGATTTACAGTGTAAAATCAGCTCCCAATAATTTCATTTACAGTGTAAATTTCCCTTTATTGTTTACAGTGTAAATCGCTCCAAATGTGTCTTACTTCGTCCCTTAACTGCTGCTCAACTTGCCTTCTTCCAGGTAAACCAAATTGCTGAGCACATTCAGTCCAACTACGGTTAAGAAAAAGCTTACTAATCATCAAGTCGGAAACAGAGTTCAAACCTAAATTAAGTAACCACTGTTGAAGCCACACAGACACAGACTCATAACTGTTACCACCATCAGCATAACATTCAATTAGTAATAACTTAGCGGGATGAAGTGGACTCATTCCCAAAGGTTGCGGCAATAGAGCTCGAAAAATAGGGGCTTCTAATTTTGGATAGACGTCAGCCACATTGTTAGACAACATTTCTTCAAATAGCGCCTGAGATTGGTCGACCCAAGCCGTCTGTTGGGAATCACAAGGTTTGACCATCAAGACTGAATAACAACCGCTAGCAGCATCGCGCATTGACCCTAAGCGAATTGTACGGAAGTTCGATTGTCGCCAGAAATAGAGCAACTCTTCCGTCGCACCAAAACTCGTGGATAAGTAGGCAATGTGTTTAGCAGCCATTTGCTCAAGTTGCTGCAGAATTTTTTGACCAATGCCTTTGCCTTGCAATGCTGGATGAACCGCAATTCTCATGACTCGCAGCGTCGATAGATTCGCGACATTCGGGAATCCTAGGTGGTTTGCAATCGTAATTGGGGCTAAGTGTCCTTTAGGACGACGCTTACCAAGCTGGATTTCTTCAATCAATTCATCGTCAAGGCCCCCCTCTTCGACCGCTAATATCACCCCCACAACCGCATTATCTTGCTTAGCAAAATAGAGCTGACTGTTGTCGTCTTGCAAAAGGTGAATCAAATCATTCGGCGAGGTCTGATAATGAGCATTCACCAAAAGAGCGAAGCACTCACGCAGCAAACTAGGCTGCGATATCAAATTGTTCTTATCGGCTTTAGAAAGGGAAATTGAGTCGACCTGTTTAAGTTGATGGTGCGTTAACTCCGCATCCAACAAAAACGCGTCATAGAGCCATGATTCAAGCGCATCATTCATGCTCCAGCGGATGGGCTGTGTCATGTGCCATGTTTTCATTCCCGAACGCTGTTTCTGAAGCCAATCAACAAATTTAATCGTAAAGCCCCGGCCACAACCTTCATAACCATGAACAGTCGTAGAAAAAACGAGTCGATGATAATGTTCGGTAATGCTTTTGAGCATAGGAACTGGAATTGCAGCCGCTTCATCGACAAGTAACAAATCACATTCAGGTCTGCTCGATAGAAGTTCGTCAGGAGCAATGAATTGAATGGCTCCCTGCCCTGATTCTAATCTGTCCTTCTTAATGCGCTGTGCGTTAGGGAGTAAACGTAAAGCATGTTGGTAAACAGGCTCAACGGCTTTTATAGATGGTGCCGTAATTAAGATTCTAAGTGGCTTCTGCTGTAATAAGTTCGCACACGCAATGCCGAGGGCACTTGTTTTTCCGCGCCCACGATCAGCGGTCAAAATTAACGGTCGCTTTCGATGTCCTGTCACCACCTTTTCAATTAGAGAAATGGCATGTTCTTGTTCCGTGTAGTGGCTTTCTTTTTCTGCTTGCTTGATGTCTGGAGCCGTTGGCAATGGTTTGTCTTGCTCAATAACAACGAGCTTCTCCCACTGTTTGTGCATCCATTGCTGAGCAAAATTCGCATTTTGTCGCAGCTCAGTAATGACAATAAGAAAACCGCCGCCAACCAATGAGCCAAGCGCGGCGGTAAAACTATTGGCGTCAAAGCCATTTCGAGCATCAAACAATAGAACGTCACACTCTCTGCCTAGCAACATGTGTCCTTGTTTAGACGAAACACTGGATACGTTTTTCAAACCAAAATCACCAACAGAAAACCAACGTTGATGGCGCTGCGTTTTATGGAACTCTGACATCAACGCATTTTGCCAAGAAGCCTCGCCTTGAATGACAACACCAATCCTTTGGAAAGATTGGTGAGCTTGATGTTGAAGTGATGAAAGGAAATCAGATTGTGTCTGCATTTTGTCTATCCAACGTTGAACTGACGTAATGGTATCACATCTTTAATTTGACGCTTCTCAGATATAAAAAAACCGCCCGGAGGCGGTTGATTCAATCATCATTTGTTATTGCAGTTTGGTTTGTACAAACGCAAGAATCTCTTCCATTAAGCTGTCGTCAACTTTCTTCAAGTTCAACGCCAGGCTGCTACCTTTTCGGCTATAGCTTGCTCGACCTTTAACTAAGTCGACTTTTTCCGTCTTCTTACCAGGTTTTGCTGGTGCAAGTTCAGTAATCCAATTTTCGATGCTTTCCGTGACTTCTTTTGTCAGACGAGCAACGCCTTGAGCTGTGCTTCGCTGCCATAAAAACCCTTCGCTAGAGCGACATTTATCTAACAGCTCTTGCTGCTGCTCTGGCGTTAGCGTTGAAAACTGTTTGTGCAGTTTCACGATTGTTGGGCGACCGAGATCGCCAACATTCGGATACGCTTGAAGCAGTTCTAACGGTAATGCTGCGGCTTTTAAAGCGCCACTTACCAACGCTTCACTGCACTGGAACATTTTTGCCAATGCTTTCTGATCCTCAGCTTCACCACTATCAAGCTTAGCCTGCATCTCTTTACCTTTTTCGTATAAAGAGAGCGGTTTGTGAGCATTTGCCACATCAGACAAAAACTTAGCATGGTCAGTATTGATGTTGTCAGCAACATAAACCAAAAAATCTTGTTCAGCGAGGATACAAGACATGCGACGACGGCTACCATCTAAAACTTCAATCTTGCCATCTTCAGTTCTACGACCCACCGCTGGATATTGTTGGCCACGCTCTTTGAGTGTGACTAAAACATCAGATAAAGCATGTTCGTTTAAGAACGATTGCTCACGAGCGTTATCAACAAATACTGTTGTTTCTGTCGCAACTTTATTTGCAGGAATACGCACAAGTTCAAACTGAACAATATTTTCACCTGCAACTGCTAGTTCAATCGTTTGAGCTTTCTCTTTTGCCGCAGTTTGCGCCTCTTGCGGAGTCACAACACGACGCTTATTCGTTTTGCCAAATAATTTCGCGTTTAATTCAGACGTTTTCAAAGCCATTTACTTATTACCCCTGATTCAATGACGGCCAATTAGAGTGCAGCACACGCTCTAATTCCAGTGCGCTTTTATGAACAGCGTCTTGCGCGGTAGCTAGTGTCTTCTTACCGCCTTCAAAATCGCTTACTGTCAGATCAAATACTGTGCTGTAGGTATCGGCACAGGTTTCAAACGCACGGCTACGAGGAATAGTAGCCATCATAACTTGGTCACCTAGAAGATAGTTCATTTCAGTTAAAACAGAAACTTGCTTCTTATTGTCGTCCTCAAACATGGTTGGCATCAAGCGAACAAACTCAAGACCATTCCAGTCCTCCGGGAACATTTCATATACCGTAGGCAAATGCTGGAAGAAGTTTACTGTTGAAGCCCAGTCCAGACGCTTAGCCGCACAAGGAATGAGCAAGGCATTTGATGCATACATCGCATTCCATACTAATGGGTCAACGTGTGGACCGGTATCAATCATAATGATATCGAAGTCATCAGCAATTTTATCAATCAGTTGCTCTTTCAGCAGACGGACGATATCGAGTGATGGGTCTTCAGATAGCGTTTGCCATGCTTCCGCATTAAACATCGCGTCTTCTGGAAACGCTGAAATCGACTTTAAGTTCGGATATTGCGTTGGCAGCAATACGTTTTTACGTAAAAATTCACTGTCAATTTCCACACCATCAGGCACGTTACCCAACATAATGTCTACCGCAGAATAGATATTATCATGCTCTGCCATGCTGATTTGCGGGTTGAGGAATAAACGTAGCGAGCCTTGTGGGTCTAAGTCGATTAAACAAATACGGTATCGTTTATCCAAATTTAGCGCTAAACATGCCGCTAAATGAACCGCGGTCATTGATTTACCTGTACCGCCCTTTTGGTTCTGCACATTAATAATCCAAGGTTTGTTACCTGAATTCTTTTTACGCTCATGAAATTTAGGCACTTCAGCCGCATCCATGAGCATGTGTGCTTCTTCTAACGTAATTGAATAATGATTCGCGTTGTTTTTAGTAAATTGATGCCCAGCGGCTTCCATTTTACCAATCGCGTCGTCGAGCTTACGGCGAGTTAGACCAGAACGGGTTTCCATCATCGCTTTCGACATTGGTGGGAAGTAGTTATCGCTTCGCTCTTCTAAAACAATTTCAATACGGTCAGCTTGAACCTGCTGAGTCAGCTCCGCTAACTCAAGAAGGTTTTCAATCGTTTTTTCTCTTTTCATGCCAAATTCCGTTGGAAGGATTTATAACTGCAATTGTACAGCAGTAAAGACCAAAAACAACAAAAAGGTGCACGAACATTTTGAATTACCATCACATAAAAAAACACCCAAATCGACGCTTTTATGATTTATGGTCAAAAAGATAACTATTTTTAATCAAATAATCTTCTCATAAGTGGACACCTAAACTTAAAAATAAAAAGTGTTACAGCGTCACTCATTTACAATGTAAATCAATTTTCTACCGGAACGATTATAATCTTAAGCTAAATTACGGATTATGTTAGACCAACCTAATTTAAACGAAAAATAGTAAGTAATATCGGAACAATAAAGACCTGAACACCTTGATCATGTCTCCGAGCAAAATAGGGCAGTTCCAGCGAAACATCTATGGAAGTATGATCAAGGTATACTTATGATCATGCTTCCGTGTTAATAAACAAATCCGAAAGCATGATCATGGAAAAATTGAGCAGAGTACGGTGTAAACACGCAAATAAAATAAGATCCATTAGTCGGAAATATGATCAAGCCTTAAAATCTCTCGGAAGCATGAGTTTTCTTCTCTGATTTACGGTTGAGTGCAGACAGAATGGGGGATTGAGCAGAAATTGACGGTATAGAAGCCGGAACAATGAAATTGCTCAAGTTGCTATGATAAATCACACTCTCATGATCATGCTTCCTGTAAATAAGCAGAGACTAGGATTTACTTCTAAATATGAGCGACTTGAATGTATTTTAATCAGATGAGTCATATCTCATCAATATGGACGCCAGAACGATAGATATATTGGCTCTTGATCATCGATCCGAGTATAAATAACATCACCAATGCACAATATAATCATCGTGAAGATCATTATTAAATACTGCATCTGTGGATAACCTGTAAAAACATCATGATCATCGTTTCAAGACTCTTTTGATCATCTTTTCATAACCTTAATGATCATGCTTACGAATAAATATGATCATGCTTTCAGGTTATTGTTGATCATACTTTCAGACTTCTTATGATCATAGTTCCGAAATAAATGGAAATAATAGTCTTATAGAACAAAAGCTTAGCGAAAAATTTCAAGCCAGATCATTAGATCATATAATCAATTAAGATCAGATTAATCAAAAAGATCAGTTATTTAAAAAACAATCTTTTTTCTTTATTTATGATCTGTTTTTCTTTATTCTTCGGAACCATAGCACAACTACGGCTAGTGTGATCTGGATCTAAAATGACGGCTGATGAAAAAATTCTGATTAAAGCACCGAGAAGCCACAAAGATGGCCATCTTTTTGAGGTACATGAATCCTCTGCGGATTGGGTAGAGCAGTACCAACATTTCAAAGGGGTGACCAAAAGCATCTTAGAGTTGCTTAATCTGATCTCATTACGAGGCTTCAGCAGCAAGGATGGTTTGGTTTCAACCACAGAGATTGTGGAAGCAACAGATGGGCAACTCACACGTGCAGCCTTGCAACAACGTTTGCGCGCGGCAGTAAATATTGGTTTATTTACTCAAACTCCAGTGCGTTTTGAAGAGGGACTTGCTGGTAAAACGATGCTACATAAATTTGTGAATCCCAATCAGCTTATATCTGTGTTGGGAGCAACAAGTCTTGTTACCGACAAAGTTCGCCAGAACGAAAAACAAAAACGTTCGAAAGCATTGGCTCAGACTCAAGTAAACAAACGTTTGTTGAATGAGCACGGGTTAAACACACCTCCCACGATGAAAGATGAAGCCGATCAATTTGTTGTATCTCCAACAAATTGGGCTGGGATCATTGACCAAGCACTTGCGCCACCAAGAACTCGAAAAAGTTATCAGAAATCCATGGTGTCGATCTCTGGCACAAAAGCCGTTATTGAGACGCGATCATCCAAAAATATCATGACTGTGGATGATCTCATGACCCTGTTCGCTCTCTTCACGTTAACGGTTCAGTATCATGATCATCACAAAGATCAGTATCAGCTTGATGCTGCTCACGTACCAAACAAAACGCCGCTATACATCACTGATATTTTGTCGCTCAGAGGCAAAAAAGACAGTGGCCCAGCTCGTGATTCCATTCGCGATAGCATTGATCGCATTGAATTCACTGATTTTCAGCTCCATGAACTTACTGGACGTTGGCTAAGTGAAAACATGCCAGAGGGCTTCAAAAGTGATCGTTTTCGTTTTCTTGCTCGAACCATCACAGCCTCTGAAGAGGCACCAGTGGAGGGAAGCGATGGTGAAATTCGTATCAAGCCAAACTTATATATTTTAGTTTGGGAACCTTCGTTTTATGAAGAGCTGTTAACGCGCGATTATTTCTTCTTGTTCCCACCAGAAATCCTGAAACAGCATACGTTGGTGTTCCAGCTGTATTCGTTTTTCCGTAGCCGTATGGTGCGCCGACACACAGATTGCATGCTGTTGAGCGAGTTAAATCAGAAGCTTGCACGTAACATTGAATGGCGTCGGTTCTCAATGGATCTGATCCGTGAGCTGAAACGCTTGTCAGACGGCAAAGGGACAGACGATCTTTTTGTGGTGAACTTATGGGGCTATCACTTAACGATCGAAACTATGATCGAGAATGATAAAGTGATGGATTACCAGATCGACATCAAATGTGACGTCGAAGAGGTGCTGCGTTACTCACGTGCTCGTACAACCAACGCAGGCAAGCGCAACATGGCGCCTACGCTGCCAAACCCGCTTCGTAATGAGATGGTAACCCGACAGCAGCTTGAGGAGCTCTCAGGCATCATAGACGGCGAATTTGAGCCCATTCAACGCAAAGCACCGTCTCCAAGAGGAAATTTAGGGCGACGCGTGAAGCAAAGAAAACATTTGGTAGAGATCAATGCTGATGAGATCACCATTACTCTATCTAAATATACCTCACCAGAGGCTCTAGAACGCAGTATAACGGCTTTATCTGCGATGACAGGGCACTCGTATGCCTCAATCAAAGAAGAGTGCTCAGATTACATAGAGAAGCTCGATTGGCTAAGGGTAGGGGATGAGCCGATTCCTTATGAGACATTAAGTAAAACCGTCGAGCTGTTTAACACCCAGAACGATGTCAAGCATCTTACCATCGAGCGCTTGATTGCGGGGTTAGCGGTGCGTCGGAAAGTTTGTCGTCAAATCTTCGATGGTCACATGGATGAAATGGTATTTCGTGCCTTGGATGAAATGGCGATTTAAAAATGTCGCTTGATGTGTATCAAGCTATAGGTGTGATGTATCGGTTTGAAATGTAACAATGTCTTTCGATGATAAAAAACAGACTTAACTCTTACAAACCACTGACATTAGAAGCCAAGCCTAATACTACTATTTATCCCGAATAGACAACCTTTTGTCCTTTCTGATGATTAATAGATTGGCTCATATTGTTACATTCATTCTGAATAGACTTCGCGAGTTTCTCCTCAGGAAACTCGCTTTTTTTTACCTAAAATTCCGCTAATTAAGCCTTGATCATTTTTCCGGACTAATGAGGCAAACCTTGATCATGCTTCTTAGGTTCATTCCAATGTAATGAACGCATCAACGCAACATGTGATTCGATTAAGCTATGGGCTTGTTCCTGCCACTTGTTTTGATCACACTGCTGATTACAAAACTCTAACGCCACAACGGTGAGATGCTGAAGTCGTCTCAAACACCAATCTTTGATCAGAATATCAGTCGAGACTTGGCATGCTGCTTGTTCAAGCTTTGCACTCGTATAAAGCAAAGTTTGATATGCTTTCTGAGGGTCTTGGTACCTTGCATGTTGAAACACGCGTAAACATCCATCCAACCAGCAAGCAATCGCTTTACTTTGAAGATCACTCAATTCGGGTCCAAACACGTCATCAGGCACCTGATATAAGATCGTTTCCAATTTTTCTACTTGATCATGTTTCCGCTGTTCGTACCACATGGCGATTTGATCTTGCCAAGTACTCAAATCCATTACGCTGCCTCAGTCCATTGTTTTACATAGTGATTTGGTCCTATTTGATCAAATTCGTCGACAATTATGCTGCTACGTTGACGAATTTCATCGGCATCTATCGAATAGTTTGGTTCATTTTTCACTAAGTTACCAAAAGGTAAGTCAGGATCAGGAACGGCAGAAATCAACAGCTTAGTATAAGGATGCTGCGGATTCTTAAGTATTGAATGCGTGTCGCCCCATTCAACGATTTGCCCTTTGTACATTACTGCGGTTTCTTCCGCGATGTAGTGCGCAGTCGCCAGATCATGAGTGATGTATAAAAAACCAATTCCCAGTTCTTGCTTCATTCGTTGCATTAAATTCAACACTCCCAAGCGAATAGAAACATCCAGCATAGACGTAGGCTCATCCGCAAGAATGATTTGCGAACCTACCGCTAAAGCCCTTGCTAAGTTTACTCGCTGACGTTGCCCACCACTGAGTTCGTGAGGGAACTTATTCAATGTCTCTTCAGGTAGTTCCACCAGCTTTAGGAGCTCTTCCAAGCGGGCTGGGATGTCGCGCTCGTTTTTGACTTGTTTATGAATTTTTAAAGGACGTGTTAGGTGATGGCGAATGGTATGAGTTGGATTGAGAGAGCCAAACGGATCTTGAAACACCATTTGTACTTTACTGCGATATTCTTGTAGAGCCGATCGTGACGTGATCTCATTTATGTCAGTGCCATTGAAAAGGATCTCGCCTTCCGTTGCAGGATAGACTTTGGTTATTAAGCGAGCGCAAGTACTCTTACCGCAGCCTGACTCTCCAACCAAAGCCAAGGTTTTTCCTGCGTACAGATCAAAAGTCACTCCTTGAAGCGCACGAAAGGTTTCCTCTTTCGCTAAACCACCGCCCACTTTGAATTCTTTAATCACATTTTTCATTTGGATGATAGGTTGACTCATGGTTACGCTCCTTGTAACTCTGGTTGTTTGTGGACGTCATGGATGTTTGGGAAAGAAGCCCATAGCTTTTGCGTGTAAGGGTGTTGAGGATGATTGCGTATATCGTATGCTCGATTGACTTCGACGATTTCTCCGTGACGCATGATTGCAATTCGATCACATAGTTGGCTCATGAGTGCCAGGTCATGAGTGATAAAGAGGACTGAAAAACCGAACTCATCTCTAAGCTGATAAATTTGCTGTAAAATTTCTCGCTGTACCACTACATCTAATGCTGTTGTGGGTTCATCCATAATGATCAGTTTTGGATTTAGAGACAAAGCAATGGCTATCACCAACCGCTGACGCATTCCTCCTGAAAATTGGTGAGGATATTCTGCTAAGCGTTCTCGAGGAATATTGACCAAGTCCAACAACTTTTCTGCTCTATCTTTTGCTTGAGCGTTAGTGAGGCCTTGATGGTGTCGTAACACATCTGCAAATTGCTCTTGTATCGTTAAGACAGGGTTGAGTGAGTTCATCGCGCTCTGGAACACCATGGCGATTTCACTCCACCTTAGAGCGGTCAGTTCAGAGTCTGAGATACTAAGGATATCTTTGCCATCAAACCATATTTTACCGCCAGAAATGAACGCTGGCGGCTTATGAAGACGATTTATTGAGAATGCAATTGTGCTTTTACCACATCCAGATTCACCGGCAAGACCAAATACTTCGCCTTTGCCGATATCAAAGCTGACGGACTTTACCGCATTAAAATCACCATTATCAGTGATGTAATCGACGCACAAATCTCGGATCTGGATGACCGGGTCATTGTGGTATGCATGACTTAAGTTAATACCATCCATATAAACACCTTACCAATCTAAAAGATAATTATTATCATTATCAGGTGTGGCGGTTTTTAGAAAGTATCAAACTATGAATCAGTGAAGTGACTCGAAAGTTAGGTGAAACAGGAAGTGGTGTAATGCGTCGTTGATAAAACTAAAGAAGAGCAGAATTGAGAGCTAGATCAGCACACTTTTCGTAGGGGGAATTACTCAAATTTAATCGTAAATTTGTCCCTTGGCAAAACTTAAATGATGAATCTATTAAGGAGTTAACGAAAGGGCGGGAGGGGTCACATTTCCCTACAGTTTTTCTTACCACCTTGTTCCGGTTTTGCTATAGATTACGCATCGAAAACATGGTGTGTTCGGAGGAAATATGTCCATTAATTCTATCGACCATGACGAGATGACCAACATCGCTCACAAATGGGAATTACCTGATGAGGAAACCGTTGTGAAGCCAGAGAAAACAGTGAAATCAGCAGAAGCCAGAAGACGCATTGAAGCGTTACGTGAGATCCGTGAAAGTGGGTTGACCATTGAAGAAGCAAGGGAGCTTGGCTTGATACACTGATCGCCTCAGGTTGGTTTAGCAACCCATAGGGTAGTCGACGGACTGCCCTTTTTATTTTTTCACTCTATTACTCTCTTATTCAAACTCTCCATTTATCTGTCTTGCGCCTCAAAAGCACGAGTTTCACACTCACGTCCCGTCCCGAAGAAGTTTGACAATCTGACCTTGTGTTACTAGATATATCAGTAGCGATATGCTTTTTGTTGATTATCGCAACCACAAAGCAAGGAGCGCAAGTATGGTTGATCAAATCCTTTTTTATGAGCCCGATGAGCCCCACGGTTTTCTCTCAAATTTTTGCCATGCCCCAGTCAATATCTCCTCCCAAACTTGGCCCACCAGCGAACATTATTACCAAGCCCAAAAGTTTCTCGATGCTCAGTTGCAAAGTAAAATTCAGCACGCAAGCACCCCTGATGAAGCGTTTGCTTTAAGCCGTAAATACGAACACTTTGTCAGAAGCGATTGGGACGATATAAAGTTGGCTGTTATGGCTTTCATCGTTAGGGAAAAGTTTCTACAAAATCCACCATTAGCGCAGCAATTAATGAGAACGGGTAACGCTTGCCTAACAGAGCATTCTCATAAAGATGCCTTTTGGGGAGACGGGGGAGATGGTAAAGGAGAAAATCATCTAGGAGAGATTCTGATGAATGTTCGAGCAGAGCTGAGACATGTTGAGCCTTACAATCTCGTGAAGTTTATCGATAAAGCCAAATTGCCCACCCAGTGGGGCACATTTATGATGTACGGCTTTATTGAAGCCGCGACAAATAAAGAGCATCTTGCTCTGGTCTATGGCGAGCCAACAAAAAGTGCAGCACCACTTATTCGGTTGCATTCGGAGTGTCTTACCGGAGATGCTCTATTTAGCACGCGTTGTGACTGTGGTTTTCAGCTTAATAGAGCGCTACAAAACATCGTCAAAGAGGGATGTGGCGTGCTGCTTTATTTACGTCAAGAAGGGCGTGGAATCGGCTTGATTAATAAAATTCGTGCCTATCACTTACAAGATGATGGCGCAGATACCGTGGAAGCAAATGAGCGTTTAGGTTTTGCCGCTGATATGCGTGATTACGCGTTCTGTAAAGGAATGCTAGAGCATTTGGGGATTGACGCTGTGCGTCTAATGACGAATAACCCACGCAAGCTCGCCGCCTTAAAAGCGGTTGATATTAACGTCATTGAACGAGTGCCATTACAAGAAGGGAATAACCCAAGTAATCAACATTACCTGCAAACCAAGGCGAGTAAATTGGGGCACATGTTTGATCCTAAGTTTGTTAACCACACTAAGTAAGTTCTACAGATTTCTCAGAAACAAAAACGCCAACGTATCATCGTTGGCGTTTTTGTTAATGAGTTGATTCATTGATACTTTTGAATGATTTCATCAATTTCCCCTGAGGTTTTTAATTCAACGAGTCGTGTATTGATGTAATTTTGAGTTTCTGGTTGCATTTGAGGTGAAAAAGCCAGGTAGATTGAGTAGTCAGGAATAACCGAGCTGAAAGGCTGTATCTGAAAATTCTCTAACGGCAAATTGAGTCGCTTTAAGTTGTAAAGGACTCGGGATTCCATCTCGACAAAAGCTGTATCTCCAGGGGTTCGGCTTATCACTCGGTATGCGGCGTTGTAGTCTTTCACACGCATTTCATTGACACTGCCATTTTCAAAGAACGGTGTTAAATTTGGATAATCAAACCCTAGCAGTAATACAATAGAACGACCATGCATGGTATCCATGTTTTTGAATTCTAAAGGCTTCTCGCTACTCGACACCAGTACATGTTTTACAGTGTAAATGGGCTCCTCAGATAAATTTTCCGACTGCACCTTGCCCCAGTTCGGGCTGCCATAAGTTAACCAGTTTGGCTCAGCGCCTTCTTCCAATATGGAAATCATACGTTTAAATGGATAAGTATGATAATTCACTTGGTAATCCGACTCCGCGAAGATAGCGCTGACGATATCGGTCACAATTCCGGAGTGCATTTGTCCCTGTTGTTCAATTTGAAATGGTCGAGCTTGTTCAGCAATGACGTAATAGTTCACTTGATTTGCGGTCACATGAGAACTTACAACAATTAAGCTAAAAGCCAATCTAAGTAGAAGTCTTTTCATCGTATCCTCGATTATTATTTGTGCGTAGCTATATTTAGAGTAGCGCAAGTTTATCGGAGCGGTTTCATATGGATGAAAAAGAGCGATCTCAACGTCGTTTTAGTATCGGCAACCAACTTATGTTGGCGGTATTAACGTTGAGTTTAATCTTTACGGTCATCATTTCTACAGTGAGCTTATATCGAGTTTTTCACGAAGATTTAGCCCATTTAGATGTTGAATTAAAGCAGGTTGAGTCTAGCTATTTATCGAGCTTTTCTGCGAGTTTGTGGGTAGAGGATAGGGAGCTGTTGTTGACACAAGCTCAAGGTGCAATGCGTATGCCCTCGGTGGACTACTTACGTATTGCTAGTGAAGACGAAGTTATCATTGAATTAGGTTCGGCGCTTTCTGAGGATGTTGTCGAGAGAAGCTGGCCGATGCAGTATCGGGTCGGCGATAAAACGTATGATCTCGCGATATTAACGGTTCAATCGGATCTTAGCGCGATATATGAAGATCTTTGGCAGCAGTTCTTTTTTCTACTTACGACAGAAGCGATCAAAATTCTTGTCCTCATCATTGGTGTTCTTTGGGTGGCGTTTCGCTTGTTGGTCAATCCGTTACAATTGCTGTCTGGTGCGGTGAGCGATTTTCGTGGCGGTACAGTGCCGAGTAAAGTGACTCTCCCTAAACGATGGTGCTTTGATGAAGTGAGTGTTTTGGCAGAGAAATACAACCGAAGTGTTGAGAAAGTGAAAGAGCACCAGACTGAGTTAGAGGCTGAACGCGATAGGGCAGAAGTCGCTAATCGTAAAAAAAGTGAGTTTCTCGCCACTATGAGTCATGAGATCCGCACACCGATGAATGGCATTATTGGTGTGTCGTCGTTGCTCAATGACACCGACCTCGATCCCCAGCAAAAAGAGTTTGTAGAGATCATTGACAGTTCTTCTCACTCACTAATGACGATCATCGACGACATTTTGGACTTCTCTAAAGTTGAAGCTGGCAAAGTAGAGCTAGAATACACGAGCTATGATCTTCGCGAGCTACTTGACGATGTCATCAGTTTACATAGTGTCAAAGCCAAGCAGAAAAACTTACAGCTGCTCAGCGATATTGATCCTCACTTGCCAACGGAAGTGCAAGGTGATGCCACACGATTGAAACAAGTTCTGAACAATTTGTTGAGCAACGCGATTAAATTTACCGAGCGCGGCCATGTGAAGCTTCTTGTAGCGTTATCTCGACTTGATGGAGAGACCGCTCTTATCCGGTTTCGAGTTGTGGATTCTGGGATTGGTATTGCGAAAGAGCACCAACAAGCAATCTTCGAACGCTTCCAACAAGCTGATGGTAGTACCACCAGAAAGTATGGTGGGACAGGGCTTGGTTTGGCGATAGCTGCACAGTTGGTTAACTTGATGGGAGGGGAAATACAACTAACAAGTGAGCTTGGGCTGGGAAGCTGTTTTGAATTTTCGATTCCTGTTGCTGTAATAAATGCGCAATCGACCTATACCGACCAACTTAATGTATTAGATTTCCCGAAAGCGGAAGACAACGAAATCAGCCCTCAAGATAACGATAAACCTTGGGTATTGGTTGTTGAAGATACCATCGTCAATCAGAAGGTAGTTCGCATCATGTTAGAAAAACTGGGTGTGCGAGTGAGTGTCGCCAACCATGGCGAAGAAGCATTGCAGCTGTGTGATCAGCAGCCTTTCGATTTGATTTTTATGGACTGCCAAATGCCTGTGATGGATGGGTTTATTGCTACGGAGCGAATTCGAAAAATGGGAGAGTGGGGGAAACACGTTCCAATTATTGCGCTAAGTGCCAATGTCATTAAAGAGGATCAGCGACATTGCTTCGATGTTGGGATGAACGAGTTCGTGGCTAAACCCGTTACCAAGAATCGATTACAACAAATATTCGAACAGCATTTACCAAAAGCACTGAAAATCAGCGCGGTGCCAAAATAGTTAACTTGAAATCGATCAAGTTAAGTGCGTTTCTATTCTGTAATTGTAACTCTGTGTGATATAGTGCCCGGCTAGTATTTAAAGTACCTTGAGGCTGTGAATGTCGTTTAATCTATCCCTATTGCCGCCTGACGAAAAAAACAAAATCGAACTGGATAAGCAGGCGTCGTTTTTGGTTTGGAAGCTCAGAGAGGCCAAATCTGGTCCTGAAGCAATAGAAGAACAGTTGTCCAAGATTAACGATGCTGATGAAAAGGCGTTTTTCCAGCAATCGGTCGAAAAGTACAAACGAGTAATGGGTGTCGCTTAACGCGAACCGTGGCAATGGTTCAATCCAATGCGACGAATGAGGTAACCTCCCTATTCCTTTGCTAAGCGAAATTGAAAAGGTTTCGCTTTTTGCTAAAATCCTTCGCATTAAATTTGAATTTAGAGAGACATCCCGATGGGAAGAAGTTTTGAAGTGCGCAAAGCCTCTATGGCGAAAACTGCAGGCGCGAAAATTAAAGTTTATTCCAAATACGGTAAAGAAATTTACATGTGCGCGAAAAACGGTGGTGGTGATCCAGACATGAACTTGTCTTTGAAACACCTGATCGCAAAAGCGAAAAAAGACCAAGTTCCTGCGCACGTTATCGATAAAGCGATCGACAAAGCGAACGGTGGCGGTGGTGAAGACTACACTCCAGCACGTTACGAAGGCTTCGGCCCTGGCGGTACTAGCGTTATCGTTGACTGTCTAACAGACAACGGCAACCGTACTTTCCAAGATGTACGCCAATGCTTTGTGAAAGTCGGTGCGAAAATTGGTGTTGAGGGCTCGGTTTCTCACATGTTCGATCACCAAGCGGTATTCCAGTTCAAAGGCGACGATGATGAAATCATCCTAGAAACGCTAATGATGGAAGACGTAGACGTTACTGACGTTGAGCTAGAAGACGGTGTTATCACTGTATTCGCACCTCACACAGAATTCTTCAAAACAAAAACTGCGCTTAACGGTGCATTCCCAGATCTAACGATCGATGTTGAAGAAATCACATTCGTTCCGCAAACTCATACGCCTGTATCGGGTGAAGATGCTGAGAAATTCCAGAAATTCCTAGATCTTCTAGATGACTGTGATGATGTTCAGCAGGTTTACCACAACGCAGAGCTGTAATTAATTCGCTCATATCGTTGTAAAAAGGCTTCCTTAGGGAAGCCTTTTTTGATCGCTTTTTCTCAAGCAACGCTATGCGTTACGATATTTGGAATAACACAGCGACATGATTACACCAAAACAGATACCTTGAGTTAGCATCGCCGTGCCGCCATAGCTAAAGAAGGGAAGTGGGCTACCCATTACTGGCAACAAGCCACTCACCATGCCCGTATTGATAAAAGCATACAGAAAAAAGCTCATCGCTAATGCGCCACTTACCAGCCGACTAAAAAAGTGGTCAGACTGACATGCAAGCAACATAACGCGTGCAGTAATAAACAAGTACAATGCGAGTAAGACTAAACTGCCAACAAAGCCCCATTCTTCCGCATAGGTCGAAAAAATAAAGTCCGTATGACTTTCTGGAATAAAGCCAAGTGTTCCCTGCGTTGCATTCATCCAACCTTTGCCTTTCATACCGCCTGAGCCAATCGCAATCAAAGATTGGATGATTTGGTAGCCCGAACCCAGTGGATCGGACTCAGGGTGCAAGAACTGTGTTACACGGCTCTTTTGATAGGTTTCCATAACGAAGAACCATAAAATAGGTGCTAACGTTAAAATGCTCGCAATAAACCCGCATATTATTTTCCAGCTCATGCCAGCCAAAAACAAAACGAACAATGCATAAATGACGGTAAAAACTGCACCGTCTAAATCCGGTTGTAGCGCGATTAACCCGGCAGGAATCATTGTAATAAGTAAGCAAAACGCAATTTTCCGACTGTCTGGTCGACCTCCTTCAATATGCAGCATCCAGGCGATCATGATTGGAATGGAAAGTTTGATTAGCTCAGACGGTTGAAAGCGGAAGAAGCCGATATCGAGCCAACGTTGAGAGCCATTGGTGCTATCACCAAATAAAGCGACAGCAAGTAGCAGAGCAACCGCAATAATGTAGAGATATGGAGCTGAGCGCTGATAGCTGGACGCTGGAATCGAGGACATGACCAAGATACAAACTAATGTCAGTCCGCAGCGCGCCAAATGTTTGAAGAGCATCGCCTCATTAAAGCTACTGGCACTCCAGAGAGTGAGCGAACTTAACAGCATGATCGGAATGATCGCCATTAGCAGTGGCAAATCAACTCTTGGGAAATAACGCTTATTCATTTTCAACGACCTAATAACGCACCTATTTTGAGTGCGAAAACAACTAAAACTCGAAGAGTTCAAACTATTCCGATGCTAAGAATCTCGATTTCGAAACAACAGACACCATGCAAAGGTGTGTAAGAAAGGAGAGTGCGACACTGTCTGTTATGGGTAGCTGTGGGATGGATAAATACACTAGCCTCAGATTTTAAGCCAGTGCTTTTATTGTGACTGCCGTAAAAATGTAGAGTTACGAATGAGCGGAATTGTATTTTCTGTTTAAGTGAATGTCATTCATCCTCTCTCAATACCATTCACTCTGCATAACTGCCATTGGTCGCATGCAAAAGCAGCGTGCGATCTTCTCCCTTAATCTGAAACCATCAAATCACGTTCAACTAAGGACAGTACATGATGGTTTCTCAATCTCGCTCAATCAAAGCTCTTAAACTGGCAAGTACGTTTATCGCCGCATTTGCACTTAGCAGCAATCTGGCTCTGGCTAACCCAAGCGAGCGCACACTCAGTCAATTCAACCAAGCAGCACAGGGTGACTCTGGCTTAGTTGATACTGTTTATGGCGAACTATCCAAACAACTCGAAGAGCAGGGCGCAACGCCGGTGACCTTGGTTTACTTGGGCAGTGCGGAGACGTTGCAAGGTCGTGAGGCGTTTATGCCTTGGAACAAGATGAAGTTCACCGAGCGCGGTCTTGCCACAATCCAAAAAGGCTTGGATTTAATGGCGAATCAGCCAGTACCACTGCAAGAGCAACAACGCTTACAAGGCTTGCCGGAATACCAGCTAGCTACCGCCATGGCAGCTACTACGTTTACCTCTCTGCCTGACATGTTCAATCACTTTGAGCGTGGCTACGAGCTGTACCTTTCTCTGCTCGATGAACCGAGTTTTAGCCAACAACCTTTCGCGGCAACGTCTTGGATTTATCGCTACGCCATTGAAGCTGCATTGCGTGCTGAAGATGTTCAACAAGCCAAAATATGGTTAGCGCAAATGGAGCAGTTAGGTGATAGCAATCTAGAAACGCAAACCGCGAAAGCGTTGCTAGCCAAGTATTAGGGAGGCGTCATGATCGTTTTTAATCAACTTAGCCGCGATTACGCCCTTGGTAGCCAAACCGTGCGTGCATTGCGAGACGTGTCTGGTGAAGTGTTTGCCGGCGAAATGGTGGCATTATGCGGGCCGTCTGGCTCAGGCAAAAGCACCTTACTTAATGTGCTTGGCATGCTGGATACTCAATACCAAGGTCAGGTGACATTTGCAGGCAGCCCATACCCAACCGGACAAATGCAGGCGGCGAAAATGCGCCGTGAAAAGCTTGGCTTTGTGTTCCAAAAATTCAATCTTGTGCCTGTGATGACAGCGTTGGAGAACGTGGCGTATCCGCTGCATCTCAACGGTTTTTCAAAAGCGGAACAAACCGAGCTCGCCACACAAATGCTAGAGCACGTTGGCTTGGGCGAGTTTATTCATCATATGCCCGATAACTTGTCGGGCGGTCAGCAGCAGCGTGTGGCAATTGCACGCGCCTTAGTGCACAAACCAGCACTGGTGATTGCTGATGAGCCAACCGCAAGTCTTGATAGCCAAACTGCCAACAAGGTCATCGACATTATGAAAGGGCTCGGACACGAGCTAGGCACCACTTTTATTGTCGCCACACACGACCCTCGTATGGCATCCCGTTGTGACCGCACCATTGAGTTGGTGGATGGCAAAATCACCCAAACGCACGCAAGTGTGGAGGAGGTTTCATGGGCAAGCTAATTCCAGTTTCCGTTCGCCTTGCTTGGTTGAACCTGCAACGCAATCGCCGTCGCAGTTTGTTGTCGATGCTGATCATTGCCATTGCCGTGTTTGCGTTAACCAGTGCGGGCGGTTTTGGTCTATACACCTACGACAGTTTGAAAGAGTCGACAGCGCGTGACACGGGGCATCTGACGTTAACCACGCCGGGTTATTTCGCTAAAGAAGAAGAGATGCCGCTGAGTAACGGGTTAACTCATGCCGACGACATCACCAAGCAATTGATTGGGTTGAATGAAGTGCGAGGCGTGCAGCCACGAGTTGAGTTCAGCGGTTTGATTTCCAACGGCAACAAGTCATCGATCTTTATCGGCATTGGTGTTAACGAGCGCGAATTCGATATGAAAGGACCGTTTTTGGATGTGCGCGAAGGGCAGACGTTGTCCAACATTCATGCATCGCGTTATGACTCAACAGAGCCAGAAGTGATGCTTGGCGTTGATTTGGCGAACAACCTAAGCGTGCACGTTGGCGATTGGATTACCTTGCTGGCGACCACAACCGACGGTGCATTGAATGCGTATGACTTCAAAGTTCGTGGCATCTATTCAACCGGCGTGCCTGAGCTTGATAAACGCCAGTTGTACGTGCACATCAACAGCGCGCAATCGCTGCTCGGTTCAGACAAAGTCAGTGCGTTATCTGTCTTCCTATTCGATACCAGTTTAACTAACCAAGTCGAGCAACAAGTGGCTTCGGTTTTGAGTAAGCAAAAGCAGAACTTTGGTGACCAAGATATTGAGATTACGCCTTGGCAAGAACGTGCGTTCTTCTACCTCAAAGTGAAAGATTTGTACGACCGTATCTTCGGCATCATGGGCGCAGTAATGGCGTTGGTGGTCTTTGTTGCGCTGTTCAACACCATGACCATGTCGGTCACCGAGCGTACACGTGAAATCGGCACCTTGTCAGCACTTGGTAGCTACCCTCGCGAAATCATTGCTGGGTTCTTGCGCGAAGCAGGGTTGCTTGCGGTTATTGGCAGCTTAATTGGCGCTTTGTTTACTGGGTTAGTTACCGTCTTACTGATGGTCGTGGATGTGCAAATGCCGCCACCGCCAGGACGCACAGAAGGTTACCCATTAACGATTTACTTCTCTTGGGAGCTAGTAGCTATAGCAGGATTTGCAGTATTGATGATTTGTTTGGTTGCGGCGTTTTTCTCGGCACGCAAAGGGGTGAACAAGCCAATTACGGAGGCACTGATTTATGTTTAATTTCAAATCACTATTACCAATTGCATTGCTGACGGTAACTGGCGTTGCAAGCATGAATGTCAGTGCGAATGAAACAGCACTAGATGCACAGCAAGTTGCGCAATTGATTGAAAAAGCCGACAGCTACCGCTTGCAAGATGATTCCTCCAAAGTGGTGTCACTGGTGCGCTTATATCAAGACCAAGAGTTAGATAAAACCCGTCTTTACCACGTGTACACGCGTCCAAATCGTGAATCGCTGGTGGTGTTCAAATCGGCGGTTGAAGCAGGGCAAAAGATGCTGATGATGGGCGACAACTACTGGCTGCAAATGCCAAAGAGCCGCCGTCCGATTCGCATTACGCCAATGCAGAAGCTGCTTGGTGAAGCGTCTATCGGCGACATCTCAACCCTGACGTGGAGTCAAGATTATCAAGGTGAATGGAAAGCGACAGAAACCGTTTCGGTGAACGGAGAGAGTGTTGCGGCTTATCACCTTGCCTTAACCGCGAAAACCAAAGGGGCAAGCTATCAGAAGATCGATTTGTGGTTGTCTGAGCAAGATGCGTTTCCAATTAAAGCTGATCTTTACTTGCGCTCTGGCAAACTCGCCAAGCAAGCGCAATACGGACGTGCAAGCGATAACGGTGAAGACTACGTCAGTGAGATGACCTTGCTTGATAGCATTCAGCCGAGCAAAAAGACCGTTATCGAGTATCAAGAAATCGTGCCTTGGCAGCTGGATAACAAGTTCTACAACCCAAGTTATTTGCCAAAAGCTAACACGACTCAGCTTTAGTCTGAGCTTCGTAAATAGAACCATAAAAACGAGCAAGGAAGTCACATGAAACCGCACCAGCCTAACCTTAACAAAAGCACCAGTTTGTTGATTGCTGCGTCGTTGTGTGTGGGCGCAGCAGCCCCAGTTTTTGCCAATGATGAGCTGAGTTTTGAGTGGGATTGGGCTGTCAGCTACGAAACTGCCAAGCAGCGTGATAGCGCATTTATGCAAGCGCAGGGCAGTTCTCGTGATTCACTTAATGCACTGTTGGATGTACAGGTGAATTATCACAACTTCAGTGGCTTGTTTGCTCTGTACAGCCAAGGTTTGTACCTCAATCAACAAGGAAAGAGTGATTGGTGGAGTGAAGCTGATAACCAATTGCTGATTCGAGAGCTGGCTTGGCTAGGGGAGTGGCAAGTCGGTGATACCACTCTTGATGTGAGCTTAGGTAAGTTGCGCGTGGATTGGGGCGTGGGTTATGGCTACCGACCTTTGGATCTGTTTAAGCCTTATCGACAAAATCCTGTTGGCATAGTCGCAGAAGAGGGTGCGGGTGTGTTTTCACTCTCTCGCTACGATATGGCAGGCGAGTGGACGGTGATTGCAACGGATTCAAGCTGGGGGCAACAAGACCAGAGTGCTCTTGATCAAGCCGCAGAGCAGCAAGGTGTTGGTATTCGTCGTTATGCACTGGTGGGTGACACCGAGTATCAACTTATTGGTTATTACGATGATGTGCGCCGAGGTTTACTCGGAGCCAGTGCCATTGCCGTGTGGGATGAATCCATCGCTATGCACGGTTCCATGCTGTGGCAAAACCAAAGTGTCGGCTATCAGTTTCAGCAGGATGATCTTTACCAACCCGTTTCGGTTGAGGAGCTGGGCAGCGCATTCCAAGCCTTAATTGGGTTGAATTGGGCAAACCAAGCCGGGCACAACGTGATTGCTGAATATTGGTACGACAGCCGTGCATGGTCGAAAAGCGAATGGCAACAAGCAATAGAGCGTGGCGAATTACTCTCTCAGATCCCTGATCCTAACAACTCTCTGTTGGCTAGCAGCGCTCTACTTGCGACAAGCTACGCCCAAGGGTTTCAGCATGCCAATATCGTTCAGCATAACGTAATGTTGCACTGGAGTTGGGATTTGGAAGCATGGGCTGCATGGAACGGCAAAGCGGATATGGGCTGGCTAAGTGATGTAACCCCCACGTTGGATGTGATGCTGTCGCCACAAGATGGTGGTGTGATTGTCACGCAGTGGCTTAACTACCAATGGATTGATACTGGCGATCAAAGTGTAGAAGTGGAAGTTGCCGCACGCTTTTTAACCGGAGACGACCAATCTGCTTACGCACAAATCAATGATAAGCATATGATTGTATTTAACATCAAAGGGAAATTCTAAATGTGTTCAGCAAAATCAGTGGTGAAAAGTGGATGGCCGCGTAGCTTATTAGTGACCACGGCATTTTGTCTCTTTATCGCAGCAATGACGCTCTCGGTTTGGGGCGGTCCATTTTACATTCATGTAGCGGTTAGCTTTGGATTTGGCTATTCGGCTATCTTCTTCTCATGGTTGATTGACCGTTTGTTTCCAACCATCCCGCGTATGATAGAAGTGGTGTGTTCGCTTGTTGCCTGTTTATTGTTTGGGGTGATTAATGCGCAATTTTGGCTCGGAGAGTATTTTGGTATCTCCGATATGATCCCTGTTGGCTTAATGGGATTACTGTTTAGCGGTATGTGTTATTTCTATTTTTACTCGCGTGAGAAAGAGGCGGTTGCTCAACGAGAGTTGGAAGCCATCAAGCGCGAGAAAGCAGAGCAAGATCGTGCGCTGTTGCTGAGTCAGCTTAAGCAGATGCAAAGCCAGATTGAACCGCATTTCTTATTCAATACCTTGGCAAATATCAGTGCGCTCATGTCGCAAGATGTCGATAAAGCCAAGCTAATGCTAGAACAGTTAACCGCGCTGCTGCGTGCGACGCTCAAAAGCTCACGCGAAGAACACACCACCATAGACAATGAAACGGCGTTACTTGAGGCTTACTTAGGCATCCAACAAACTCGTTTGGGTGATCGACTCAGTTACAAGATTGAGGTGGAAGAAGGGCTAGGCAGAACCGAATTACCGCCGATGATGCTCCAACCTTTAATCGAAAACGCCATCATCCATGGTATTGAGCCGAAGCGAGAAGGCGGCGAAATCAGTTTGCTCATCAAGCGTGAACGACAGAACTTGAAGATTGAAGTCAGAGACACGGGTGTTGGCTTGAATCATGTTAGTGGGCACATGGGCTCTGGCGTCGGTTTAAGTAACCTCAAGCAGCGAGTTGAAGCTTTGTTCGCAGGGCAAGGAGAGGTTTCTATCAGTGAGTCTGCTCAGGGTGGTGTTTGTGTTCGCCTGAGTTGGCCAATGGAATCGTAATCAAGGAAGAAAGGAATGAATACAGGGTTTACTGCCATTATTGCTGATGATGAACCGCTATTGAGGCATCATCTTGATAAAAGCCTAGCTGAAGTGTGGCCAGAGCTAGAGGTGATAGCCAAAGTCGCCGATGGTGAACAAGCGTTGCAAGCCATTGAGCAAAGCCAACCTGATATTGCGTTTCTCGATATTCGTATGCCAGTTTTGGATGGTATGACCTTAGCGCAAAAACTCAATCAACTCGCCAATCCACCTTTGATTGTGTTTGTCACCGCGTACGATGATTACGCCATCAAAGCTTTTGAGCAAAATGCTGCCGATTATTTGCTTAAGCCTATCTCGGATGAGCGCCTTCTGACGACGTGTGAAAGAGTGAAAGCACGCCTTGCCAAGCGAGAGCAAGAAAGCAGTAATGTGCAGATGAGCAGCCTATTGGAGCAGTTGCAGCAATTATCCGCGCCACAAACGCCGCAATATCTTCAGTGGATCAAAGCGACGCAAGGGGAAGATATTCATCTGATTGCCACGTCTGATGTGTTGTATTTCAAAGCGGAAGAAAAATACGTTTCTGTGTATGCCCAACAAGGACAGGGTAAAGTGCAGGAGTATTTGATTCGCACATCGTTGAAAGAGTTGATAGGGCAGCTTAACCCAGAACAGTTCTGGCAAGTACACCGTTCAAGCGTGGTGCAAGTGTGCAAAATTAACAAAGTAAACAAAGACTTTGCTGGCAGAATGTTTGTTCACGTTGGAGAGAACAAGCTCCCGGTGAGCCGTGCATCTCAAAGTTTGTTCAAAGGGATGTAATCGCTAGAACTGCTCACTTTTTACACTGTAAACTCGCTGCTCATTTTTTCAGCAATAAAAACAAAAAGCGCCTAGGTCATAAGACATTAGGCGCTTTCTTCGTTTTATAGCGACGATTTCTCCGAAGAGGCGAATGGGTTTATTCGCTGATCGTCACTTTCTCGATAATGATTGGATCGCATGGCACATCATCGTGACCAAGCTTAGAGGTCGTTTTCACTTTCGCGATGCGATTTACGACATCCATACCCGCGGTCACTTTACCAAACACGGCGTAGCCCCAGCCTAGGTTGGTGGTTGCGGTGTGGTCTAGGAAATTATTGTCTTCCAAGTTAATGAAGAACTGTGCCGTTGCAGAGTGCGGTGCATCGGTACGCGCCATTGCGATAGTGCCAACAAGGTTCTTTAGACCACGGTTTGCTTCATTCGCGATCGGTGCGCGCGTTGGCTTTTCTGCCATGTCTTCGGTGTGACCGCCACCTTGGATCATAAAGCCATCGATAACGCGGTGGAAAATGGTGCCGTTGTAGAAGCCATCTTCACAGTATTTTTTGAAGTTCTTTGAGCTAACTGGCGCTCGTTCTAGGTTCAGTTCAATCTCGATGTCACCGAAATTGGTGGTCATAATAATCATCTGGTTTGCCCTTGTAGGTGCTAAGTTGGCGGCATTATAGCTAAGTCGTATGAGGATAGCAGAAATAAAAACAGCGACTTTTTGGCGCCGCTGTTTGCATGGTGAATGGGTGAGGAAAGCGTTAAACCGTAAAGCGACCGACCAAGTCGTACAGCTCGTTAGCTTTGTGGTTAAGGTTGCCACTGCCTGCGCGGTTTTGGTTGGCAAGGTGCGCCGATTGGCTGCTTTGTTGAGAGATGACTTCGATGCGTTGTGAAATCTCTTGCCCAACTTGGCTTTGCTCTTCGGTTGCCGTTGCGATAAGCGTGTTCATGTCCATGATGTTAGCAATTGCGGCTTGGATTTCTTGCAGTGCGGCAGAGGCAGCTCGTGCTTCCTCAACCGTTGCTTCACCACGCGCTTGGCTTGAACCCATGGCTTTCACTGCCGCATCCGAGCCAGACTTCAACTGCTCAATCATTTGGTGAATTTCGCCTGTGCTGTCTTGAGTGCGACTCGCCAGTTTACGGACCTCATCGGCAACGACTGCGAAGCCGCGACCTTGTTCGCCTGCACGGGCTGCTTCAATGGCTGCGTTCAGTGCCAATAGGTTGGTTTGCTCGGCGATGTCTTGAATCACTTCTAGCGAAGAAGAAATGTTCTGTACATCGCTCTCTAAACGAGAAATCACCGTGCTGGCTTCCGACACCTCTAGCGCGAGTGCTTCGACAGAGTTCGCTGCCGAATCAACAATGTGTTTTGCTTGTTGCGAGTTTTCATCGGCGTCTCTGGCTGATTGTGCTGCTTGGTTAGCGTTGTTTGAAATCTCGTGCGCCGTTGCTGTCATCTCGGTCATTGCCGCTGCGACTTGTTCGGTCTCTTCACGTTGACCAGAAGCTAATTCATCCACTTGCGATGCACGCTGTGACATCTCGTTGGTCTCTGAAACCACTTCTTGTCCTACGTGGCTAACGCTCTTAATGATGCCTTGCAGGCTTTCAACGAAGATATTGAAGTTACGGCTAAGTTGGGTGAACTCCGGCACGCTCGATTCTTCCATGCGCGCGGTTAAATCTGCATCGCCTTGCGCGAAAGAGTGAATTGAAGCATCAAACTGCTCAATAGGTTTCATGATGCTGCGGTTAACAAATACGGCAAAGACTGCAACTATTGCTGTTATCGAGGCACAAAACAGGGCTATCGCAGTTAGTGTGGTGTTGAGATCTTCGTGTGCTGCTTTTTCCATGTCTGCCACAATGGCGTCGATATCGTCAGTGTAGAAGCCCGTACCCAACATCAAGTCCCATTCAGGAATAAAGACTGAGTAGCTGAGTTTCGGTAGTGCTTCACTCTGACCGAGTTTCGGGAAGTAATAAGTCGTGAACTCACCAGTTTTGGCATTTTTTAGCAAATCCTGAATCAGGTAATTGCCTTTCTTGTCCTGCAAGTTATAGAAGTTTTCCCCGATGCCTTTGGTGTTTTTACCCACCACGACGCGAACGCCTTTTGAATCATAACCAAAGATGTAGCCGGATTGACCAAACTCTAGTTGTTTCAAAATAGGCAGAGCCTCTTCCAGTGGGGCATTTTGTGCGAGTAGCGGCTCGACAGCGGAACGCGCCATTTGTACGTAACTTTTGAGTTCGGCTTTTTTCATCTCCATCATTCGACTTCGAGTTTGCTCAATCTCGTGCTCGTTGTAGGCCGTGGTTTGTACGTAGGTGAACCACATCATGCCTATTGCCATAGTTAGAATTGGAATTATTGAAAGGATATATAGTCGTTTTCTGATCGTCAGATTCATAGAGACGTCCTTCTCTCGGCGCAGCGTTACAAGTGACAAGCTGAATAAGCTTGCCTGATAAAAGTGTTAATACTTATTGTTGTAATGCTTAGAGATTAACCGAGTTACTCAATCAGAAGTACTGGAAATTTGTAAATCTAGACGAAGGTCGTAGCATTTTTAAGCGGGATCACAATTAACGTGAACACGACCCACTATTGCAACGAGAAGTCCCCGTTAACCAATATGAGACGCGATACCTATTCTTTGCGAATTTCAGGTAAAGCCAGTCAGCAACAGGTTTAACGAGGCGCCAACGCAGTGGAGCGTAGAGCCAACCGCGACCAACTAATTGCCACGCACGATGAGTCACGTCCAACCCAAGCAGAAGCTCCCCCTTTTCGTTGAGGGCGTGCAAAATGGTGTTGGCTTGTTCAGGATCGATCTGAGGATAATCTGCGAATGCATCACTATAGATATCGACGGTTTTGATTTGCTGCTTGGCATCGCGTTGTTTTAGCGCCTTCATCTCTTTGGCACAAAGCGGGCAGGTTCCGTCATAAAATATGGTGAGTTTTGTCATTGCGGTTTTCTTGTTTGAGATTTTCTAATCGCTTTTACGTGGCGAATTTTCTTTTGGTTCATTGTTTTGCAAGTAATGCAGCCAATTGTCGCGAATGTTGCCGTAATTGAATTGGCAGAACTCTTTGCGATCACGCAGGTAGTCTTTTTCTACTTCATCGAGTAAGGCTTTGTATTGCTCAGGATCACTACCGTACACCAGACATAACGTTGAAAAGTAACGCTGCAAATCAAAGCTGTGTTCGTCAATGTACTCGCCAAAATCGTAGTAGTCCGGTCTGTCGTCGGATTCGAATGCGAACATGTCGGCGGCGCTAATGGCCATATCTGCGCCATCTTCTAGGAAGTCAATCATTAAAATGGTGGCAAAATTATCGACCGCATCTTCTTCTTTTCCGAGAACAGGGATGCTTTGATCTTCGATGTAAGCATGCCCAGCTTCATGAAGTAAAGTGTGCAATAACGTATCTAGCGCCCCTGTTTTTGGGGATTTTCCGAAGCGTTCTTCATACTGATTATTGGAGAAGTAATTGAGCGACTCCAAATAAAAAGTGTAAGGAACGTATATTGTGTGTGTATCAGGATCATACATTGGACCATCTTCTCCGCCGTAAACCAGCGTGAGAGCTTTATCAAATGGAAAGTAGACCTGAGATAGCTCAACAAAGATGGTGTTTACATCGCTGCTTTGAATCGATTGTTGGGCGATTTTTTCATGAGTTGTCTCTACGGGAGAATATTGAATACGAATGCTTTCAGCTGCTGTAGCTGATGAGACGACGCTGAGTAATAGCGCAGGGCAAAGCGAATGAATGTTCATGTGGGACTCTTGTTATTGAATAACTTGTATAAAAAATTATACATGTTTTTGCCTGATGCATAGTTGGGGTTGTACTCATCAGCCAAAGTCGGGGCATCGGTCTCGAAAAGCAATCATGATAACATCGCATATTTCGGCGGCTTGGTTCTCTAGGGCGTTTATCAAGACCTCTTGGATAAGAACGGCGGTGAAGTTATTGGCTATGCATCGTTTTCTAAGAAGCTTACTGAGTAACTGTGCTTCGATCTTTATCTGTGAAAATGATAATAGGCAGTTAATCATTGCAAGGTTTAACCATGGGGTTGGTGAATGTCACTGAATTGAAGAAAATTATCAGCGATATGTTATAATCCTGCTCCGTTGTGACGAAAACGTTTGTTGCAGCCTGAGAGTTTCCTTGGATTCGGCTCGTTTATACACCATGAGCCAGAGTTGAAAAGCTACGACAGGAACAGGCAAACCCAATTGTTTTGAACGCGCTCTCGGCGTTTAGCGGTTACAACGGGAAGGAACTTTGTTTGATAGTAATTGACACATTCTGTTTAAGTAAGGGAGCCCGAAGTGGTTCAGAAAGTGTCACCCAGAATTTACTCACAACACAACACCCCAAGCGATAACGCACAGGTATTGCGAGGGGCCATTTGAAGGAGCTGTATCAGCTCCTTTCACATTTAAGGGCTTGCTAACAGCGTAAAAACTGACACATCGCTTAAGGAGCGCCCCTTAAACTAGCCTAAGGCGCATCTACACCAACTTTTTGAGTATTTTCGAAACAATAAAGCGAGAAAATTTGCTATTGAACGAAGGTTAAACTAACACTCATTCATTACGGAGAATGAAGAGAACAATAATAAGAGGCGATATGAATCATTTAATATCTGTAGGTGCACTGGAGTCCTTCTTGGTCGCAATCAGTGTGCTTTTCCTGGGGCATTTTATTAATGCTAAGCTACCGATTTTAAAGAAATTCAACATACCTGAGCCGATTGTAGGTGGTCTTATTGTAGCCTGCATGATTACTGCTCTTCATTTCAACGGCATCGACTTAGAATTCGACTTGCCATTACAAAATACGTTTATGTTAATGTTTTTTGCGACAGTTGGTTTGGCCGCAAATTACACTCAGTTGATGAAAGGAGGTGCGCAGGTTTTTATCTTCTTAGCTGTCGCATCGTTTTACATCATCATACAAAACGGCGTTGGCGTTTCACTTGCGGCGGCGCTCGGTTTAGATCCTTTGATGGGGTTAATTGCTGGCTCGATTACTCTGTCAGGTGGTCATGGTACAGGTGCTGCGTGGTCACAAACCTTTCAAGACGTGTATGGATTGGATAACGTCTTAGAAATTGCAATGGCATCAGCGACTTTTGGTTTGATCATCGGCGGTATCATTGGTAGCCCTGTAGCGCAGCGTCTGGTGGAAAAGAACAACATAGAGTCTGAGTATGGTCGTGGTGGTCGAGATGCCAAAACTCACGAGAAATTCCCGGAGTTGGTGACTTACAATGAATACGAAGAAGATAAAGTAACGGCGAAAAAAGTGGTGGAGAAACTCTTCTTCCTACTGATCTGTGTTACTGGGGCCAAGTATGTCGAGCAATGGGTAAGCACGTATGAAATCTCATGGCTGATGATTCCAGACTTCGTATATGCGCTATTCATTGGTGTGATCATTACGAATTTCTTGGAAGTGACCAAGATTCGTAAGTTAGATGCCGAAACGGTCGATATGTTAGGTACGGTATCGCTATCTCTGTTCTTAGCGATGGCTCTGATGAGCTTGAAGTTATGGAATATCTTCGATCTAGCGATTCCATTCTTGGTTATTTTAGCTGTGCAGTCTGTCGTCTTAGCTATCTTTACGTACTATGTTACGTTCAAAGTGATGGGAAGCAACTACGATGCTGCGGTTATTGCAGGGGGGCACTGCGGTTTTGGCTTGGGTGCAACCCCAACAGCCGTAATGAACATGGGTTCAATCGTTAACCGATTTGGCCCGTCGCCACAAGCATTTATGGTGGTGCCAATTGTGGGCGCTTTCTTTATCGACATCGTCAACTTAATTATCTTGCAAGGCTACATTTCATTCCTTGGTTAAAGTTAAGTGGATGAGCTCCTAGAGGCGAAATAAAAACGGTCACAACACAGGTTGTGACCGTTTTTTTATGGCTCGATTTTGGCCGTTTATCGGACGACGGATTATTGAATGGTTCGGCTGAACTTGAGGCTAGCTGTCCAACCAAGAATACCAATGAAGGCGTAAATGCCAACGTTTAACCAACCCGCTTGAGGAATGGTATTGAATGGGTTTGGTGTAATAATGGCGTGCAGCGGAAGGTAAAGCACTTCGGAGAAAAAGTGATCTAGCCCGTAGTAACCAAAAAGTGCGATAGGCATCCAACGTAGCGCATAAATGGCGATAAACAAAATGACTAGTGGTGAGTTCACTTTTTGTGAAATAGCCATCGCAGTTAATGCCAGCGGTAACAGCAGAATACCGGCGAACAACATTCTGATTAAAAACTCTCCCCAATGCAGCAGCACGTAACCTAACGAGGCTTGGCGGTACAATAAAGCCAATTGGTGATCAGTAGAGATGTTCAGCAACCACAACATTAAATTTGCAGCGAGTACGAGCACCGAGCAGACGAGCGGAATCACCAATAAGCCAAACCCTAGCTTCACTAAATGGGTTTTTATGTCACTGACAGGCATACTGCGCCAAAACATAATGCTGCCTTCCGCCCGTTCTTTGCGTAGCGTTCTTGGGAAGTACTGAACGGCTAACAAGATAGACAGCAGCCCTGCTCCTCCGGTAATCAACATATTGACGTCATCACCAAGCTCTCTGTGAATGTCACTGACATCGCCACCAAAGCTCATTTGGAAAAACATATTGTGTTGTAGAGTATCGTTACTCATTAAACTCACAAAGAGAATAACTCCACACGCCAACACAAACAGTGGAATACGTAAAACAAGAGGGTTTTCTAACCACTCTTTTTGCAACATCGCGACAACTGAACGCATTACGCTGCCTCCTTCTGCAATGCTAAAAATAGATCCGCTAACTTCACCCCATGGATGGAACCCATTGTTTCTGCTTGTTGGGCATACTGGGCTTTGAGTAACCATTTCGTTGAACCGAGGCCTTTTTGTGACGAGAGTGGGTTCATCGCTTCAATTTGTGTGCGGTGCTCGTCGTTGGCTTCAAGAATGAAATAGTCTTCACTGATACTGTCCATCGAGGTTTGCAGAACGGGGCGACCATGCTTAAGAATCAGAACATCTGTCAGCAAGTGCTCAATCTCTGATACTTCATGACTGGCGATGATCAACACGCGCTCGCCGTCGTGAAACCATTCCAATAAGTGACGATAAAACGTCTCGCGATACACGAGATCTAACCCGAGTGTCGGTTCATCCAATATGAGGATTTGGGTGTTGGTCGCGATCACAATCGCGAGGTGTAATTGCACCTTCATCCCTTTGGATAAAGATTTGATGCGCGCACGAGGTTTGATGTCCGTTTGACGAAGTAGCGTATCTGCTTGGGCGCGATTGAACCCTGGATGCACGCCCTCGGTATAGTTAAGCAGTTGAGCAACGGTCATCCAATCTGGCAGAACGTTGACATCCGAGATGTAGGATAAGCTCTGCATTATCTTGTCGCGTTGCATAATAGGTTCAAATCCGTTGATACGAATAGTGCCCTGATATTCATGTGCACCGAGTAGGGCATTAATAAGCGTTGATTTACCTGCGCCATTATGGCCGAGTAAGCCAAGTACTTGTCCTGCATGTAGGTCGAAACTCACTTCATGCAGTGCTTCTCCTTGTTGCTGATATTGCTTGGAGACGTTGTTTACACTGACTAATGCGCTCATTGGTCACCTTTCAAGTGTGGTTTTAGTTGTTGAATGAATTCGTCGAGTGACATATCCAGACGCTGTATTGTGTCGGCTATCTGCGGAATTTGTTGCTGAAGAAAACGTGCCTTCTCGTCTGCGAGTAATTTGAGCTTTGCTCCTGAAGCGACAAACATACCTTGACCGCGTTTTTTCTCCACTAGCCCGTCATCAACAAGCAATTGATAGCCTTTCATAACGGTGAGGTGGTTAATTTTCATATCTGCAGAGATGCTACGGACGGAGGGCAGAGCATCGCCTTCTTGCCAGACACCTTGCAGTATTTGCTGCGTGATCTGGTCTGCCAACTGTCGAAATATCGGTTGGCGATCATGCCAATTAGTCATGAGTGAATCTCTTGGTTGAGATGGTGTTATATATATGTATAACACCTAGTGCGTTAGAGAGAAAGTAATAATTTAAAACCTAGTGTATCCGCCTGTCTTATTCGCTCTAAATATCCACCTATGTGGTCGTTGTTTTGAGGTTTTGTTTTATATGGAAATTAATTGCTTCTCATAAGTTGAGAAGTGTTGTTTTTCTCTTCCCATCAATACACTTATCGCCTGTTCTAAATGAATATTCTCACTGAATGATAATTAGCATAATTTTAGGTCTGCCTATTTCTTACTTGATGAGAATCAATGGTCAAAGAGGCCTAGAAAACAAAAGTTTCGAGAGGCAATCTGACTGGCTTAGGCACCTATCTCACGTTGAGCGCGTGCTCAATGAATGAGAAAGAGTAGAGTAAAGAGGTCTCATGAATCAGGTAATATCTATCGGCCCACAGGAGTCGTTCCTCGTCGCAATTTGCGTGTTGTTTTTAGGGCAGTTCATCAATACCAAGTTACCAACCTTAAAAAAATTTAATATTCCAGAGCCAATTGTTGGTGGTCTAGTGGTCGCTTGCGTCATCACGACGATGCACTTAAACGGTGTGGATGTTTCCTTTGATTTACCACTGCAAAACGTCTTTATGCTGATGTTTTTTGCAACCGTTGGCTTAGCGGCAAATTACACCCAACTGATTAAAGGCGGTGCGAAGGTTTTCATCTTCCTAGTTGTGGCATCGGTCTACATTCTTATCCAAAATGCGGTCGGCGTGTCCTTAGCAACAGCGTTGGGGTTAGATCCACTCATGGGGTTGATCGCCGGATCCATTACGCTTTCTGGCGGACATGGAACGGGAGCTGCGTGGTCGCAAACTTTTCAAGAAATGTATGGTTTGCATAATGTTCTAGAGGTGGCAATGGCTTCTGCTACATTTGGCTTGGTGATGGGCGGGATTATTGGCAGCCCTGTTGCACAAAAGCTACTAAACAAACACAACTTGGAATCGGAATACGGACGCACCAATCAAAGTCATCAGAGTTTCCCTGAACTGGTGACGTACAACGAACATGAGGAAGATCGTGTCACAGCGAAAAGAGTCGTTGAAAGCTTGTCCATCATTCTACTTTGCGTGACAGGCGCGAAGTATCTCGAGAGTTGGGTAAGCAGTTTTGACATCAAGTGGTTAATGATTCCCGATTTTGTTTATGCGCTGTTTATTGGTGTTGTTATCACTAACATCATGGAAGTGACGAAGGCGCGCAAGGTTGATTTAGAAACCGTTGATATTCTTGGCACGGTTGCACTATCTCTATTTCTTGCCATGGCCTTGATGAGTTTGAAATTGTGGAATATTTTCGATCTTGCGATCCCATTCCTTATTATTCTTGCTATTCAGTCGGCAGTGTTGGCGATGTTCACTTACTACGTAACATTCCGCATGATGGGAGGCAACTACGATGCGGCGGTGATCGCTAGCGGACACTGCGGTTTTGGGTTAGGTGCTACACCGACTGCGGTCATGAATATGGGTTCCATCGTGAGTCGATATGGTCCATCACCACAAGCATTTATGGTGGTTCCAATTGTCGGTGCATTCTTCATCGACATTGTGAATTTAGTGATTTTGCAAGGATGCATCGCTTTTATTAAATAACATTCGCTTTTTTACCGAAATAACAAAGCCAGCACCTATACGCTGGCTTTGCTATTTGTAACACGAAATCTTGTTTGCCTGACTTCAAGCCGTGAAATCAATGCGTTACTATGACGACATAGTGTTCAATTTTGCAGCAGCATGAGGTACCCACATGTCTGAAAAAATATCGACGTCGGCATTAGCGAAAATGCGCAAGGTAGAAGCTAAGCTGCTGTTTGCCGATCTCAAACGTGCAGGCTACATCGTTCGCCAAGATGAAAAGTGGATTTTGACCGAAGAAGGGGCAAAGTTTGGCGGTGAGTATGTGGATCACCCTAAATTTGGCCAGTTCATCGTCTGGCCGACCAACTTACATATTGAGCTGACTCCCAGCTCAGGGAAAACATTGAGCGCTACACAACTGGGTGAAAAGCTGAAATTGAATGCGAAGCGTATGAACCAGCTTTTGAGTGAACTGGGTTGGTTGACCAAATCCGAAGAGGGATGGAGTGTCACAGAAGCTGGTGTGCGCGCTGGTGGGCAGCAAAGAACCGATAAAGAAACACAAAATACCTTTGTCGTATGGCACGATGTGGTGCTGCGTAACAAGCGTCTTAAGCAGTCTGTCATTGAGTTTTTAGGGCAAGACGCGGAGTCACATTCTACGGATAAATCGTACTCAAGCTTTCGCCAAAAATTTGAAGCCAAGCACCGAACATTAGATGGGCATTACGTACGCTCTAAGGGTGAGTTGCTCATTGACAACTGGCTGTACTTGGCTGGTGTAGTGCACGCTTATGAGCGTCAGCTGCCGATTGACCAAGATGTCACTAGCGATTTTTACTTACCAGGCGGTAAAGTCTATTTGCAATTTTGGGGAAGTGACGATGGGGAGATGGCTCAGGCCGACCGTGAGACCATTCGTACTGTTTATGAGCAGCATCATTTCAATCTTATCGAAGTCGAACCGAGTGAACTAGACAAGTTGGATGAAGTGCTTCCTAAGCGTCTTCGTCAGTTTGGTATTAAAGCTTATTGACGACTTAAGCCCGCTGTTCAGATAAGAAAAAACCCGTGTTCAACACGGGTTTTGTATTTTTAGTGTGTTTCTAGGCTGCCATCCTATGGGTTAAAAGCCTTTGATGTTTTCTGCTTCTAGCTCAGAGAAGTACTTCACTGTCTTCACTTTCAGTTCTTGTTGAGCTGGTTCGTCGCATACGATCACCGCTTTAGGGTGAAGTTGAAGAGCAGAAACTGTCCATAGGTGGTTTACACAACCTTCCACGGCTGCTTCAAGTGCCTGAGCTTTGTTATGACCAGTGACCAAGATCATCACTTCTTCTGAGTCTAGAAGCGTACCAACACCGATAGTCAGCGCGTATTTAGGCACTTGGTTGATATCGCCGTCAAAGAAGCGAGAGTTCGCAATGCGAGTGTCTTCAGTGAGGGTCTTGATGCGAGTACGAGAAGAAAGAGATGACGCTGGCTCGTTGAACGCGATGTGACCGTCGTTACCCACGCCGCCCATGAACAGGTTGATCTTGCCGTAAGACTTAATTTTGTCTTCGTAACGCTTACATTCTGCGTCGTGATCGTCTGTGTTACCGTTCAGTAGGTTGATATTTTCTTCTTGAATATCAATGTGATTAAAGAAGTTGTTGTACATGAACGAGCGGTAAGATTCTGGGTGATCCGCAGGGATGCCAATGTACTCATCCATGTTAAAAGTCACGACGTTTTTGAAGCTGACTTCGCCGGCTTGGTAAAGCTCGATTAGGGCTTTGTAGGTTGCTAGAGGAGTGCCACCAGTTGGTAGACCCAGAACGAATGGACGCTCAGCAGTAGGTTTAAAGTCGTTGATACGCTTAGCGATATGCGCAGCTGCCCACTTACCTACTTGTGCTGCTCGAGTTAACGGGATAAGTCTCATTTTGTGCCCCTAGTTATTGGAATTGACGATGTACTGAAACATTAATTCGCATTATAAAATAAGTAATGGCGAACTGCTATTGTTTTAGGTCAAAATTTTGCTTTTTCTTTAACCAATGTTGGTTTTGTCGACGATTTTTATATCTAAATGCTTTTATAAGACGATTTTTTACAAAGAAATTGCATTATGAAACTGACGAATCAATAGATAAAATTTATGATCTAAATTAAGTTCTGCCTTCGCACTTAACCTTGTTTTTTAACAACCTACAGAGTGCGAAATCGCACACGAACTTCAAATATTATGGGTTAGATATGGCATGGCGCTCATTCTTTAACCATAATTGAAATGTGTAAACCAGTGAGGAATTCGGTATGAAAAATGAGTTAGATCCGAGCAAAGTACTACAGGCTTACGAATGTGTGATGAACAACGGTACACCAACCGAATTTGGTAAAATGTATGAAGGTGTAGAAGCGTTTTCTGACTACGATGGGTACAACGTTTTCTTGAGAGGAAATGGTGTTGAGCTAAAAATTGGCTTCCACAACACCTATCACTTGGAATATGACCAAGAGCATTTGAAAGAGAGCTTTCTGAAAAAGATTGCGACGCTCGCCAAGTAAACGGTCATCACCCAAATATTAAAAAAGCCCTTGGGAGAATGCCCCCTTGGGCTTTAGGAGAAGAAATGAGCTTGTCTTGCTCGCTCAGTAAAGTCAAACGAGCTTTCGCCTACTGCTAGAAAAAGGCGAGAACTAGGTAGGTTATTGGTTATTAATCGTCTTCAACCAAACTCTCTTCAATGTATTCTTCTGTGGCGTCAGGCTTGTTACGACCATTTAGCGTATGGAAGCGCTTGCGACCACGAGCAAGTTGGGTGTACTTTAGCCATGTACGCTCAAGTTTTGTTTTTGCTTTGCCCGGGTTTTCTAACACCTTGATGAAGTGTTTCTCTTCGCTGTTTTCAGGTGTTAATTCGCCTGACTCTAAGCCAAGCATTGTATCCCCATAAATTGTTAGGATTTCCTCTTCTGAAAGAGTAAAATCGCCAGACTTTGCAAAGCCGCGTGGGAATTTTACGTTATCGTAAAAACGTTTTTTGCCATGACGGAATTCAGTGTCAGACATGTCAACAGCCTCTGTAACCGTTATTGATGAATGTAGTGAACTTACGGCGAAAATTAGGCTTAAATCTAACAAAAGAAAAACAAAACTTTTTTGTCGTCATGATTTTAATTAGTTGTTAATCTGGTTTTATATTAACCAGGAGATGGTTTATGGATGTAAAAGTCTTTCGAACATTTTTAGAGCTGGCAAGAGTTCGTCACTTCGGACGTGCTGCTGAGAACCTTTATATTACCCAAGCCGCTGTGAGCGCACGTATCAAACAATTGGAAAGTTACTTCGATACGCAATTGTTTATTCGTGATCGAAATAACATAAAGTTGACCTCTGCAGGTGAGCGCTTAATCAGCTATGCCGAGGTAATGGTCACTACATTGCAACAAGCGAAGCTAGAATTATCGCTTGAAGATGGCAAAGCGCTGCAACTAACGTTAGGTGGCACGCCAAACATTTGGGACGCTTATTTACAGAATTGTTTAAGTGTCGTCACAGATTCGTTTGGTGGTTATGGCTTCATGGCAGAAGTGATGGGACGTGAGATGCTCAGTCGTAGCTTGCTAGAGCGCACGTTAGATATGGCATTTGCGTTCGATCAGATCAAAGCTGATGAGCTTAACTGTAAAAAAGTGGCAGATGTTGTTCTCGTTCTGGTATCAACTGAGAAAGATTCTTTAGACACCGTTTTCGAAAACAAATATGTGTACGTTGACTGGGGGACGCGTTTCTCCTCAGAGCATTCTGAGCGTCACCCTAAGATTCCGGCTCCATATTTACGCACTTCAACAGCGCGTATCGCATTGGACTTTATTTTAGAGAAGGGTGGAGCCGCGTACTTACCAATCTCTCTCGTGGAGCCATTTATCGCTAATGGGCAGCTTCACAAGGTGTCTGGAGTAGAAGATTGGTGTCGCCCTATCTATTTGAGCTATCGTAAAGCTAGCTCGTCTGTAGACGCGATTAAGCAAGTGGAAGAAATTGTCAAAGAGATCGATCCACTGACCGCTTACAGTTTTCAGCAAATTGGTTCTGGCACTTCCGACGAATAGCGTTGAATGAAAAGTCAGAAAAACGAAAAAGCCGCCTTGAGAAATCAAGGCGGCTTTGTTTTTATCTCGATGAATCGATAGTTATGGTAAGTCAAACAACAGGGCTGTTGTGCTTTCGTTTGATGTATTGCGCAAAACAACCTTACTCTGGTGTTCAACCTTCGCGCCGTCGCCAGCCGTCAAAGTGGTATTGTCGACACTAAGGCTCCCAGTCACTTGATGGATGAATAGATTTCGGCCCGACTCAATCTCAAAGTTTAGTTCGCTACTTGGTTCAAGAATTAACTGATGCAAAGTCGCATCTTGCTTAATAAGTAGCGTGCCGTTTTCTCCAGTTGGAGTTGCGATAGTCGTTAACCCAGGATTGCGACCAAAATCTTTTTGCTGATAACCTGGTTTGGTTCCAAATGTGTTCGGTTGAATCCAAATCTGTAGAAACCGCAGCGTATCTTGGTTCGATGCATTGTACTCACTGTGGTAAATCCCTTTCCCTGCCGACATGAGTTGGAATTCACCTGCAGGTAGTGTTTTGACGTTACCTTCACTGTCTTTGTGTGCGATAACACCTTCCAACACATAGCTGATGATCTCCATATCACGGTGGCCATGTGTATCAAAACCCGCGCCAGGCTTGACTACATCGTCATTAATGACTCTCAGCTCAGAAAAGCCCATATGTTGAGGATCGTAGTAGCTACCAAAAGAAAACGTATGTTTGCTATCAAGCCAGCCAAAGTTTGCTCGACCTCGGTCTGCTGCATGTCTTACCGTAATCATAAGGCCTCCTTAAGAGAGCTTTTTGTTTAAAAAGTTATCTAACGCTGCTTTACCTGCGCCAGAGAACGCCAGAGAAACGCTCGCTGCCAGTAATGCCAAGCCAAACTCGTAACCGTTGTTTGCCATGAACAGGCCATTCTCAAAGTGGACAGAGAATATCGCTACCACCATCGTGAACGCCAAAGCAACCGCTGCTGGTCGAGTTAGCAGACCAAGTAAAATGAACAAGCCGCCAAAGAACTCTGCGCTGCCCGCAAGTAACGCCATGAGTACGCCAGGACCTAAACCGATAGATGCCATCCACTGACCTGTGCCTTCTAGGCCGTAGCCACCAAACCAGCCAAATAGTTTTTGTGCGCCGTGCGCCATAAAGATAATGCCGATTGGAACGCGAAGTGATAGTGCGCTGTAACCTGCGTTTGATGTGGTAATTTTCTGTAATAGTGCTTTCATGATTCTGTCCTCTGACTCTTTTCAATGAGTGGGAAGCGTGTGCTCCCGTGCTGTTGAGAACAGTTTAGGTAGAGGCGAGCATAAAAATAACGGGAGGATTTTGATAAACTCGTTCTAAAAAATTGAATGATTGGTTTTTATTTATTTAAATCAATGTCTTGATTTTTATATTCGGGTGTTTATTTGCCGATTATTGTCTGTTTTAAATCAAGGTCTGTCATTATTTTCGATAAACATTTTTGCTGTTAAACAAAAAAAAGAGCACATGTACTGTGCTCTATTGCTTTCGCTTTTAACAAGGGAGAAAGGTGTGTTAAAGAAAACCGTCAGAGGTTCATTAAGCTCTCTAATGACTCCTCTACATTGTTGTAGTGATAAGTTCGAATATTACGTCCATCCGTCGCATTAATCTGAATTTCTGAGATCTCGTTATCTGAGTCTCTTTCGATAATTCCAATAGAATGATCTACGGATTTACTGGTAATAACCTTTTGGTTTCTTAATACAATTACGCAAGTATGTAAGTCCATGCCAATTCCCTTTAGCCGACGTTGTTGTGATGTTCTGGATCTAACTTTAGTGTACAAAAGCGCTAATGCCAATAAATCTCAATATTGAGTTCCGAAAGTGGCTAATTGTGGGCGCTTAAGCAAGCTACAATAACACTATATTGAACGATGCCTATGAACAATAAATGACAAAAGGCATGAGCAAGGAAAGCACTATGTTTATTCACCCCTATACCTCACTGACCTTCGAGCAGTGTCACAAGGCGCGAGTCGCGCGAGACAGTCGTTTTGATGGGCGATTTTATGTGGCGGTAAAAACAACGGGAATCTTTTGTCGTCCGATTTGCCCGGCAAATTTGCCTAAAGAAGAAAATGTTGAGTATTTCGCTGATAAGACGCAAGCCCTTCAAGCAGGGTACCGTCCGTGTTTACGCTGTCGACCTGACAGCGCGCCTGGATCTTGGGCATGGAAAGGTGTCGAGACGACCTTTCAACGAGCGATTTCGTTAATTGATAGAGGGGAGTTGCATCACCATTCGGTGTCTGAGTTGGCTGAGCGTGTTGGGATTTCTGACCGTTACTTACGTATGTTGTTTGAGCAGTATCTAGGTATGTCACCCAAGCAGTATGCGCAATATCAGCAACTAATGTTCGCCAAACAGTTGCTTCACTCCAGCTCTATGTCGGTCACCGACGTGGGGTTTGCGTCAGGTTTTAACAGTACGCGCCGCTTTAACGATGCTTTTCAAAAGTTTCTCAAACTAACGCCTTCTCAAGTACGCCGTAAAGAGTTTGATGGTGCGGGTTGCAATCGAATTGCCTTACCTTATCGAGGTGAGTTGAATTGGTCGCACATGTTGGACTTCTATCGTTTACGAGCGGTTGAGGGGGTCGAGCAGGTGAGGGATGAGAGTTATCAGCGCAACGTTTTTTTGGATAACAGCAAAGCCTGGTTTAAAGCGACAAAAGGTGAAGGATACTTAGAACTGGCGTTTGAAATTGAAGACGTAACGAAGCTGCAAAACTTGGTGTCTGACATTCGTCGTATGTTCGATCTTGACGCTGATATTTGTACTGTTGAGCAGCATTTGGAGTATGTCGCGCCTGGGCTCGTGTCGAGTAAAGGTATTCGTATTCCTGGTGTATGGAATGCATGGGAAGCAGGGGTTAGAGCGATTTTAGGCCAGCAGGTGTCGGTTAAAGCTGCGATTGGTCAACTTAACTTATTGGTGGCCACACTTAGTGGAGAGTCAGAAAAACGTTTTTTCCCGACTCCCAGTGATATTGCGAACGCCGACGTGAGCTTTTTGCGCATGCCGCAAAGCCGTAAAGAGACGCTAGTGCGCTTCGCCCAGTTTATGCAGGACAACTCAGAAGCTGACCCCCAGCACTGGCTAGCTTTGAAAGGCATTGGACCTTGGACCGTCAGTTATGCTCAACTGCGAGGGCAATCTCAACCCGATTGCTTTCTAGATAAAGACTTAGTGGTGAAAAAGGCGATGCAGCGTTACCCATCACTGAATACGCACACTGCGGCCCCTTGGGGAAGCTACGCGACGTTTCACTTATGGAATCAATCATGAAAACATTTTATACCGAAATGCCGAGTCCACTAGGAACGGTGACTATCCAATCGAACGCTGAGGGCTTACTTGGCATTTGGTTTGAAACATGCACCACTAAGCCGAGTGAGCTGGGGGTGCGAGACGAGCAGCATCCGGTCTTGCGCCAAGCTGTCACCCAACTGGATGAATACTTTGCTGGTCTGCGCAACGAATTCGACTTGCCCCTTGCAGCGACAGGCACTGATTTTCAAAATCAAGTTTGGCAGGCACTAACGACCATTCCATATGGGGAAACGTGGAGCTATCAAGATCTCGCGAATGCGATAGGTAACCCTAAAGCTGTGCGTGCTGTTGGGTTAGCAAATGGGAAGAATCCGATTTCTATCGTGGTGCCTTGTCATCGCGTTATTGGCAAAAGCGGAAAACTGACTGGGTATGCAGGTGGAGTGGAGCGCAAGCAACGTTTGCTCGCGTTGGAGCAAGGTACACCGCTTTAAGTGAGGCGATTCTCATATTGGGATTAAGCGTGCTACACAGGGGGAACGATAGTGTAGAGTTTCATATTCGTTATACGAACAGAAAAAGGACAATAAGGACATGCCTTTCAAAACGGATTTTGATGCCTTCATGAGTGAGTGTTGGCAGCATCACGAGGAAAATCCCGAACAAATTTATGCTCAGTTAGAAACGGCTCTGAGCGAGGTGGAAGATGTTACCCAAATCGAGCGAATATTCGCATTGATGCTGCATACCGCTATTGGGCATCTCCAGTGCCCAGAACAGTTTCTTACTTGTTTAGAGCACTTTGATGAACGCAAGGTTGCCGAGAGTTTGGCATTTCAACGCAGTATTGCCGTTGCGCGCTATTTCGTAGATGGCACTGACAATATGGAATTATTGGAAGAGCAAGAGCAACGCCGAGTTTACGCTTTGATTTCGAATGAACTTTCTGCACTTGTTCAGCTTGAACTGGCGAGTCAATGGTTGGTGAAGGCAGCGTTAGGAATGACGCCGAACGATGCAGAAGGGCCATTAGCGCGCGCTATCGCGATCACTGCAAACAACTTAGCATGTCAGTACGAAGCGCTGGCTGAGCGCACGTGCATGGAAAAATCGAAGATGTTAGAAGCAGCAACACTCGCGCTAGACTATTGGAAAGTGGCAGGGGGTTGGATGCAAGAAGAGCGCGCAGAGTATCGCTTAACGATGAGCTTGCTTAAAGCGGATAAACCGCAAGAAGCCAAAGTGCATGCTGAGCGCTGTGAGGCTATTTGTCAGCAAAATGGTAGCGACGCGTTTGAGCTGTTCCACGCACATGACTTGTTGATGCAAGTACACTTCCATCTTAGCCAGAAATATAAAGCTAAATTGGATGAAGAGATGCAGCAGCACTGCAAAACGAGCTCGTTGACGTGATCTTAGCGTTGAATGAAAAAAGCCCCGAGCGACTGGTTGGGGGCTTTAGGGTTGTTGACTATGCAGCGATGATTATGCTGCTTGCGCTTTTGCTTGGTATCGTCCTGGTTTATGGTTCATCGCCAAAATCAAGTTTGTTGCGATGGCACCTAGAACAGATAGAGCGATAAGGTGCACATCTACAATGAACAGTGACATCACCACGATGGCACAATCTAACGCCATTTGAACTTTACCCGCTCGAACTCCAAAACGTTCCTGAAGGTACAACGCAAGAATGTTAAAGCCACCCAAACTCATTTTGTGACGGAAAATTACCAACATACCGATTCCAATCAGCCCACCACCCAAAAGTGCCGCATAGAAAGGTTCGATTCGTGAAATCTCAATCACATGATGCAGATGATCGACCGCAAAAGAGACAATCGAAACCGCAATAAAGGTATTGATAGTGAAGCGCCAACCCATGCGCATCACAGATAAAATATAAAAAGGGAGGTTAAGAGCGAAAAATATCTGACCAAAACTGAAGTCACTCACTTTGGTTAGGAAGATCGCCAAACCAGCCGTACCACCAGTGAGCAATCCTACTTTGCTAAAAAATATCACCCCAAGTGACACCAACGCACTGCCGAGCGTCAGAGCCAAGAGGTTCTCTCTTAGGCTATGATCTTTGTCCATAAATTAATTTCCTTGGTTTAAAAACCGCGCCGGAGACAACACGTCTCACGGACGCGATAGACAGTCGCCAAAATAGCAACTAACAAATCGGCCAATAAAATGTCGCGAAAAGTGATGGATGTCGAGTTTTTGGACGAGATTATGATGATATTAACCTGTTTAACATAATGTACACAGATAGAAAAACAACAAGGAAAAGTTATGATTAAGAAAGTTGGCAACACCCAAATCAACACATTACATCGACTGAGTTGTCACTGTGGAAAAGTTGAGTTGGAACTGGCGTTACCCAATGGTATTGAGAAACCGAGACGGTGTGACTGTTCTATGTGTCGACGTCGTGGCGCGATTGTCGCGTCTGTACCTTTGAACGGTATTCGTATTGTGCAAGGCGAAGACGTCTTGAAGCAGTATCAATTTAATACACACACTGCGAAGCACTTTTTCTGTGGCGAGTGCGGAATTTATACGCACCATCAGCGTCGTTCTGACCCGAGTGAGTATGGCTATAATGTCGGCTGCTTAGAGGGCGTCAACCCATATGAGTTGGGAGCGATTGAAGTGATGGATGGCGTTAACCATCCATCCGACCGCTAGGTTGTGTTGCAAGTTAAGCACCTGATTGTCGGTGCTTTTAAGTAAATAAACCGCTATTCATCCACAAGTGTACCGCAATACTGGCGGCATAACCCAAGGCGATGACGGGAGCCCACTTTAAGTGGCCAAAGAAGGTGTATTGCCCACGCGCGGCTCCCATTAAAGCGACGCCTGCCGCGGATCCGATGGAAAGCAAACTGCCCCCGACACCTGCGGTTAATGTGACCAGTAGCCAGTTGCCCATCGACATGTTTGGTTCCATGGTCAGTACAGCAAACATAACCGGAATGTTATCGACGATTGCAGATAGGACACCAACCATTACGTTTGCCCAGACTGGGTTCCATTGCGTGTACATGACGTTTGAAACCAGTTCGAGGTAGCCAAGTAAACTTAAACCGCCAACACACATCACAACACCATAGAAGAACAACAAGGTGTCCCATTCGGCTCGAGACACACGATGAAACACATCAAACGGAACCACTGAGCCTAAGCGCTTCAATGCCTGATCATCGCCATTGGCAATTGCCATAGCTGCTTTTTTTGCGAGTGAGTGTTTGAGAGTTTGGCGCAAAAAATATCCGAAAAACTGTAAGTACGCCAAGCCCATCATCATGCCCATAACGGGTGGGAAGTGCAGCACAGCATGGAAAGAGACCGCAGTGGCAATAGTCAGAATGAATAATGCGACAATACGCCTTGCCCCGCGTTTTAGCTCAACGTGTTGGTGAATCGTATTCGGTTTTGTGTTTGGAACAAACAGTGACATCAAAAACGCGGGAACCAAGTAGTTCACCAATGACGGTACAAACAACGGAATGAACTCAGCAAAGCTGACATGACCGGCTTGCCACACCATCAGGGTTGTAATATCCCCAAATGGGCTGAATGCACCGCCAGCGTTGGCTGCGATAACAATGTTGATACAAGCAAGATTGACGAACTTAGGATTATCACCAGAGACTTTCATCACTACAGCGCACATCAATAGGGCCGTAGTTAAGTTATCGGCAATCGGTGAAATGACAAAAGCGAGAAACCCCGTCAGCCAGAACAACTTTTTGAATCCAAAACCTTTACCGACCATCCACGCTTGTAAGGCGTCGAAGAGTTTGCGTTCTTCCATTGCGTTGATGTAGGTCATCGCCACGAGCAAAAACAGCAGCAACTCGGCATATTCCAACAAGTTGTGTTCTAGTGCGGATTTGGCGATTTCAGGCTGGTTGTGTTGAGCAAAGGTGTAGCCAATCAGAATCCAAATTAATCCTGCAGCGAGCAGCACTGGCTTGGATTTTCTCATTTTCAGATACTCTTCCAACATAACCAGTATGTAAGCGATCGAAAAGATAATCAGAGCCGCGTAACCGACACCAGAATTAACAAGGTTCAGTTCATTGGTTGATGCAGCAAAGGTGGCGCTAGAGAACAACAAACAGCAGAAAGCCACAATTGGATAGATTGGCATAGACATTTCTCCTTTGTCTGGTTGGAGAAATATTAGCCACAAATGAATGAGTTAGTTGTGAGAGAGCTCGAATTAACAGTAGGAGTTAGGAAATGATAGTGTGCGCCACTATTTTCTGAGTGACGCAATGCTTGCTGCGCCGAATAAAACCGCAGCGGCATATAAACCGTAAGTTAACCAGTGACTAATCTCTAAAAAAGGAACGAGTCCTTGACCTACCCACATACAGCCTCCGTTTAATGAGCAATGTTGTAATAGTCGAGCCAATTTAAAGGAAATGAACAATGTTTTTTGTGAGTGAAAGCAAATTCTGAAGGATTAGAAAGTCAAAAATGGGTCAGTGAGAGAGAAATCTCATTTTTAACTGGCTAGCTCTAACCCTTTTGAGTTAAAGCTAGCTATATCTAGAGCTGAATGCATTTAGCGTAGGAGCCATTTTTTCAACGGTGAAGTGTCAATTGCTTTCACAAGCAGTATGGTTGCAACAATCGTTGCAGGATAAATAAACACATCTTTCGCGAGGTGTTGCAGCCCGATAAATCCAGCGACATTCATCATGACAATTATGATAAGCAGATGGCTAACATATATCCCTAACACGCTAGGAGATAGTTTGAAGATCCAAGGCATGTCGCCAAAATGAGGGTGAGCCAAAAGCCACATAAAGACACCTACAGCCCAGATAACGGTACCGAATAGGAAGTCGTGCGAGTTGAAAGCGATGTCATGTTGCATCAGCCAGTAAGCTTCACCAAAATGCAGTGCCATGCCAAGAATAATGCATCGAACCGTATTGTTTCGCGACCACCGCCACTGCGCTTCTCGTGCGAAATAACCCAGAACAACGAGCAACGTGCTGAAAAAAGGCCCATTACGAGTAAAGAAAGGCGCTGGCAGGTCGGTAATGGTCACGTAACTGCCAGCAAAGACCCCGTATATGTATAGCAATACTGCAGTTGGCAGTATCAGTTGCACCATATTGATATGCACGAGAAAGGCAATTAACGCTACGGCAATGACCAGAGCCGGAATAAACCACAGATGAACGAGTCCGCCTTCGATGAGTGAATTGATCGGGGGTGACATTAAGTACCCCCAATAACCTTGCCTTTCGGCGAGATACCCAGCCTCAGCGACCGTCTGCCATTGGAATGGCATCAGTAAACTGATCATGCTCCAAATGAGCCAAACCTTCATTAACGGTTTGGCGTAGTTCTTAAGAGTATCGATAGGTGAATGACTCAACTTCGGCTGGATTAGATAACCCGAGATGAGAAAGAATAGCGGAACAGCAAAACGAGCCAGTTGGTTGAGCATATAGCCAACCCATGGTATCCCATTCCACTGCCAGTACGTCAGTGCCATCTGGCAATGCAAACCCACAATCGCAAGCATCGCAATGATACGTGCAAACTCTAAGCTGGCTATTTTTTGTTTCTTTGCCATTACATTGTTTACCTAAATAAAAAACTTAGGTGAAAATAGCAGGTTGTTGTTGAAGTAATACGTGAAAAAGTCAACAGACTTGCGCTTACATTGAAGCTGTTTCGAAAATTAAGACTTACTTCAAACTTCTTAATTATTAACCTATTAACGCAATCAATACCTGATTCGTGAGTCGAAAATAGCACTGAATAATGGTTAGACCAGTTAACTCTAGATTGCAAAAAAGAACGATCGTGCTAAAAATAAGATTATGCAAAAAGGAAAAGTGACAAAAGAGTTTATTCTGCAGCGGGCTTTTGAGATCGCCAGCGAAGACGGATTAGAAAGTCTTACGATTGGAGAGTTAGCCAAGCAATGCGGTATGTCGAAAAGTGGTCTGTTTGCCCACTTTAATTCGAAGTTGAATTTACAGCTATCGGTGCTTGATCACGCCAATAAAGTGTTCGCTGATCGGGTTATTGAGCCTGCTCGAGAACTCGGGGATGGCAATATCGAGCGTAAAATTCGAGGGTTGCTCGACTCTTGGATGACTTGGAATCACGCATTCCAAGGAAGTTGTATGTTTCTTGACGCTTGGAATGATACGGCAGATAAAGATTGCCCGCTTCAGGCCGGACTGCGTAAATCCATAGACACTTGGCTGAGTTATTTGGAGATCCAAATAGCGAAAGGCAAAGAGAAGCAAGAATTTGCAGCAGACTTAGATACACGCCAAGCAACGTTTGATTTGTACGGTCTCTATTTGAGTGCGCATGTTTTTTACTCAATTAAAGGTGAGCAAGAAAGCTTGCGTCTGTTTTGGCAAGGGATCGACAACTTATTTTCTCGCTGGAAAGACTAATATCGGTTAATCGCTTCCCAGATTCGTAGACATAAAATCACAAGAGCGGCTGAGTTCGCTCTTTCTTATCAGCATAAAAAGCACGACCGTTCTATTTTGTGCAAAGCTGATAGTTAAGGACATGATTATGAGTGAAAAAATTTACTTTAATACATCGCAACGTTTCAGTATTAAGCGCAGTTTGGTGAACATTAGTACTCGGTTACACCATACACTGGCCCCGTCACATGCAAAGAAGACCGCGCGCAAGCTTCTTCTGACACCTGCTCGTACGCAACCTAAAAATATTGAACCTCAAGGGCTTATCAAAGGTGAAATTAAAGGGCATGCAGGCATCATCAAAACCTATACTTTGGGCTCTGGACCTATTTGGGTGCTAACTCATGGTTGGTCTGGAACGGCAAGTCAGTTTTATCCACTGATGGAACATATTGCGTCGAAAGGGTTTACTGCTTTGGCGTACGATCATCCGGCACATGGTGAGAGTGAGGGGCAGTATGGGCACATTCCGGGGTTTGTCAGAGGATTAGAAGATGTGTTGGATACGGTCGAGGATATTGTTGGCCTAGTTGGGCACAGCATGGGCACCGCTTCTGCTCTTGAGTGTAGGCACAGTAAATTAGAAAACAAGCCTTTGCTGCTTATTGCTCCGGTATTAAATTACGTAGAGAACTTATTCGGTAGCATTGCACGCTCCGGTTACTCGATGAAGCTTTTTAATGCTGTGGTTTCAGAAGTTGAAGACCAATTTGGTTATCCGTTACAGTCCATTGATCCGATGAAGCGTTTGTCTGAGCGTCCGTCTCACACCATTATTATTCACGATGAGCAAGACAAGTTCACCAAATACAGTGTCTCGGCAAAAGCGGCTGAAGAGATTAAAAACGTTGAGTTAGTGACAACACAAGGTCAGGGGCATGGTCGAGTGATGAAGTGTGGGCAAGTCTTCAGTAGTTTTGACCGTTTGCTCGATAGTGCTTGGTAACCCTTACTTTTACTGATTGACTCGCTCCGTTTTGCGCTAATTCGATTTGAAAGTAACACCTCAGATTTTTTCGTCTCTGGTGTTGCTCTCCTCGTTAAGAGGTTAAATCCAAAAAGGACAGCCGAAGCTGTCCTTTGTTTATTTAGCAGAACGTCTGCAAGGCTGAAATTAGTTACAGTTAGCTACGCCAACTTCTTTCCAAACGCCCCATTCGCCAGATTGGCTAGGATCGTCACCCTGAGTCCACCATTTCGCTTCCCACGTTTTACCTGCGTGAGTCACTTGGTTACCACCTGTGTACACTGCGCTCGCATCCCATGCGTTGTCACAAGTACCAGGGTTCGGATCGGTTGTGTGCTGTGCAACAACCACTGTCGCGCTTGCCGATGAAGAAGCTTTACCGTCGCTCACACTTACAGTGAAGCTTAAGCTTGTGTCTTGCGGGTATTCCGCAGCAGTGAACGTGACTTTAGAGCCTTCAACCGTTGCATTCAGACCTTGAGGTAGAGTCCAGTTGAATGTCAGGGTATCGTTGTCTGCATCGCTAGACGCAGCTGCATCTACAACCACAACGTCACCAGCGTTTGCTGTTGCTGGAGCAACAACTTGCGCTACTGGTGCGTTGTTCACTGGGTCAACAACACCTGCTGGTTTCACTGTTACTACAACGAGGTCAGATGCCGTTGCACCTTCGTTATCAGTCACCGTCAGCTTGAAAGTTAATTGCTCTTCAACAGTAACTTCTGCTGCATCAAAGCTTGCTTTCGCTGTGTTTGCACCTGTTAGTACCACTGCTGTGCCAGATACTTGTTCCCAAGCGTAGCTTGCGATGGTGCCGTCAGAGTCTTTTGACAGGCTGCCATCTAGAACCACATTTGCAGGACCTGTTACCGATTGATCTGCGCCAGCTGCGGCTGTTGGTTTACGGTTTGGTTGAGGAACCACACCACCAGCCATACCTTCGTGCATCGCGTTTAGAATGTCACCGTTATCCGCGTCAATTTCCCAAGAGAATAGACCAGCAAGACCAAGAGACTTCGCGTAGCTACCTTTTGCTAGCACTGAACGGTGGTCATCAAATGTGATCAACTCGCCCGTAGTACGGTTCCATACCCATGGTGCTTCTGCTTGTGCATCGTAGCCGTACTCGAAGCCGTTAATACCAGTGTTGTTTGCACCTAGCATGAATGACTTAATGCCTTTGTAGTCAATTACGCCATCTTCCCAAACACCTTGCGCTGTGCTGCCCTTCAGTTTACCTGTAGCAGTACCTGTCATTGGGTCGTTTGGATCGGTTAGCGTATCTGGAGTTACGCCTTCCCAGCCACGACCGTACATTGCTGTACCAAGTACTAGCTTGTTCGCAGGAACGCCTTGAGCAAGAAGAAGTTGGATGCCGTTATCTGCTGTGTAAGCAGGACCTTTGTACGGTTCGCCGTTCTCATCAACGCCACTACCGTCACACTGACCAGGACGCATGAATGAACCACAGTAAAGCGCAGTCTGGTGACCAGGAACGTTGTTCCAGCCGCCGTAGAAGTCGTAAGTCATTGCGAAGATGTAATCCATGTACTGAACCGCATCTGCGTAGTCTACGTCTTCAATCTTGTCGTAACCGACACCGATAGCGGACGTTAGCTCGTAAGTACGGCCTGTCTCAGCTTCTAATTCATCAAGCATTACGCGCAGTTCACGCATCAGTGCGATGTATGCTGGGCCATCGTTTACAGGGTCGCCCTTATCGGCTGCTGCACCGCCGCCGCCAGGGAATTCCCAGTCGATATCAACACCATCGTAGAATTTCCAAGTTTTCAGGAACTTCTTAACTGATGCGACGAATGTGTCTCGGTTTTTCTTGTCCACGAAATCGAAGAATGGGTCAGACAGTGTCCAACCACCGATCGATGGGATGATTTTTAGATCAGGGTTACGTTGTTTCAATGCCATTAGCATTGCGTAGTTACCCTTGATAGGCGTGCTGTATTCATGACCAGCTTGTGGGAAGCTCTTCTGATAAGCAGCCCAAGGGTCATGGATAACGACTTCATAATCAGGCACACCTGTACAAGCAGTTTGTAGCGCGTTGAAACTGTTGCCGCCAACAGACTTCACAGACTCATTTGGGCCACAAATTGGGATAAAACCGTAAAGGATGTGAGTCAAGTTGTCGACCGGCATATTATCGACTGTGTAGTCACGGCCATAGATGCCCCATTCAACAAAATACGTACCCATCACGACGCTTGGATCGGTATTGTAGGTTTTGTTGTTTGGATCAACATTCATCGTTAGTGGCTTCAGGTGAGAACCATCGGTATCTGCAATTGTGATTTCAGCTGGTGCGCTTTTCGCACAACCTGTCGCATCACATGCTTCGATTTCCATTTGGTATAAGCCACCTTGGCCGTATTCAAACGAAGCTGTCGTTTGGCTACCAGTGATAGGGCCGCTTGCTACTTTTACACCATCAAAATAGACGTTGTAAGTGTCACCAGGTGTGCCACTCCACTGGTTAAATTTAACAGTAATCTTCGCTTGCTCATGGTATTTCACCATGTCGTAGTAGCCTGACGTGGTTTCCATCGCGAGTTCAATTTTAGAAAACTGAAGGTTGTTGGAACCGTACATATCGATACTTGGTGCGGTTGGAGCCGCAACTGCAGCGCCTGATAGCGCTAAAGCAACTCCAGCTGCACATAGGTTAAATCGAATCATAACTTCTCTCTCAATCCTTGGATTCATGTTCTACCTAGAACATAGGCTGCTCTTGCACCAGATAAGATGATTGGATTTACTCCACGTGCAAAAGCATCACACTCAGCATTTCAGAGAGTTTTTTTTCGTCAAAAAAAATTAAGACGGTTTTCGAGGCACTTGAGAGAACTTAACTAAAACTCGCACTCTGTTACACAGAAAGTGTCAGACTGAGTCAATAATTTATAAAATCTCAGCAGAAACTAAAATTATTGTTTACTCAGTAACGAGTTAGTTAAATGCGATGAAGGCCTTATTTTGTTGTTTATTAAGGTTTTGTTTCATTGATATAGAAAGAGAATTGAAAGGAAAAATAGCCGTGAAGACGTATTAGTCACGGCTGAAGTGTTCACTCAACGCGGCGCGACGTTTAGAGGCTGCACCGGTTTCTGAGCCCTGAACGGTATGCTCAAATCCTTTACGAATGAATCGCTGATCTGGAATAAGAGGCTCAATACGGCGTATTTGAGGTGAAAGATGAGAGCCCGAGATCTGATACGCTGTCTTTCCTAATCCGGTATTCAACGTGATGACCTTGCCATCGAATTCAAATTCCGTCGTAATAAGTCGATGGTTTCGGTATACCCCATCTTCAGTGAAAACGAGACGTTCTGTTTGGTAGGGTGGCGCGCCAATCTCAATCCATTCGCCGTACACCTTTTCCGGATCAATGTGGTCTTGATAGGAGAGGTGGATTTGATAGCCAAAAAACGTCAACAGACCCATCCCGAAGCAGACAAATGTACTCTTGAGGATTTTGGATTGGTGGCGAGCCAAAAATGAAAGTTTTGGTTCTTGTCGTGCTTTTCGCCTTCGGCGAGTCGAGTCCGTCATAGATCTAATTTTCTCCACTTTTTTAACATGGTGGAAACCTTCCTTTTTAAAAACAAACAATCCCGCCATTGAGACGACGAAACTATGATCTAATGTCCACTTTTACATTCAGATACACATCTTATTGATGGTTTTGTTGTTTGCTCACATTCATTACTTCGCAGGTTTTCTTGCTCGGTTTAGGTCGCCTGATTAATCCTCGCGAAAAAAGGTTCTCGCTCAGTAGCAAAGGATGTGCGTTATTACGTTGAGTTTAATGGCTTTCAAAGCTTGAGTAACGGAAAGAAACAAGGTAAAAAAGAGCGGACTTTTGATAAGGAAACCAATAATGAATATTAAGGAAAATAGCTATTTTGCTGGTAGTGTAAAATCACTAGGCTTTAACCAGAAAGATCAGGATGTTAGCGTTGGTGTGATGCTTCCTGGTGAGTACACGTTTGGTACTCAAGCACCAGAGCGTATGACGGTTGTAAAAGGTGCGCTTGTGGTCAAGCGTGTTGGCGAGAGCGATTGGACGACTTATCAAAGTGGTGAGTTTTTTGAAGTGGAAGGTAATTCTTCATTTGAGCTTCAAGTGAAAGAAGCGACTGCGTATTTATGTGAGTACTTCTAGCGTTCATTTGTTGCTCGTCATAAAACCACCTTCGGGTGGTTTTTTCGTCTATGTGCTTCACTTATAACGCATCTTTTTGGTTATTTGGGTATATACTTAATAAAAATGTACCCATCGACCAGGGAGGAAGTGATGGCAGTACAACGCAAGCATTCTGATCTCCCTCCTCGTTACGAGGACAAAGATCTCACCAATGAGCAAAGACAGCGCTTTACCGAAGTTGCCAACGCCGCTCATAAGAGACGTGAATTTTATCGACGTGCTCTAGGAAAGAGCTTAATGGGCAAAATGAAGGGCCGTGCGTTTAAAGATCACCCCACTCGTCAGCAAGACAAGCCGAACAGAACGTTGCAAGTAGTGTGGTTAATCGTATTCCTCGTTGTGGGGCTTTGGGTGATGCATGTGTTCGCTTAGTCATTAGCAAGCTTCTGGTACCGCTGGTGCATCAGATGTTGACTGTTCCTCCGTATTGCAGTGCTCATAAAAGGCGTACTGGTTTTTACCAGTATGTTTAGCTGCGTACATTGCTTTATCTGCACATCGAGTCAATTCAGACAAATCCTTTGCATCTTGCTTATAGATAGCAGCACCTACACTCATCGTTAACTCGTTAATCATATCGTAGCTTCGGTAACCTGTCGGAAACAGATTCAAGATCCGTTTTAGGATGCTGTCGAGGTCATCTTTACTTTTTACATCGTAAAGCATGATTACAAACTCGTCGCCCGCAAATCGAGCGATGGAGTAGTCGTGTTTATCGGTTTTTCTGTCTTTGTTGCGAATGTTATTTTTTAATCGAGTTGCGAAGGCTTGAAGTACTTGGTCACCAATATCGTGCCCGTAGGTGTCGTTGATGTGCTTGAAGTTATCGATATCGAGAAAGACCAATGCGGTGATGCTGTCATCAGATGAGTGCTTGATTTCATCGAGCTTTGCGCGCGCCCAAGTCTCAAAGCTCCAGCGATTGGCAAGCCCAGTGAGCTGGTCAAAATATGCTAACTCCTCAATCCCCTCACGATACAGTGTTTGAATGTAATTGAGGACTTTCGTGTAGTAATACGAGAACGTGTGACACACAAACGCGGTCGCTATCAGGGTCAGCATCAATCTCCGCTCTATGATTTCTGTGGCTGCTGGCAGTCGATCTAAAAAAGCGACCCCAAAAAAGATCAGTAAAATGTAGGTGCCACTGAACAACAGACCGACCTTAAACTCATTAATTAATACCAGAGTGGCGACAATAGGATATAGCCATAACATTTTGCCTGACGGAGCGTCGTTATACAGAAGTAACAATAACCCTTCGAACATTAAGACAGCACTTAGCCATAAGTCGGCGTATTGATGGTGCCGCTGGACTTTTATTACATAACTGATTGCTAAGCATGCCAAGGCACACAAAGCATGGAAAAAGCTTAAACCCCAGTTATTCTCAAGTGATTGAGCAATGGAACCATAAGTTAAACAGGCAGCGGCGATACTGGAGCATAAAAAGACAATTTTCTTTTTTCTTGTTGAGCGGATGTCCGCCATTTCTTCTAAGCGCGCCCCAGCCAATGTCGACATTACGTATCCTTGCTTAATTAACGTGTACGCTTATTCTAGGCGGTATTTTCGCGATAAATAGAACAACAAAGTTTCCAAATGTGATATCAGTCATTTTTAGTGCAAAGCCATCAGTGTGATTTGGTGCGAGTGTTCAAAGAAGAATGGTGGCGCATGCAGGTTTTCATGACGGTTCTTCATGGCTCTATATGGTTGGACTGATAATTCAAAGTAATGCATTTAGTTAGACATATTTCTATTGATTATCCTGATTCTGTTCGGTGCTCGTTGATTGAGAGTATTGTTCACCAATCTCTGCTCTACGTATCGTCAAGGCATATGTCGTTTCGAAAATGCATTAGAAATATTTTTCCGAAACAGGGCGAAATATTGTTGTCGTTATGACCAATATGCGACTAGAATCCGCGCTAAATCACAACCTCATATCGAGCTTCGTTCGAGTCACTATTTTTAAACTGCTTCACAAATATTGTGAGGCAGTTTTTAGTTGTAGGAAAGGTTACAAGCATGCCTAAAAGCCAAAACATCAACCAACGAATGTCCATCGTGGCATTAGCTTGGCCAATTCTTGTCGAAATTTTGCTACGGACGGCTTTAGGAACCAGTGACGTGTTCATGCTGAGTGGCTACTCAGACAAAGCCGTATCCGCTGTTGGTGTGATCACGCAGATTACCTTCTTTTTAATCATCGTTTCGACCTTTGTCAGTAGCGGTACGGGGATTTTGATTGCCCAATACAATGGCGCTGGACGCGAGCAAGAGTCAGTGAGCGTTGGTGTTGCGAGTATTGCGTTGTCTGTGCTCGTCGGTGTGCTATTGAGTGTGATTGCCGTGCTTGGTGCGATATATCTACTCCCGTATTACGGCTTGGAAGCGCAAGTCGAGCAGTACGCTCATGAATATCTGCTGATAAGCGGTGCGATGACGTTTAACGTTACGATTGGCGTTGTTTTTACAACTATTCTGCGTAGTCATGGTTATTCACGTTCCCCAATGGTGGTGAATTTGATCTCGGGTGTGTTCAACATCATTGGTAACTATATTGCGCTTTACCAGCCATTCGGTTTACCTGTGTATGGTGTGCAAGGTGTAGCAATAGCAACCGTCGTCAGCCAAGTCATCGGTACGTTAATGTTATGGTTTATTCTCGCTCGCAGCAGCATTGAACTACCGATGTCGACCATGAAACAAGTGCCCGTAGAGATTTACAAAAAAATCTTAAAAATCGGCGGTATGAACGCGGGTGAAGTGCTGTCTTACAACGTGGCGCAAATCTGCATTGTGTATTTTGTGGTGCAAATGGGGACGGCATCGTTAGCGGCTTTCACTTATGCGCAAAACATTGCCCGTTTCTCGTTTGCTTTCGCGCTGGCAATTGGTCAGGCAGCGCAAATTCAGACTGGTTACTACATCGGTAAAGGTTGGGTGAGCAGCATTTTAAAACGCGTACAAATCTACTTCTTAGTAGGATTTGTGGCATCAACGGCGGCAACCACACTGATTTACCTGTTTAGAGAAGAGATTCTGCGCGTATTTACCGATCAACCAGAGATACTCGCATTGGCAGGTTCGTTAGTCATGGGCTCAATTTTGCTCGAGGCCGGACGTGTGTTTAACCTGATTTTTATCGCGGGGCTCAAAGGCGCGGGTGACATCAAGTTCCCAGTGCAAATGGGGATTTTGAGTATGTGGGGACTAGGTGTGCTTTTCTCTTACATCTTTGGCATTCACATGGGGTATGGCGTTTTAGGGGCTTGGATGGCAATCGCACTCGATGAATGGGTGCGTGGTATCATCATGGCAAGGCGTTGGCGCTCTCAGGTGTGGACCAAGTTTAAGGTGAGCTAACGGTTTTCGGTATCGCGCATCACGCTTATTCTGTTGTTAGAAACCAAAAAAGGCACTGATAGTCAGTGCCTTTTTGTTATTTAAACTCGGGAAGACGTTAGAATTCGCACTCAGCTTTGAACACCATGCGCTCTTTGCTGTATGGATGATCCAGCTCTAGCATCTCAGCATGCAGGTGTAAGCGGTTGGCTTTTTCGCCGTATAAACCATCACCAACCATCGGCATGTTTAACCCCATGTGATGAGCACTGTGTACACGTAGTTGGTGAGTTCGCCCGGTTTTCGGATACATGTATACCTTGCTGCGCCCATCTTTGACTTCAATCAGTTGCCAGTAGGTTTCTGCATGTTTCCCGTGTTCAAAACACACCAGTTGACGTGGGCGGTCGTCGGGGTCACCACGCATTGGCAGTGAAATTTCCCCTTCAGGCTCGTTTAATACGCCTTCGAGCAGTGCCATATAACGTTTTTGTACGCCGCGAGCCATAAACTGTTTTTGCAGACTTTTGTTCGCGCGCTTAGTTAAGGCAAACACCAAAATGCCAGAGGTCGCCATGTCGAGACGATGAATCACAAACGGCCCTTCCACATCAGGGTACATCGCTTGTAGGCGCGTATAAGCAGAGTCCTTGATAGTTTTACCAGGCACTGAAAGTAAGCCCGAGGGCTTGTTGACGACGACCATAGCGTCGTCTTGGTAGATTATCTCTAGTTCTTTGTCTTCTGCCCAATTCTCCGCCAATGGATTAGGTTCGACATCCAGCCCTTGCATCATATGGCCCAAAATCGGCTGACATTTGCTGTTGCACGATGGGTAGAATTTTTTGTGTTGGCGAACTTCAGACTTTGGCGACACACCCCACCAAAATTCTGCCAGCGCCAGCGGTTTGAATCCGTATTTAAACGCGTATTGGAGCAGTTTTGGCGCAGCACATTCCCCTGCACCTGCTGGTGGTATTGGGTTTGTGGTGTCCGCAAAAATGTCCACCAAGTCGCGTGCTTCGCCATGGCTGTTTAGAAAGCGGTACTGTTTATGCAGTTTGTGCTGTAAAGCGTTGGAGAGCGTTTTGCGCTGTTCTTTCAGATGAGCAAGTTGCTGCTCTAACTCAGCCAAGCGCGCTTCTTTGATTGCAAGCTTTTCATCCCACGCTTGCTTTAAGTATTTGAGAACGTTTTTCTCGGCGACACTTTGCTTACCCAACTCATCCAATAAGATTTTGAGGTCATCGGCATTGAGTGTTTGCTCGCCCTGTTGACGCTGTCGTTTGCGTGCGGCGCGGCCGTCAATCATCACTTGGCGCTGTGTTTGCTCCTCTTGCTGATAAGCGGCGCGGTCGGCTTGGATTTGCGCTTTAAGATCCGCCAATTCCGGATTCGCGGCACAGGTTTTGTACTCCGTATTGGCGGCGTTGATGGCATCCGTTTCTGCGCGGAAGAAGCCTTCATCGGTCAGCATGTCGTACACAGGAGGGACAAATCCTGGAATCAAGTTTTGGTCAGCAATTTTGCCAGAAAACGCACTTAAAAAGCCGAGCTCGCCTTGAGGGCTTTCTACCAGCAATACGCCAAACATTTTGCCTCGCCCCGTTTCTTCATTAACCAAACCAAAATCGTGTTCGAAGTCGGTTTGCGCTAATAAGTGCTGTTGCAATTGCTTTGCGGCCATAACGCAAAGAGGATGCGGCGTGTAGTAGAACGGAAACGTAAACTGCGTTGGCGATTCATAGCCAGAAATATCAGCAGTAAAACGAGTAAAATAATGTTCAGGCGAGTGCATGGTGGGTATCCGCGAGAGTAAAAAATCGAGCGAGGATTGTACCTGTTTGAGTCAGGATTGCCATGTCGGTGTTGGCACTCGCTCTTGGATTAAGAACAAGAGCGAGTGGGGAAGAGCTTATTGCAGTTTTTGTAATGCAAGCTTCCACTGTGCCGGTTTGTCGTAGTAGGTCGAGTGCGGCAAGGTCAAGTACTCGCCATTTACTTCTGCAATCAGGGTTGGATAACCACCAACGTGTAACTGTCGCATCAATTGTCGGCTAGAGCGAATTCTCTCATCTAGTTCGGCTTCGCTTAACGCCATGTTTTGCTCCCACGCATCACTTGTTAAACCTAGCGATTCTGCAATGGCTTTGAGCGTCGATGCTTCATTCACTTTTAACCCGAGCTGATAATGCGCAGATTGGATGGCCTTTAGCATGTGCCATGGATTCAGCCCCATTTTCTCCGCACTCAAGATCGCTTGTGTGGGTAGATAAGAATCAAGAACAAACGCATCTTCGCTTTTCACGCGTTGTAGATATGCTTCACCAAACGTTGCTCCGGTTTCGGTTGCGATACGAGCGTCACTGTTGATGATGTGCTGACGAAATTCAGGTTCAATCGCGCGTTTCTCAATCATACCGCCGGGATGAAGCTCTACCTTAAATTGAGAGGTGTCCATCAAGGCTTCGATGAGTGGTGATGCCCCGTAGCACCAACCACACATGGGATCGAAGAAGTAATGCACGGTTACCATGACATTTCACCAGTATGCACTTTCGCACCGATTTCTAGCGCGATTGGCAATTGAGCTTCTGGGTATTTCGCAGACATGGTGTCAATGAGTTGAACGCTGTTATTGCTGTGTTTTTTCGCTTGCTGAAAATCCTGCAAGTATTGTTGCGAGTAGCGAATGGTGTCTGCGTTCAGCTTTGTGCCTGCTTTCATGTGACCAGGAATGACCACTTGAGGTTTAAGCGCAAGCATCTCGCTAAGTTGCTGCTCCCAAGCATTGATGGCGGTCTGGTCAGCGGCATCTGCCATCCACAAATGTACGTTTGAGTACACGGCTACGTTACCTAGAATCGCTTTGTTATCTGGAATCCATAGGTAAGGGCGGTGTGCTGATGTGCCATGGTTACCACGAATTTCAATCTTATGACCTTCTAGCTCCAATGATGCTTTATCGTACGCGACAGGGATCACTGGTTTTACCGGTGCGTTTGCGCCAAGCTTTGGTCCCCAGTACGCCAGCTTTCCAGCCAATTTCTCTTTAATAATTTTTTGAACCGCAGGCGTTGTGATGATCTGCGCATCAGGGAACTGTTGGTGTAAGGCCTCTGCGCCAAAGTAGTAGTCTGGGTCCGCTTGGCTGATAAAAATGGTTTTAAGCGTTTTGCCTGAGTCCAGCACTTTAGCGGCAATGCGCATCGCGTCAGCTTTGGTGAAGCCAGTGTCGATAACCATGGCGTCAGTCTCACCGTATACCAAGGTTGAGTTTACGTGGAAGCTGTTACCGTCGGCGTTGTAAACCTCAAGAGTAAGGGGAGAGTGGTTTGCCGCTAGAACAGGGCTTGCCATTAAAATGGATGCAGCAATCAAAGTGAATTTTTTCATAATAAGCTCCTAAAGAATTTGGGGCCAAGCGACCATGGCTTGGGAACGGGAGCTATATTAGGAAATTGATACGCTCGGAAAAATACACAATAATGTGCATCACTATTTCTTATTTCGAGCAAATGTATGGATAGAGTAACGGCAGCAAAAGTGTTTGTGGATGTGGTGTATTCTGGCAGTTTTACCGCGACCGCAGAGCGGTTAGACATGTCTCGGCCAATGGTGACTCGTTATGTAGAGGCTATGGAGAACTGGCTGCAAACTCGTTTGTTACACCGCACCACGCGCAAGGTGTCCCTCACCACCGCAGGGGAGCGCAGCTTGCCTCAGATTGAGCGCTGGTTAAAACAGGCCGATACATTAACGTCGAACATTGCCGCTGATGGTGAGCTGTCCGGAAAAATCCGTCTTGCGTCTAGTACTTCATTTGGATTCTCACAGTTGATCCCCGTAGTAAACAGTTTTATGCAAAAGCACCCCAAAGTGCATATCGACATAGATCTGCAAGATTCAGTGAGTGATCTAACCGAACAACGTATCGATCTGGCGATCCGAATTGCGTCAGATCCCGATCCTTCTTTGATTGGTAAGCCGATTGCGGTGTGCGAATCGGTGTTGGTAGCATCACCGCAATATTTACAAACTCACCACGCGATCGCGCATCCGCGAGATTTATCTTCACACGACTGTTTGGGATACAAAAACTTTGAGCGTCACGTATGGCATTTGTCTCAGGGCGACCAGTTCGAATCGGTGGGAATTGAGTGTCGCCTAACCAGCAATGAGGCCACGGCGTTATTGCATGGCGCTTTACAAGGCATGGGTATTTCGATGTTGCCAACTTACTTGAGCAATATCTATCTCAAATCGGGTCAGCTTGAGTCGGTGTTGCCGGATTGGAAGCCAAATGATCTCAACATTTACGCGCTGTATTCATCACGTAAACACTTGTCTCCTGCGGTGAGAGCTTTCATCGATCACAGTGAAGATTACTTTAAACAGCATCCTTGGTAATAGCGAAAGGCGTCGTCATCCCGACTTGAGATTCATACAAGATCCTGTACCTTACATGGATATATTTTCGCAGCGTCATTTAGAGTTTTAGTTAATGTCACAAGTTTGCATCAAATTTATTGCTTCCGATATGGATGGCACATTGCTTGACCAGTACGGTCGTTTGGATCCAGAGTTTTTCGATCTGTTTTTGCAACTGGAAGAGCAAGGCATTTTGTTCTCCGCTGCGTCTGGTCGTCAGTATTACAGCCTGCGAGACACGTTCGCGCCAATCAAAGACAGACTGTTGTATGTGGCTGAAAACGGCACCTTGGTGATGTACCAAGACAAAGAGCTCTACAGTTGTACCATTCCTAAAGCGGAAGTGTTGGAGATTGTGAAAGCGGCTCGTGAAATTGACGGAGCGAACATCGTATTGTGTGGCAAGCGCTCGGCGTACATCGAAACGCATGATCAGCAATCGCTGGAAGAATTTCAAAAGTACTACCACCGCTGTGAATATGTGCCGGATTTGCTTGAGGTCGAAGACGAGTTTATTAAGGTAGCAATTTGTCACTTTGACGGTTCGGAAGAGCTCCTGTTCCCGACCATGAACGCAAAGTTTGGCGCAACGCATAAAGTCGTGGTGAGTGCAAAAATCTGGCTGGATGTGATGAATGCCGAGGCCTCTAAAGGTGCGGCCATTCAGCATCTTCAAGAGACGATGAATTTTACTCCGGCAGAAACTATGACGTTTGGTGACTACCTCAATGACCTCGAAATGCTGCAAGTCAGTGAGCATTCGTACGCGGTTGCCAACGCGCACGAAGAGATTAAGAAAATTGCTCGTTATTCTGCGCCAAGCAACCAAGAGGCTGGGGTACTCAAAGTGATTAAAGAGAAAGTATTAGCGAAGTAACGCTCATTCTTTCGATGTTATTTTCTTCTTCACGTAAAAAGCCCCGCAGTGTATGCGGGGCTTTGTTTTTTTTGTGTGTGTGGTGGGAGGGGGTAGTAAGGTTCCCGTTTTAGCGTACGTACTTGGTGGTTGCACTGACTAAAAAGTGTTGCAATTTCCCGTCTGATTTTGGCACCCACAAGTCGTTATGATAATGGTAAATACGGCCATTGACGGTCACAGACAAGGTATTATCACCCGTTTTCTCCATGCGAATAAACTGATCCGAAGTGACCAAAAACGGCTCTTGCTCTTCAATGCTCTGGCCCGTTGCCAATACGAAGTAGCCGAATCGGTTGCCAGCATCCGGATCGGTTGAGTAGATTCGATGTCCAACGAGGCTGTAGTCGTCGTTGAGTGCCTGCTCAAGCGTTTTTTGCCCGATGGTTTCGTGCGATGGAATAAATACCCAAGCCAACACACCTGCCGCAATGACTGCCAGTAGAAGCAGTACTTGCATGAACTTTCTCATCATATATACCGTTTAACGTTGAAATTTCATTTTGTACATGCGCTTATCCGCTATGCTGATAAGAAAGTCAACATTGTCACTGTCTTTAGGGTATTGCGCTAAGCCCATGCTTGTTGAAAGTGTTGAGACTTTATCGGAGTTTAATATTTGTGCATCAAAGACGGTATTTATCTGCTCACGTACGTTCTCTTCATTGAGATGTTCACCTTCAAGGATAACCGCGAACTCATCTCCTCCCATGCGATAAACAGTAAAATCATTGAGTGCCATAGAATTAAGCCGCCTAGCGATTTCCCGCAGTACAGTGTCGCCAACTTGGTGTCCGTGTGTGTCGTTGACTTCTTTAAAACCATTTAAATCTAGAATCCAGAGAGAAAAGGGCCTTTTTTCTTGAGTAAATTTGTTTAGGGTTATGAATAGTGCATTGCGGTTCCCTAGGTTCGTCAAAGGGTCACTTAGCGCCAATTTTCTATGAAAATGGGATTCACGATAAAAGAAATAAGTTAGAGAGATAATCGACAAAACGAACGTCGCAAACAACATATATTGTGCTTGCATTAAGCGCTGGGTTTGACCTTTTTGTGCTTCATAAGCTTTACTGCTTAGGCGGAAGTTTTGATTAACGAAGTCTATTAAGCCTAAATATAGTGTTTGAGTTGAACGATAAAATGCAGCAGCAGCTTGGCTGTCACCTGTTCTAGCTTCTACTAGTTGTTTTTCTAGCTCTTTGAACTCTTCAAAAAGATTAATGAAGTAAAGGTGCATGTTGTTCCGAGAAAAGAACTTATTGGCTTTCGTGCTACTGGTCAATAAGTCAAAGCGACTCCACGCTAACTCGTATTGAAGCTCTGCACCATCAATATTCAATACGTTTTCATCTAACCGTCTGGCCTCGCCGACAAGTTCTGATAGTTCTTTGGAGAGTTGGAATAAAAACCAAGTCGCTTGTTTTTGTTCGTTATTAAAATTTTGTGAGAGTGAACGTGTTTGCTGTAAAAGCACGACATTCGCGAGAAGCAAAGAAACGGCAAACACCACCAGCAGCATTTTGCTGGTGGTAGAATATTGCAATATTCTTTGTTTCTTAGAATAGGGTTCTGATAACTTCATTCTTATTATTTTTCTTTTATTTCATTTACTTGCCATACCATTTGCGCATGATATTTATTGTAGTTTAGCTCTGGATAGAGATTGAGTGGATATATCACCCAGAAAGGGCCTTTATTCCTGACTTTTATGTAATTCTGATCTTGTTGATAAGCCAGTATTGGTTGATATCGAAGAATATCTTGTCGGGACAATGTCGAGTGATAGTCGTTTAAGCTGCTGATATCAACCTGCTCTGGTACATTTCCGTAGACGTGTGTAAGAAGCGTGCTGAGTTTAACGCCTAAAAACTCTGACGAGGCAGGAAGCCAAGGCAATGTCATCGTGTAGCTAGTGGTAGGTAAAGCTTGGATCTCTTCCAGTTCCAGTATGACACTAGGCTGCTGGCTACTACTAAATACGATCGTATTTGCAGACAAGAATGGCGCAACAAAAAACAGACCTAGCGCGACTATCTTTTTCATCATATGCCCTTTTGAGTTTTATTCTTTTTTCTTAGCTAGGACAAAGGTGCTAGCGGTAATTGATTTATAATTATAGAGCCAACCGGATGAGATTTTATAATACGTTATGTTTCAAAAATAACTGTCGGTTTACGTCACGTCAAGGTTATTAAGTTGCTTCTTAATTAAAAGCTCAGAGTATTGGGATGATGGTAGAGTTTCGTAATGATTTCGCGGTATTTAATTGGTTTTTAGTGCAACTTTGTTTCATTTTTAATAAAGATGCTGTGTCGGAAATGAGAATTTAATAAGGCGAGAAATGGACGTCGAATTTGTTCTTAAGTTACATTATTTTACATATTTAAATCATCGATATTCAGATATGTATTTGTTAGTACGTAAAGAAAATAAAGTCACCTGGTTTTGGTGACTTTATTTTTTATTTCATGAGCTTACTTAAATTAACTATGCAAACAAATATTTTGCATGGAAGTTGAGGTGCTCTTCAATAAAGCTTGAGATGAAGTAATAGCTATGGTCATAGCCTGGTTGCATTCTCAAGGTTAGGTTTGAATCGTGTATTTTTGCCGCAGCAATCAGCGCTTCCGGTCTAAGCTGCTCATTTAAGAAGCCATCAGCATCACCTTGATCAATCAAAATTGGTAATGGTGATTGTTGTTGTTTTAGAAGTTCACTTGCATCGTATTGCTTCCAGCTTTCAAGCTCCTTGCCTAAGTAAGCAGTAAAGGCTTTTTGTCCCCAAGGGCATTGCATTGGGTTACTGATTGGACTGAACGCTGAAATAGAACGGTACTGTTCTGAATTTTTCAGACCAATGGTGAGCGCTCCGTGGCCGCCCATACTGTGACCGGAAATTGACTTCACGTCAGAGACTGGGAAGTTACTTTCGATGATCGCAGGCAACTCCTCAGTCACATAGTCGTACATACAGTAATGCAGTGACCAAGGTGCTTGCGTCGCATTAAGGTAAAAGCCAGCTCCTTTTCCTAGGTCATAGCTTTCGTCGTCAGCGATACCTTCGCCTCTCGGACTTGTGTCTGGTGCAATGATCGCAATGCCAAGCTCGGCTGCCATACGAAATGCGCCCGCTTTCTGCATAAAGTTCTCATCGGTACACGTTAAACCAGAGAGCCAGTATAGCGCGGGTACGGGATTTGATTTCGTTGCGTTAGGTGGCAAGAATATTGCGAAGCGCATGGTGCAGTTTAGGGCATTGGATTCGTGTGTATATTGCTTGTGCCAACCGCCAAACACTTTGGCTTGGCTTACATTTTCAATGGTCATGAATAAACTCTCTAATTAGCAGAAGGAATTCAGGCTCCCCAAAAGGAGAGCCTGAGGCAGCATTATTGATCCATATGGATAACTGTTCGGATGCTCTTACCTTCATGCATCAGATCAAACGCTTTGTTGACGTCTGCTAATCCCATTGTGTGGGTAATGAACTCCTGTAAGCCGAATTCACCAGCCATGTAACGGTTTACGATTTCTGGAAGCTCAGAGCGACCTTTAACGCCACCGAAAGCGCTGCCACGCCATACACGACCAGTTACCAGTTGGAATGGACGAGTTGAGATCTCTTGACCTGCACCAGCAACACCAATGATGACTGACTCACCCCAACCTTTGTGACAGCACTCAAGTGCTTGGCGCATCACGTTTACGTTACCGATACATTCGAATGAGTAGTCAACACCACCGTCTGTCATTTCAACAATCACTTCTTGAATTGGCTTGTCGAATTTTTGTGGGTTGATGCAATCAGTTGCACCAAGTTGTTTCGCTAGGTCGAATTTGCTTTCGTTGATGTCTACACCGATGATGCGGCTGGCACCAGCCATGCGAGCACCGATGATTGCAGAAAGACCGATACCGCCGAGACCAAAGATTGCCACTGTGTCGCCTTTTTCAACTTTAGCTGTGTTTAATACCGCACCCATACCAGTGGTTACGCCACAACCTAGAAGACAAACTTCTTCAAGTGGTGCTTCTTTGTTTACTTTCGCTAGTGAGATTTCTGGAAGAACCGTGTACTCAGAGAAAGTAGAACAACCCATGTAGTGGAAGATAGTTTCGCCGTTGATAGAGAATCGGCTTGTGCCATCTGGCATTAGGCCTTTACCTTGCGTTTCACGAACGGCCTGACATAGGTTCGTTTTGCCAGATTTACAGAACTTACACTCACCACATTCAGCAGTGTAAAGTGGGATAACGTGGTCGCCAACTTCAACGCTTGTTACGCCTTCGCCAACCATTTCAACGATGCCGCCACCTTCGTGACCAAGGATTGAAGGGAAGATACCTTCTGGATCGTCACCTGATAGTGTGAATGCGTCAGTGTGACAAACACCAGTTGCTACGATGCGTACTAGCACTTCGCCGGCTTTTGGAAGTTGTACATCCACTTCTTCCATTTTAAGCGGCTCACCTGCAGCCCAAGCGACCATTGCTTTTGATTTTATGTGAGTTTGACCAGGTTTGATTTCAAGCGACATTGGATGTTTCCTTTATATTTTCAGTATATGGAGTGACGTAATAAGCGTAGTTAAGGTTTGCTTACCGCGCTTCGTCGTTTTGTTGGTGCTCATTTTAGGTGTTTCAGTAAAAATGATAATCCGTCCATTTTGAAAATGATTTTTACATATGCGTAATAATGATAAGGTGAGCGTGTAAAAAGAGTGCGATGCCTCCTTAAAGCGGAAGGGAAATGGAAAAGGTGATTGACCTGAAGTTAGATAGAGGGGCTAAAGTAGAAAACTGTCAAACCATCAGCTAAGTAAGAGTGATTATGAATAAGACGGATCTGAGTGCCTATTTAACCAAGCTAGGCTTGCCTAGTGAATTGCCCGCCGATTTGGAGTCATTGCACAGAATTCACGTGGCGCAGCATCGTTGCCTGCCGTTTGAGAATTTTGACATCGCATTGCAGCGAGGCGTCTCTGTTGAGATTGAAGATATTATTCAAAAAACCGTGTACCACTCTCGCGGTGGTTACTGCTTTGAATTAAATGGTTTAATGCTTGATGTGCTCAACACTCTTGGGTTTGAAGCGCGAAGTTTGCTAGGGCGTGTACATGTGTCTGGTACACCAACAGGTCGTAGTCATCAAATCACGTTAGTGACGTTAGAGGAACAAACATGGATTGTCGATGTAGGTTTTGGCTCCAATACTCCTCGAGCGCCATTGCCATTTATCCTTGACCAAGTGATTCAGACGGATTTACAAACCTTCCGTTTTGTCAAAGATGCTCAGTTTGGTTATTTCCTCCAAGTGCTTTCAACCGATGGAACGGACACGTGGAACAATCTATACAGCTTTGACCTAGAGTTTGTGTTTGCTGGTGACATTGCATGTAGCAACTTCTTTACCTCGACTTCGCCTAATTCACGTTTTACTAGCGCAAGAGTCGCTGCTAGAGCGACAGAAAGTGGGTTGGTGACGCTGTTTAACTACACACTCAGATGCACCAATCATGAAGAGCTAACAGAAATAGAGCTAGAGCCAGGTCAAACCTACCTGGATGCGTTGAAAGAATATTTTGGCATTGAGCTTGATGCGCAATACGACGATCTTCGTCCGTTACCTGACGCGTAAAGTTTTCCAGTTTTCAAAGCGTAGCGCGACGAGAACAATGTAATCACTATTTGTCTAGAAGAGGTCGACAGGAATACAGCATGGCGAATTGGGAAGGAGTCAGCGAGTTTGTTGCCGTAGCGGAAACTAACAGCTTTACAGCTGCCGCGGCTAAACTGAAAACGTCAGTGGCACAAATCAGTCGCCGCGTATCGGCACTTGAAGAGCGTCTTGCGGTTAAGTTACTGCATCGCACGACGCGAAAAGTTTCTCTGTCTGAAGCTGGACAGCTTTATTATCAGCAGTGCAAACACTTGGTCGAAGGGCTAGAACTAGCTGAGCTTGCTGTAACGCAAATGCAAACCGAACCGCGAGGTTTGCTGCGTGTGACAGCGCCTGTGACCTATGGGGAAATGAACCTCGCACCGCTCTTGCATCAGTTTTTGGAGAAGTACCCGCGTGTGGATCTCGATTTAGTTCTGACCAATCAAAAACTGGATTTGATAGAGCAAGGGGTAGACGTGGCGATTCGTCTTGGCCGCCTGCAAGATTCCAGCATGATCGCAAAGCGTCTTTCGTCGCGTCAAAATTACGTGTGTGCTAGCCCTATGTATTTGGAGCGATTTGGCGAGCCTCACACATTATCCGAACTGGCTCGACATCAGTGCCTAGTTGGTTCGGTCGATTATTGGCATTTTAAGGAAAATAAACGTGATAAGTCTTTGCGCGTATCGGGGAGAATTAAATGCAATAGTGGTTTTGCGCTAATGGGCGCCGCCAAACGTGGTTTGGGTTTAGTGCAGTTGCCGGACTATTACGTTCAAGAAGCTCTAGATAACGGTGAGCTAGTCGAGGTGCTGACCGATTACCGAGACGACCGTGAAGGCATTTGGGCACTGTATCCACAAAGCCGAAATTTATCGCCCAAAGTGAGGTTGTTGATCGACTTTTTAGCGCAGGAACTAGCGGATTAGAGTTTTCATGAACTTTAATACAACTGAAGTTGCTAAAACGCCCGGTGATGCCGGGCGTTTTTATTAGGATGAGAGCTGGAATCGAAAAGACATGAATCACTATTGGTTGGATTCCGCGTCTTCACGTTTAATCACTTTGTGCCCATCTTCAGATACGCCTTGCTTCCAATAGCTGCTGATGTAGATATTCTCGCGATCGACTTCTTTTTCGTTGCGGAAATATTGGCGCAGCGCACGCATTGAATCGAACTCACACGCACACCATACCGAAGCGTTACCATCTAACCATTCCAGTTCGCGAACGCTATCAGCCAAGGTTTGCTGTTCAGTTAGCCAAATCAACTCCATGCCTGCTGGCGCGTGTAGGGGTTGGATGTCGTCTGGAGACATCACGCTGATCACAGCGTAGCCTTTGGTCTCTTCTGGCAGCGTACGAATTTTCGCAGAAAGCGCTGGAAGTGCCGTCATATCGGCAGCCATGAAGAACCAATCCGCCTCCGTATTTAAGTTGGAGATGCTACCTGGCCCAACAATGCTGATCGTGTCGCCTTTTTGCGCGGCCATTGCCCAACGCGCTGCAAATCCGCATTGCAGATCTTGCGTTACGTGTCGGACGAAATCCACTTCGATTGAACTGGTTTCTGGATGAAAGCGTCGAATAGTGTAGGTGCGCATGATTGGTCGGTCGTCTTCTGACAGGATGCTCAGATCCGCGCCGCCCATATCGTTAAACAGTAATTTGATGTAACTGCCTTCGCAGTCACGAGGAAAGTGGCTCAGCGCCTCACCTTGCAAGGTAATGCGCTGCATGTTTGGAGTGATGGTTTCTGTGTCTGTGACAACAAGCGTTTTAGGTTGAGGCTTCTTTTTCATTGTTACTTTACTCGATAATTATTCTCTTTCTCATTTAAAGATTATCAAGTTCCCTAACAAGAGGGTAGCGTCTTTAAACAAATTTACACTGTGAATTAACGCCAAAGCCTCAAGAAAAATATTACCTCTATCCTTTCTCTAACCACGTAAAGTGAGTCGTTTTTTAACCATAAATGGACTTATATCATTGGAATCGTAGACAAAAGCAACAGCGCAGCCATACTGTAGTTGAACCCCTTAACGCGTTTATCGGTGGTCAACCAACGCTGCAATTGCATACCTGCCGCCGTCCAAAATGTCACCGATGGCAAGTTAGCTAAACAGAAGATACCGGCGATAAAAGTCAGTTCGAGCCATGCACCGCCACTGCTGTATACCGTAATGGCCGTCAACGCCATCGACCAACCCTTCGGGTTCACCCATTGGAATGCGACAGCCCCTAAAAAAGACATTGGGCGAAAATCGTGTTTTGCTTCGGTTTTGTCGCTGGTGGCGATTTTGTACGTCAAGTACAGCAAATAACTCAAGCTCAATACTTTCAAAATGGAGTGGGTTAGCGGGTAGGCATGGAACAGGCTCATCAAGCCAATACCCACCAAAATTAGCATGGCACCAAAGCCGAAGGTAATGCCCAACATGTGTGGGATAGTGCGTTTAAAGCCGACATTTGCCCCTGAGGTCATCAACATAATGTTATTGGGACCCGGCGTAAAAGTGGAGACAAAAGCGAACAACGCCAAAGCACCCAGTTGATGATATTCCATAGATTGTTCCTTGAATCAGTTCTCGATAAGTTGAGAACAACTATAAGTAGAACTGAGGTCAATATTGTGCTTTTATTTGATGATTAGAAACTAAATAAGCAATAAAACATCATCATGGATAGATTTGACGAAAGAATATTGCAAGTGCTCAAACGAGATGGAAGAATCTCCAATGTAGAGCTGTCGGAACGCGTTGGTTTATCTCCATCTGCAACCTTACGCCGAGTGCAAGATTTAGAGCGTAAAGGCGTGATCAAAGGCTACCGAGCAGTACTGGATAATCAGCAACTTGGCGTGGGTTTTGTCGCTTATGTGTCGATTGGTTTGGCCTCGCACTCTAAGCAGGCGCAGCTGGGTTTCGAAGAGCATGTGCGTTTTGTAAACGAGGTGGTGGAATGTCACAACATTACGGGATCTAACGAATATCTCATACGCGTAGAGACGCAAGATCTCGCCGCTTATAAAGCGTTCCATGCTGATGTGTTGGGTGAGTGCGAACACGTCAAGTCGATCACAACGATGGTGGTGATGGACACACCAAAAGACGAGCGATAGCCAAACGAGAGTGACAGTTTTTGTGGCACATGAATTTGAAGTGACTCGAAAGAGTCAGTCGAGTATGAGATAAGTACAAAACAAATGCTGGAAAGCAGATGGCACTCTTACAATTTCCACCTTTATTCTCACCTTCGAAATAATCTCATCCTGCTAGTTTTGCTTAAACCGCTTGTGTTCATGAGCGGCGAGTCAGCAAATTTAAGGATGAACGATGAAATCACATGTAACACTTCCTCTTTTGAGCTTAAGCGCTGTTGCCGCATTGAGCTCATTTAACGTCAACGCCCACGGCTGGGTAGAATTTCCAAGTGCTCGTCAGAATACGTGTTATTTAGACGGTGGTTTTTGGACCAATGAGATCCCCAACCAAGCGTGTAAAGCGGCTTTTGAAGAATCTGGTGCTTACCCGTTTGTGCAACGCAGTGAAATTGCAGCAAACGTACCAAATTACCGAGATATGGAGCATGTTAAAGCCGTAGTCCGTGACGGCGAACTGTGTTCTGCCGGCGATGCCGCTAAGAAAGGTTTGAACATTCCTTCTCCAAACTGGCAGCGCACCAATGTTACGCCAGATGCAAACAACCAGATTGAATTGGTGTTTTACGGCAAGGCGCCGCACAACCCATCGTACTGGGAATTCTATCTCACCAAGCCGACTTATGATGATTCAAAACCGCTTACTTGGAGTGATTTAGAGCTGATCGACACCGCAGGTGACGTGTATGTTGATGCGGAAAAACGCTACCGTATTCAGGTGACTTTCCCTGCTGATCGTTCCGGCGATGCAGTGCTTTATACTCGTTGGCAGCGCATTGATGTGGCTGGTGAAGGTTTCTACAACTGTAGTGACATTACGTTAAACGGAACAGGTACGACGCCGCCGACTGACCCCGTTGATCCAACCGAACCGGGCAATAATCTGACATCTCTAGGCTACTTTGTTCAGCAAGGTTTCGGACCAGTAGAAGCGGGTGACACCATTCGTTTCCGTACGTTTAATGCGACAGGCAATGAAATTGTCGATATTTCACTGCCAATCAGCGCAAACAATACGACGACTTGGGCGGCAGAAATTGCTGATCAATTTAACGCGCAGCAAACGGGCGATTGGTATGTGGGTATTTGGCATCAAGAGATGAATCACTACATGTTCGACAGTAACAACGTGAATGCGAATCAAGTATTAGCGCCAAGTGCAGACTTCAGTTATGCGTTGTCACTGCTCAAAGCGGATGTCACGCCACCAGTTGAACCAACCAATTTGTGGGACAAGACAGCCGTTTACAACCAAGGTGATGTGGTGACGCACAACGGCAAAGAATGGACTGCCCAGTGGTGGACGTCTGGTGAGGAACCTGGCACAACGGGTCAATGGGGTGTATGGCGTTAAGCCATTTATTCTGGCTCTGAACAATAAAACCCTTCTCATGTGAGAAGGGTTTGTTTTTTCAGTCTAAAACGACCACTTTGGTCGAGTGGTTGTCTTGAAAATCAGAGCACATATCGTTATTCGCTTGCTCTCCACTCGTTCCAGTTGAGCATCGCGTAGTCTGCCAGTTTGAGCATCGGAATGTCTTCGTGCGTATCACCGTAGGCATAAACAGACGCAAATTCGTCGAGCGAAAACGTGGCCCTAACGCGCGAGACTTTTTTTTCTAAACTGCAATCACCTTGCTGGTAAAAGCCACTCAGTTTTGGCTGTTCTGAGATCAGTTCACTGCACAGCAAGTGGTAACCGTTCGCTTCACACCAAGGCTTGAGATACGCATTGAGTGATGCCGACACCACCACAATGGTATCGCCTCTGTGCTGATGCCACGCCAACCTTTCCATCGCTTCTGGCCGTAAGTACAGCGGGATCACTTCGTGGGCAAACTGAGCGCCAATCGCTTCAATTTTCTGCGTTTCTTTCCCTGAAAATGCAATAAAACTGCTGAGAGGACGCATAACACGAGCGGGTAACACTCCGAGTTTGTACAGCGCATAAAATGGCATGATAGCGACCTTTCCCACTCGTTTGCGCAGGCCATAAGCAGAATAGTGGAGGAAAAGGCTAAACATATCCTCTCGGGTGATGGTGCCATCAAAATCAAACAGTGCCAGTGACGGCTTAGTAGTATCGAGCAAACTCAGCGCCTATTTTTTGGTTTAAGATCGTTTTGTGTTTATTGATAAAACACCGCCAACCAGATGGTTTCTTGCGTTGGGTCAGTCCAGCTCACTTTGTGTTTGGTATGAGCTGGAATCGTAACGTGATCGCCTGTCTCAAGTCGTTGCACGACACCTGATTCAAAAGTCAGCTCACCTGCTCCTTTAAGAACCAAGACCCATTCATGTTCTTCTTGATCGTACCAGCCACTTTCGGGAGAGGTTTGCCCCGTTGAGAGAATGCGTTCTATACGCAGGTTTTTGTGGGTCAGCAGGTCTTCGAACACTTCCTCGTCGAGGTTATTCGGTAAGTCTTTAAACAGGTTCATGGCCTTTCCTTAGAGAATGATCAGTCCAAAAGGCGCAAGCAATTGCTCTTGTTGCCAATCACAAATTTTAACACCAAACAGAGAAACGCGGCGAACATCCAGCCCGTCTAGTTCGACATGAGTCAGATCACACTGCTCAACGTTAAAGGTTCCCCATTGTTCTGGCGAGAATTCGCAGCGAGATAAATCCGAGCCTTTGAGAGTTGCCCCTGCGAGGTTCGCACCGTTCCAACGGTTTTCAAAGAGGTCACATTTTTCTAGTAACACTCGCTCGAAGTTACAGTAGGTGAGGTTGCAGCCAGTAATAAAAGCAGAACAGAAAAACATGGTGTTACTGACGCGATTAGCAAAGTTCGCACCTTGGAAGTTTGCCCCTTTGAGATCGCACTTACGTAGCTCCAAGCCCATACAATTTGCGCCGTTAAACAGGCTCATCGCCAACATGCAGTTCGTAAAGCTAGCGTCTTTTAAGTTCGCGAAGCGAAAACTACACCCTTCTAGCGCTTTGGATTCGATAAAGCGACAGTCGATGAACTTAGCATCGCGCAGATCGGCATGGTCGAAACAGCACATATAAAAGTGGCAGTTTTTAAAGGTAGCATTCTGAAAATCGTGATGAGAAAAGTTTTCTCGTTCAAAAATGAGATCGGTTTTTAACATGTCTTCTCCTTAGTTGCGAGCAGACTAGCACTCCAAGTGACTGATTTTCCAGAAAAATAACTTCTTGTATTTCAGTGTTTTACAAACCCCTCAAATCGCGATTTTAAGGGGTCAAACGAGCTTTTTAAGTGGGTTGTTTTTTGAAAATAGAAGACGTAGAGGGCGAAAAAAGTTTTTGCTGGCTACGAGCCTTAACGAGAGGATTCGCATTTATGGGTATGCATGGCAACTCACACGCACAGTTTGCATTACAGAATTGTATCCTATTTGCATAATTTGTTGATCAATATGGCGTTTCTCCATACAAAAAACCTATATTTTTCACAAATTGATTTCCATCAAAATAGTAGGGTTTCTATGTGCTAGATTGCGCACAGCTCAAAAAGATATAGATACCCGTGTGCTTCAAGGCGCTGAGTTTACTTGAAATCTCAGATCAGTTAGCAGGCACCCCTTTGGGTACGACATAACGAAGCCCTACGAAAGGAAATAAAAATGAAAAAAACAATCTGCAGTCTAGCAGTGGTTGCTGCACTCGTGTCACCAAGTGTTTTCGCTCATAAACAAGGTGACTTCGTTCTTCGTGTTGGTGCGGCGTCTGTCGTTCCAAATGACAGCAGTGATAAGATTCTTGGTTCTCAAGAAGAGTTAGAAGTTGACTCAAATACGCAGCTTGGTTTGACGTTTGGCTACATGTTTACAGACAACATCAGTTTAGAGCTTCTAGCAGCAACACCATTCAGCCACGATATTTCAACAGACTTGTTAGGTCTTGGTGATATCGCGGACACCAAACACCTTCCACCAACGCTTATGGTGCAGTACTACTTTGGCGAGCCACAAAGTAAGTTCCGTCCATACGTGGGTGCAGGTCTCAACTACACCATGTTCTTTGATGAGGGCTTCAATAGCACGGGTAAAGGCGCTGGTCTTTCAGATCTTAAGTTGGATGATTCATTCGGTCTAGCAGCGAATATTGGTGTGGATTACATGATCAACGATCAATGGTTCCTCAACGCCGCTGCGTGGTACGCAAACATTGAGACAGAAGCAACTTATAAAGCAGGTGGAGTGAAGCAAAAAACCGACGTCAAAATTAACCCTTGGGTATTTATGATCAGCGGCGGTTACAAGTTCTAAGAAAAACCAGTAGTTACACGCACATTACTATTATTGGCATGACTTTGGGGGCGGTTACGGGGACTGCCCCTCTTTTTTATCCTCGTTTTGATTGCACATCATTTACTCCACTTAGCAACATGCAAAATTGGATCTTTACCTTGCAGATCATTTTATTGTCGGAAGATCGAAAAGTCCTACACTGATCACATAATTGAACAAGTGGACAATATAAATGAGCGACGACATCGCAAAGCATTCTTCCTCCAGATCTAAGCTGGTAAAAACTCTTTTCTTTACTCTCTGTGTTATCGCATTTGGTGCGATGTATTGGTCTTGGCAGTATTCAGACAGTCACCCAAGCACGGAAGATGCCTACGTTAGGGCAAAAATTTTGTCGGTAGCGCCTCAGGTAAAAGGCCAAGTGGTTTCTGTGGATGTTAAAGATTTCCAATCTGTTAATAAAGGTGACCTACTGCTAAAGATAGATTCACGCCCATATTTGTTGGCCGTGAAGCAAGCAAAAGCGGCATACCAATTGGCGGTCCAGCAACATGACGTTGCCGATAAGCAGGTAACTGAAGCTGTTGCGGGCTTAGATGCGGCGCGCTCTAACCTGACAGAAGCGCAAGTAGAGTACAAACGTACGGATTCCCTAGTGAAACGCAAACTGGCGTCGGACCAAGATTTAGATACGGCAAAAAACAAACTCGCCAATGCCCAAGCGAGCCTGGAGCAAGCGCGCGCAACGGTAGAAAAAGCCATTGCGAACCGTGGTGAAGAAGGCGTAGAGGCTGCGGTCGTTCAACAAGCGGCAGCACAGTTAGCGCAAGCGGAGCTGAACTTGAGCTACACCGACATTACGTCACCAGTGGATGGCATTGCCGGTGAAATCAATACGCACGTAGGCTCGGTCGTTAGCGTGGGTCAAACGTTGTTCCCTGTGATTTTAAAAGACAGCTATTGGGTACGCGCGAACTTTAAAGAAACCGATCTTACTCATATTAAACCTGGCATGCATGCGGATGTGGTGATTGATATGTACCCAGACGTGGTGTGGAAAGCAACGGTAGAACAACTATCGCCTGCGAGTGGTACATCGTTCTCCTTGATGCCACCAGAAAACGCAACGGGTAACTGGGTTAAAATCAAACAGCGTTTCCCTGTACGTTTGGCATTAGAAGTACCGGCCGATGCGCCGCAACTTCGCGTGGGTGCGAGCTCAGAAGTCACCATTGATTTGCAAAGTAGCGTGCAATGAGCCATCAAATTACGGCAGACAAACGGGGGATTGCCACCGTCGCCGTGATGCTTTCTGCCATCATGGTGTTAATCGATATGACCGTTGCGAACGTGTCGCTATCGCACATGATGGGCGCGTTGGGCGCAACGGCAGACCAAATTACGTGGGTGTTGACGGGTTACAGCATGGCGGAAGCGATCTTCATTCCGATGACCAGTTTCTGGGTGTCGCGTTTTGGTGAACGCAAAGTCATGTTGGTTGCTGTGATCGGTTTTGTGATTGCCAGTGCGCTTTGTGGGCAAGCACAGTCTCTTGAAGAGATGGTGCTATTTCGCATTATCCAAGGCGCTTTCGGCGCGTCGGTGATTCCATTGGCGCAGTCGACGTTAGTGCAGATTTATCCGTATGAGCAAAAAGGCAAAGCGATGGCGATTTTCTCCATCGGCATTTTGCTTGGTCCTATTTTGGGCCCAGTTGTGGGTGGTGTGATCACCGACAACATTAACTGGCGCTGGATTTTTTACATCAACTTGCCATTCGGTTTGATCTGTACCTCTTTGATTTATCGCTATATCCACATCGACAACAAATCCAAACCTAACTTTGACTGGTGGATCATCGGTTACATGGCGTTAGGTGTGGGCGCGTTGCAGTTTGTGTTGGATAAAGGGAATGAAGAAGACTGGCTCGACTCACGCATGATTCAGACGGCGATATTGCTCGCAGTCATGGGATTGGTGATGTGGATCTATCGCAGTTGGAAAACCAAAAGTCCAATAGCGCCATTGTGGCTGCTGAAAGACCGAAACCTTATGGTCTCGTCATTGATGATTGCCGTGGTGTCGATGGCGATGTTTGGCCTGACGACTCAACAACCAATGCTGTTGGAAAGCTTGCTGGATTATCCGGTCTCAACCACTGGTTTATTAATGGCACCGCGTGGGTTGGCGTCAGCGGCGATGTTGATTTTGGTGATTAAGCTCAATCCGCAATTCGATCCCAGAATCAAAATAGTCTTTGGCTTGAGCTGCATCGGGATTGGTAGCTATTTGATGACGCAGTACTCACTGCAGATCGATACATTTTGGATTGTGATGCCGAGTATGATTCAGGGGATGGGGCTTGGTTTAACCTTCTCGACGCTATCCACCTTGGCGTATTTAACGATTCCGAAAGAGCAATCTGTTGCGGCGGCGAGTATTTACAATCTGTTCCGTACCATTGGTAGCTCGTTTGGTATTTCTATCGCCACCACGTTCCAATATCGTGATAGTCAGCAGCAATGGCATGCGCTGGGAGAGGGTATTAATCCTTATAATCCTAACTTGCATGACTGGGCGGCCAATCAGGGGCTTTCTATTACCGACCCGGTTGCGTTAGACCAATACCAACAGATGTTGCAGCAGCAATCGCAAATGGTCGCGTTTGTGCACACCTTCCAGCTTGTGGGAGTGATGTTCGTGATCATGATGCCGATGCTGGTTTTCATTCGGTCGCGTGAATAACATGAAGTTCCGGTGAATAGTGTAAGAGAACGCCTCTCAAGTTGTGTCAGCTTGAGAGGCGTTTTTTATTGGACAGTGCCAGTGAAAGAAGGACGTTTACTCTAATGTCACTTCGTCAAAATGCGGATTGGTTTTGAGCGCGCGCATTGCGACTAATTGTTCAGTCGGGAAGGCGGTGTGCTCACCATCCATATCTAAAAACAAGCACTCTTGTCGCTGCATGTCGTAGCCTGTGTCGAACGCGTTGCCCTGATGAGTTTCACCATTTTTTAGTGTGATCTCGATAGGGAGCTTAAACATACAGGCGATTTCAATAAAATCGTATTGGCTGCAAGTCACCATAGCTTTCTCCTTTCAAACCGACGCAGTATTCAGAAGGTTTGAGAACCGCTTCCTTAATATAGAAAACGTTTGATTGAAACTGAATCTTCATCTTACACCTCATTTTGGTCACGAAATAGACATACACGCACGTTTTAATAAACCTACTGTTGAGCGTTCGCAAGCGAGACAAAACTACGATATGTCTGAGACGATACTTAAGCGCACATACCTAACGAGTGAACAAAAGACACAAAAGCCAAGTTCACTGATTCCGCCTCAAACCTACCATGCGCAGTTGGCGCACCGTGTTCACCACTCGCCTCAATTTGAAAACGGCCGCGTTAAAAACGAGATGCCAAATGTCCCTAGTCCGCAATCATTCTGGCAGGTGTGTTGGAGTTATTTTGGTGGTAGAACGCCGTTGAGTCCTAACGAACATCTGCCACATTCCCCAATTCAACCTACGCAGTTTGCACAGCGAAGTGAATCGATGCGCGTTACTTGGCTGGGCCATTCCACTATGCTGGTGGAGGTCGATGGCATTCGAATTCTGACCGATCCGGTATTTGATTACGCTTCTCCGTTCATCGCAAAAGCGTGGTTTGAACGCAATATTCCCAATACTCACGCCAGAGATTGTTTGCCGATTCCTGAAATTATCGTGATTTCGCACGATCATTACGACCATTTAGAAGCGTCGACCATACGTTTCTACGCCGATAAACCCGTGACGTTTTATGTGCCCTTAGGGGTTGGCAAGCATCTGATAAAATGGGGCGTTTGCGCAGACAACATCGTGGAATTCGATTGGTGGGATAGCGTGCACTATGCTGGAATCGAACTGATTTGTACGCCCGCTAACCATAATTCGGGTCGTACTTATTTCGATAAAAACGCGACCCTGTGGGCTTCTTGGGTCATCAAAGGAAAAGAAGAGACGCTCTATTTTAGTGGCGATTCAGCTTACGATTCGCATTTTTCCGAGATCGCACTGCGATGTGGACCAATCGACATTGCCTGTTTGGAAGTGGCTGCCGATGTGAAAGGCCAAGGTTATCCGGTCGAAAACTGGGGACACATGCAGGCTCACCATACCGTGCAAGCGTTTCACGATTTAAATGCGAAAAAACTGTTGCCCGTACATTGGGCTACATACGAGCTATTTACTCACCGTTGGGACGAACCGATTTTAGATTTGCTTGCCCATTGTCAAAAAGAACATATAACGCTGCTGACGCCAATGCCGGGGGAGAGTTTTTACGTTCATCAAGAACATATAAATAAACAGTGGTGGCGAGAAAAAGAAATAGGTGAGCTAGCTAGAATTTTGACTTAATAATATGTTCTTACTTCAATAATTATTTGAGAAGTTAACCTTGTTATTTTAAAAATATAACAAGGTTTTTACTCGCTTACTCATCAATCACTTGAGGTTTTAACTCGACGACATTTCCTTCCGGATCATGTATATAGAGTGATCTACCGAACCCTTGTGCGCCATACCGCTTCGCAAACTCTTCGGTTTCAATGCCGCGCGCACGCAGATATTCCAGTAATTCATCCTCGGAAAAAGGCGCCAATTGCAGGCAAAAATGGTCAATATTACGACCATTTTGAACTGGTGGCTTACCGCCGAGTTGGCCCAATTCGCTGTCTACCGTCACTACATCAATCAATGCGTTACCTGCCCTAAGTTGAGTTAAACCAAGTTCCGTTACTTCGCGTTCGACAGGGCAGCCCAAAATGTCTCGATAGAAATGCAACATAGCATCGAGGTTACAGGTCCTTAATACAACATGATCAAGCGCTTTGATGGCGATTGGATTTTTGGTGGGCATGCTTCACTCCTTTTTGCATTGTGTTGAGGTAAGTATAAAGTGACCTTAAAAGTGGTGAGAGAAATGATCAAATTCCAGATGTTTTTTTCTAGAGCGAGTGCAGAAACACTGCAACTCAAAGCAAACAAAAAAGGCTAGCGTATTGCTAGCCTTTTGGAATATGGATGGGGCTATTACTCGTAATCAGAAGCGTAAGTTTCTTCGTAAGTGTGTGAGTAAAGCTCGAATAGGTTGCCGAATGGGTCTTCTAGGTAAACCATTTTCGCAGGCTTATTATCGTCTTCTGGGTGGTAACGCATGATGTCCATGCGAACTTTGCCACCTAGTGCTTCGGTGCGTTTGATAGCACCTTCAAAATCGTCTGTCTGCAAACAGAAATGGAAGATACCGATGCGAGAAAAATCCACTTCATGGCGCTCTTGACGCTCTTTCATTTCGAATAACTCAAGGCCGATGCCATCACTTGTCACAAGGTGCGCAATGTTGAAGCCTTTAAAGCCTTCCCCAAAGACCGCAATACACATTCTGCCAATTGCCGTTTCGCGTTCTTCAATCACTTTCGTGTTGCCCATAACGACTTTTAGACCTAGCGCTTGCGTGTAAAACTCAACCGCTTTGTCCATATCTCCGACCATAATACCGACATGATTCATTTTCATTTGTTTGCTCCCAACATGTGTGTTTGAACGTTGTCTTGTTTCGATGTGGGAGAGTATATGGCGTGATGTTGATTACATGAAATTATCATAAATTATAAAAATGATAATTTTATTTAATGTTGTACATGTTGGGATTGAGTTAGTGAGCTAAGGCCTCAACAGCTTGCCTCACCGAGGTGAAATGAATCTTGATAATGCACCGTTGCGCGAGGCTGAATTCATGCGATTGGATTAATGACGTAACCTCTTCTACGGACAGCGTTCGTTCTTTTGGGTGTAAAAGAGTGGTGTTCGAACCATTGTTTTTCAATTCGAACGTGTTGCCATTTGAGTCAATAACGTAATCATCTTGCCCAAAAATGAGGGCTTCGCATTCAGAGTCTAAGTCGGACTGGGAATGCGTATAGATCAGCTCATCGTCGCCGTCTAGTTTTAGCAAGCATGGCCAGCATACTGCGTGGTCTCTCATGGTTAACTCATTATTCATTGTTATTTAGAAACTTGACCCAGGTTGTTGCAAAAATGCTAACTCTTCAGGTGTGCTTTCTCTACCCAAGATGGCGTTGCGATGTGGGTAACGTCCAAACTGGTCGATGATGGCTTTGTGTTTTAGCTCAAAATCGTAGTTATTTTCAAGCCCTGATGCGCGAAACAATTTCTCAGCTTCGACATGAATGAGGCGAGATTCGCTGTGCATAAACGGCATGTACAAAAAGCTTAGCTGCTCAGGCGCTAATTCTTTATCGTGACCTAACCGAATTGCCTCTTGAGCCAGTGCTAATGCGAGTTGGTCTTGTGCAAACGCTTTTGGGGTGTTGCGATACACATTACGTGAAAACTGGTCGAGGACGATGATTTCGGCCAATCGTCCTTGTGCGCTGTCACGCCAATTAAACAGTTCACAACGAGCCGCTTGTTCTAATACCGAGGCAAATCGCGATGCAATACGCTTGTCCAGTTCTGGGTTGTTTTCAAACCAATTTTTGGGCGATAGCTCCTCGAACCAAAATTTGATGATTTGTTGATGCATGGATCTTCCTTCCTATTGCATTAGCTAAAGAATAAAAAGCCAGAAGGCGAGCTCCTGGCTTTCTGCGTGTTATCGACCGTAAGTCTCTATGATGTAATGTTCAAAATCGTCACACATTTGTTCGTCAGAGATGGCGTTGCTTGCCAGCTCTTTACTGCCGTCGACGACTTTAATCGCGGCGTTCAGTGAAGCGACTGATGCTCGCTCTCGCGTCGCAAGTGAGTCGATTTTCTTCTGCTGCACTTCCCATGCCTGTTCTGGCGACAGGTTACACACGTCTGCAAGGTATTTGGCATTGAAGCCTTCGCCAGTCAGGCTGACAATGGTTTCGTTGTGCGACAAGTGATTGCCTGCGTGCCAGTAGTGTTTTGCCAGCAGTGGGCCAATTTCTGGGTTATCCGTCAGGTAACCAAACTTCTCAAGGAAGTATGCACGGGTCTGATACACCGCCATGTGCGCGAGTAGATAACCTTGATACGCACAAGCTGCTTCGTCGGATAGCAAATGTGGAATCGCCATCAGTGGGCGAGGGCTGCATTCCAAACCAAGGATCTGTTTTTCACAATCGCGAGCGAGCTTAGTGATGCGCTCTGGCGTTAACTCGTCATCGCTCAATTGATACAACGCGCGCTCAAAATATGGCACAACCAAGATGCTACGTTCTTCATAAGCTTTGAATGGCTGACGGCTGTTGATCATTGCTTGAATAATCTCATCAGGCACAGAATTCCCTTCATCATCCAGTGCGTACTGTTTTAGCCAATCGGCATCGGTTAACAGGCTATCACAGAACATCGACTGAGTTTCTGCATAAGCCATTGACGTCGGCGCAAACTCCTGCGAGAAACAAGGCGCGTTCATTTTTACGTTCGCAAAGTGTGCTGCGTGGCCGCCTTCGTGGAACAGCGTGTTAATGCCATCGTAGCCGCTGCCCACTTGGTCTGGTTTGGCATTACTGGTGAAGTTCACCTGCGCTGCGACCCATTCGCCTTGATTATAGAAAGAAGGAATAGGGCCGTGGCAGAACCCATTCGGGTACTTACCTTTGCGATCTAGTAAATCCAGCGTTAGCGTCGCACCAGAGTAATCAATATTTAGGCGACCAAATGATTCTACCCAGCGTCTCAGAGATTTTGAGAACGGCACGTATGGGTCAAGGTCACGCATAACGTCACCCGCGAATGAGTAAACAAAGTTGTAGCCTGCTAGTGCGCTTGCGCCTTTCTCTTTCGCCAAGTTTTCTAAGCTGTTTAGATGCGCATCTCGCGTGCGTTGTTCGAAATCTTCCAAAATCTCGAATAGCTGTTCAGAGCTCATCTTTTCCGTTTTTTGCACGGAGTAATCAAAGAAAGTCGCATAACCGAGTGAGCGAGCGAACTGGTTGCGCAGTTTGATCAGCTCTATAAAGCCGTTTTGCAGTAGCCATTGTTCAAGGTTCAGCAACGCTTGATGAGCCGATTGGCGAACTTCTTCATGATTGCTGGTGCGAATGGTTGAGCTTAATACGGGTAGTGAACCTTCTACTTGCTCGCCGTTCTCATCGGTAAATGTTTGTACGTGGTTCTGTTTTTTCTCGAAGAGCTCAGCTTCAAAGGCAATGAGCTGATTTTTCAACGCTTGTGCTTTTTCGCCCTCGATAGCGTGAGATTCAAACATCGCCAGCCAACCAGATAGACCCGTAATGGTTTGTTGTTTCTCTTGTGGGTCGGTAATTGAGTCCGCGGCTTCAAGCTGTTGTTTGATGGCAGTAATTTGCTCGGCGTTGCTTAAAAAGCTTGTCCATGCCGTTTGTGCTTGCGTCGAGCCATCATGGTCATCGCTGATCCCCATGTAAGTTTCCCAAAAGAAATCTTCTTTGGTGCGGTGAATCGCAAGGTAACGTTGATTGAGGTCGTTGAGGTAATCCGTTGCGGTCATTTTGATCCTTCAAATGGTTTCGTTATGTAGACAGTTGATTATTGCACGCTTGGTCGCGAGAAAGGAACGCTAATCTCATTTGTCGATTTTGCATCGCGTAAAGGTGATTTTACTATTTGTTTACATTTGGGTGAGTTAATAGGAGTTATGAGCTTGCAGTGTTAAGACTGGTATGGAGTTTACAGTTTATTAAGTAATTAATCTGCGGTGCGCTATCGATGATCCTTATCAGGTGTAATAAGATTTCCATATCGTGGCGATACAGTTGGAAACGATATGATAAATAAGACAAAAGTTACGTTATTGGCGGTAGGTACGATTTTAGTTGGATGTTCCACAGTCGCGCCACCAAGAAATGATGCGGTTGAAAGCATTCAACAAAAGTGTTCTGTGATTTTAAGCAATGATGTTGCGGGCGATCAGCGCTGGCAGACGTACAACGGCTTGCTTGTAGAATATGCCGTGCATGGCGTTAAGAGTCAGGCGCAACTGGAACGTTTTGAAGCGTTTGTGCAGAGAGTGCAAGATGATGAGTCTGGACAGTTAGTTACTGAGTTGATTGAGGTCACCGACTGGGGATGCTCAAACGGCAATTATCTTGAAGAGATGAGCTTGTTTATTCAAGAAGTTCAAAAGTAAAAAACCGAGCGTTAAGTCGCTCGGTTTTTCTGTTTGTGGAACGCTTTTGTGCGCTGGCTCGTCAGGACGTTTACTCCTCTGGATACTCGCCCATACCTTGCGTTTTACCTTCCGCTTTCCAATGCTCTCCAGGAGCAAATGCTTCATCGCATAAATCTACGGTGTAGCCCATTTCTGTGATTTCCTTCAAAGTGAGGTTATCAGCAATATTTGCAACTTCCCCCGATTTATTCCGTAACTCCATGTTGATCTCTCCTCTGTAGGTAGACGAGTGGCATCAATGCACAGTGAAGAATGCATTGGTAACCTTTGTTCTAAGTATATAACCCGCTGCTAAAAATGAAGGTTTAATCCACTTTTTAAATATGGGTAATTGGATAATGCTTTGAGCTGCTTCCGTTATTTAGAACCGCAGCATCGCGATAGTTTGCCATTTGTGATTTATTGAGTGATTAAACGGTCAATTTGGAAACTCGAAATGGTGATTCTCGACCACGCTTTAGCACAACAAATTGTTGATCGAACCATGTCCATCATTGGTCACAATGTGAATGTGATGAACTCGGCAGGCATCATCATTGGCAGTGGCGACCCTAAACGTGTTGGGCAAGTGCATGATGGCGCGGTACTGGCGCTGAATCATGGCGATTCGCTAGAGCTTAATGAGCAGCAATGTTTGACGTTGCAGGGTGTCAAACCCGGTATCAATATGTTGTTGAAATTACATGGCGACGTGGTCGGTATTGTTGGCGTCACAGGAGAGCCGGAGAAAATCCGAGATTTTGCAAAACTGGTTAAAATGACCGCTGAACTAACAATCGAGCAAGCTGCGCTGGTGGAAAAATTTCAGTGGGACAGACGTCATCGTGAAGAGTTTATTCTGGCTTGGATCAATGGCAAATTGACCGATGAAGAGCTGAAAGATTGGGCGATGCGTCTTTCTATCGATGTTACTCAACCACGGGTGGCAACGGTGATTGAAGTCTCGACGCCGTCCGCCTCGAAAAGCATGAAGAGTGTGCGCAATATTGTTGAGCTGCTTGAATACCCAGAGCGTAACAACCTGGTTGCGATTGTCTCGGTGAATGAAATTGTGGTGTTGAAACCGTGTCATTCCGCCAAGCAGTGGGATAGCCAAGTTGAAAGTGAACGCATTGATAAGTTGATGTCGCGTTTAAGCGATCACGATTCGCATACGTTTCACATTGCGCTAGGGCAGCTGTTTAATGAGCCTAAAGATGTCGCGTTGTCATACCAAAGCGCGAAGCAGGTATTAGCCATTGGCAAGCAGTTCTACCCAGAGAAACGTAAGTACCTGTTCGATGAACTTCGTTTGCCTGTTTTGTTAGCGCCGTTGGCGGATATTTGGCAAGGTGAACAAATTATTGATGGTGTGAAACGGTTGAAAGAGAAAGACAAATCTGGGCAATTATTGAAAACCCTAGATGCACTGTTTGAATGCAATGGCAATGTAACAGAATGCTCTAAAATGCTGTTTATTCACCGGAACACTCTGCGCTATCGGTTAGAGAAAATCACCGAGATAACAGGGCTACCAACAACCAATTTTGTGGGGTTAGCGGAGCTTTATATTGCGACTCGGCTCTCAAAAATGTCGTGATGTTGTGCATTTGCACAATACGCGTTATTTTTTGACCACATCATTTGTCACTCCGCCTAAAGGAATTCGAAAGCAAACGATTAATAATTCATGCGTCCCTACATGTTGAGTGAGCCAACACGGACTCGCTCAGCAAAATAAGAATAAATGGAGTTATCATGAACCTTATATTAATCCTGCTTGGGGTGATCGCATTTATTGTGCTCACGACCACCAAATTCAAATTACATCCCTTTTTAGCGCTGATCATCGCAGCGTTTCTTGCGGCATTTGCTTACGGCTTACCGGCAGATAGCATTGCCAAAACCATTGCTTCTGGCTTTGGCGGCATCCTTGGTTACATTGGCTTGGTGATCGTTTTAGGTACCATCATTGGTGTTATTTTGGAAAAAAGTGGTGCGGCGATCACCATGGCCGATACGGTCATCAAAGTGTTGGGTGAGCGTTTCCCAACATTGACCATGAGCATCATCGGTTACATCGTTTCTGTTCCGGTATTTTGTGATTCAGGCTTTGTCATTCTGAACTCGCTCAAAGAATCACTCGCGAAGCGTTTAAAAACCTCAAGCGTTGCAATGAGTGTGGCGTTGGCAACTGGCCTATACGCGACGCACACGTTTGTGCCGCCAACTCCTGGCCCTATTGCCGCTGCGGGTAACTTAGACCTGGAATCTAACCTTGGTTTAGTGATTGGTGTGGGTGTGTTTGTTGCAGCGGTTGCGGCGTTAGCGGGGATGTTGTGGGCGAACCGATTCCAACATGTTGAACCAGATGGCATTGAAGCCGTAGAAGAAATTCAGCAAGACTGGCAAGCACTCAAAGCGTCTTACGGCCAATTGCCAACGGCGAGCCAAGCATTCGCTCCTATTTTTGTTCCTATCTTATTGATCTGTTTTGGCTCTATCGCGAAATTCCCAAGCCTACCGCTGGGCGAAGGTTTTGTGTTTGATGTTCTGACTTTCTTAGGACAGCCACTAACGGCATTGGTGATTGGCCTGTTCCTTTCTGTTCGTCTACTCAAGTCAGACAACAAGATTGAAGAATTTGGCGAGCGAATCAGCCAAGGTATTACGGCTGCTGCGCCTATTCTTTTGATTACCGGTGCGGGTGGTGCATTTGGCGCGGTATTAAAAGCCACGCCGCTAGGTGAATACTTAGGTACGACGCTATCGGCGCTGGGCGTGGGTATTTTCATGCCATTTATCGTTGCGGCTGCGCTAAAGTCGGCGCAAGGTTCATCAACGGTTGCATTGGTTACCACATCGGCTTTGGTTGCGCCTATGCTTACGCAATTGGGGCTCGATTCAGAAATGGGCCGCGTATTAACGGTGATGGCGATCGGTGCAGGTGCGATGACGGTTTCTCATGCAAACGACAGTTTCTTCTGGGTAGTTTCGCAGTTTAGCCGCATGTCGGTGGGCTTAGCGTACCGCGCGCAAACCATGGCTACGCTCGTTCAAGGTGTCACGGCAATGGCATTGGTGTACATTTTGAGTCTCGTTCTCTTATAAGTCTCTGGAAATACGTATGAAAGTGGTAATTGCACCTGATTCATTTAAAGAAAGCTTAACCGCCAAACAAGTGAGCGAGGCGATCAAAACGGGTCTTGCTCGCGTATGGCATGATGCCGAGTTTGTTACGGTTCCGGTCGCAGACGGTGGCGAAGGCACGGTTCAATCTTTGATAGATGCAACTCAAGGCGAACAAGTCTTCACAACGGTGACCGCGCCACTAGGGAATGATGTTGAAGCGTTTTATGGCATCCTCGGCGACGGCGAAACCGCGGTTATTGAAATGGCGGAGGCCAGTGGGCTGCACCTTGTGCCGAGTGACGCTCGCGACCCAAAACTGACCAGTAGCATTGGTACCGGACAGCTGATCAAACACGCGCTAGACAGAGGCATTCAACGCTTAATTATTGGTTTGGGCGGCAGCGCTACCAATGATGGTGGCGTGGGCATGTTGACCGCGTTGGGGGTGGCGTTTCTTGATGAATCTGGTCATGCAATTACCCCAAATGGAGGCGGGTTAGCGGCGCTTGCGTCCATCGATATTTCTGGTCTTGACCCTCGTTTAGCAACTTGCGAAGTGTTGGTAGCGTGCGATGTTGATAACCCACTCTGTGGTGACAAAGGCGCGTCGGCTATCTTTGGCCCTCAAAAGGGAGCGACCGTATCAGACGTCACTCAGCTCGATAACGCATTGCGCAAGTTTGGCGAGTTGACGGAACAAGCGACGGGTAAGCATGTACTGACTCGTGAAGGGGCGGGTGCTGCTGGTGGTATGGGCGCGGCCTTGCTCGGGTACACGCCAGCACGTTTGCAACCAGGAATTGAGATTGTGCTTGAAACGGTCAAACTTGCTCAGCATGTTGAGGATGCGGATATCGTATTTACAGGCGAGGGTCGAATCGATCATCAAACCGCACATGGCAAAACGCCGATGGGCGTTGCTCAGGTCGCCAAGCAGTGTAATTTACCAGTCATTGCATTAGCAGGCTGTGTGGGCGACAACTATCAGGCGGTTTATGAGTGCGGCATTGATGCGGTGTTTGCTTGTGTACCAAGGGCGATGAGCTTACCTGAGGCCATGAAAGAGGCCGACGTCAACGTTGCTAACTTAGCCGAAAACGTCGCGAGAATGTGGCAAATTAAGTCGCACTGAAGGCGATGACGATATGAAAAACTCCACCTTTGCGTGGAGTTTTTTGTTGTTACGTGTTTGCGTGTGTAGGCATAAGTTCATTTAGCAAGAGCGAGTTAACAGGCATGCTTTGCTATCAATTTTGCCAGTGTTTGCATCGCTTGACTCCAATCGGTTTCATGACCAAAGTTTGCCACGCTGAGGCGTACGCAATGCCGATATTGCCCTTGAGTGCCAAATACGGTGCCGGGAAGTAGGCTGATTCTGTGCTTATTGCATGCTTGATACAACGCATAGCTGTCCGTGTCTTCGGGCAGTCGCAACCAAAGTAAGAACGAGCCTTGTACGGCGTTGATCTGGTATCGATTTTTTAGAGGTTCGTATTCATCCAAGTATTGATGAAGCATCTGGATAAATCGTCGCATGTTGTTTTGATAAACCCGACCCATTCGCGCAGTATGCGTTCGATACTTGCCTGACGTTAGAAACGTTGCCACGGCGGATTGCATCAGGTTCAAACTGCCCATGTTCTCACACAGTAGATATTGTTCAATTTGGTCTCGATATCGCCCCGCCAACATCCAACCAATTCTCAAACGCGAATCGAGCGTTTTGGATAACGAATTCACGTAAATTACGCGTTGCTTGTCATCGAGCAATCTCAAGCTTGGCAACGGCTTATCATAACTTAACCCGCCAAACACATCGTCTTCGATAATAGGAATATTGCCGGACGCCAATAGTAATTGTTGACGCTTTTCTAGCGGCATCATGGCACCAGTTGGATTGGTGAAGTTTGGCGTTACGATGATCGCTTTTATGTCCCATGTCGCCATTGCTTTTGCTAAGGCTTCGGGGCACATACCGTCGCGTGGGCAACTCGGAATTTCCACCACTTTGAGGCCGAGTGATTCTAGCATCAATAAGTTGCCAAAATAGCAAGGGGACTCCACCGCGACGATATCGCCTTTTTGTGTCGTTGCGCGCAGCGCTAGGCTAATGGCTTGTTGCGCGCCGTGCGTTACCATGATCTCATCCAACTTGGCTGGCGTGCCCAAATCTTGTGTGATTTTCGCCAGTTGTTTGATTAAGAGGTGATCACCGGGTGGTAATTGGTAATGGCTCGGTACATGCGTTTGCTGGCGGCTGTGGCGGCCGATCTCGGCGTACAAGCTTTTGATCGCGGGGGAGTCAATGTTTGGGTGGGCAGAACCGGTAGGCAAACGCTCTTGGTATTCAGGATAAGTAAGGATTTCTTTGCAGATCGAGAGCAAATCCACGCGAGTCGGATCCGGAATTGAGCGAGAGGTCGGCAAGGCGACTTTAACTCGATAACCCGATTTGGGAACCGAGTAAACCAAGTTTTGTGCTTCCAGCTCTTGATACGCACGAATCACGGTATTTTTACTGACGTTTAATTCTTGGCTCAACGAGCGAATGGAGGGCAGTCGATCATCCGCCTGATAAACGCCACCATTGATGGCTTGCTTGAGGTGTTTTTCCACCACGAGGTACTTATTCCCTTCACTGCTTCTCAATAAATCTGTACCCATAAAAACACTTCCATCTGTCACTTTTTGAAAACACTGTACCTAATTACATTAGCAGTATCTCAAAACATAAAACAAGCGTGAGTGAGGCGATCATGTTAATCCGAGCCATCCCTTTTGTATTTGTCATCCTTTGGGCTTCTGGATTCGTTGGTGCGCGTTTTGGTTTGCAATATGCCGAGCCAGCGACACTACTTTCTATCCGTATGGCATTCAATGTCTTACTGTTTTTGGTTCTTGTGGCGGTATTGCGTAGAAGGTTGCCGACAGGAAAAGATTTTTGGCACAGCTGTGTAGTTGGTGCGTTGATCCACGGTTTCTATCTGGGCGGTACTTATTTCGCTATCGCCTTGGGTATGCCTGCTGGGTTGAGTTCGTTGTTGGTGGGTATTCAACCGATTTTAACCGCGGCTTTGCTGGTGGCGTTTGTTCGTGAGGAGTTTAAGCCCTCGCAATGGCTGGGTTTGGCTCTTGGTTTTGTCGGTATCGCTATGGTGTTGATGGGCAAAATGGAGTGGCAATCCGAGCAGCATAAAGTGCTGGCTATTGGTTTGTGTTTATTGGCTTTGGTTGGTATCACGCTAGGGACGCTTTATCAGAAAAAACATTGCCAACAAGTGGATATGGTCGGTGGTGCGACGGTGCAATATTTGGCCGCGCTCATCATGTTTCTGCCCGTTGCGATGCAGTTTGAAACCATGCAAGTGCAGTGGGAACTGGAGTTTATTTTGACTGTGTTGTGGTTGGTCGTCGTGCTCTCTTGTGTAGCTATTCTACTGCTGCTGTACATGGTTAAGAACGGTGCTGCATCGAGCGTAGCTTCTGTATTCTACCTGGTGCCACCAACGACGGCGATTCAGGCTTGGCTCGCGTTTGGAGAGTCATTTGATTGGATGGGGATTTTTGGTTTCGTACTGGCAGCTACGGCGGTGTATTTGGTGGTTAAAAAGCCGGATCTGACGATAAAGAAATCGATTCAAACAGAATATACCTAAATTGGGTAGGGACATTTGCGTACCAGTGGGTACAATCTGCTTCATCTTAATCCGTGGAGCAGAATGATGAAGGTAAAGCCAGATCGAATGACCGCCATGCGTAGCATCATCGAGCAAGTAAAAGCGGAACTACCAATTTATGAACCAGAAACGTTTGTATGTGGACCAGAAGGGCAGTGCATTGGCTGTCCGAAGAAATTGTTGGAAATGGTCGATTCAGAAGTCACTTATTGGGAGTCAGCCATGGAGCGCGGCATTGTTCCGCAGTTCGATGAGATTCGTCGTTTTGGCAAAATGTGCACGAATGTTCGTCGTGGTCTGGTGCGAAATAATGTGCCTTTACTCAGTAACTAGAGAGTAAAAACCGTCTAATATCTGACACATAGCGTCGTTTTGTTACACTGCTCTTTGGCTGCTGTTCTCAAGTTTGAGTGGTGTTTGTCTCTTCTTACCCCTTAAGCCTTTAATCGTAAGAAATTGGCGATATATTGGCTCGGTCTCACATGGATGTGGGGCTATTGTCTTGGACTAGTTGAGATAAGAAACGTGAAATCAAAGGGATTTACGCTGATGGAAATCACCATAGTGCTTACCACTTTGGCTTTCATCGCATTAGCTGCTTTACCAGTACTACTCGATATTCATCGCCAAGCATACGCTGCGATGTTACACAGTTCTCAGTCTTCTTTGGGTACGGCTCTCAAATTCTTCCATGCTCAATCAGTGATTGATAACGCTTACGGCCAAGAGCACGTTCACTACATTGACCAACAAGTCAAAACACGCAAAGGCATGCCAGAAGCGAGTGCCGATAGTATTCGAGCTTTGTTAGAAATCGATCTACCAGCTAGAGGTTACTCGAAAATTGACGTGCCGTGCAAAGGCAGTGATTTTTGTATCATCGGTCAGCAGCACCCGAACAGCGCTCATTTTGTCGCGATTCCTGATTATCAGTTCTTAGATAAATCGGGTGTTGATCGCGTGGTGTACATTTGGCCGCAGGGTTACACATTGGCAGAAGAAGCGTGCTATTTCTACTACGTGAATCAAGCCTCTAACGATTCAATTGTTCGAGGGCATGTGACGCAAGGGTGTTAACCCCGAATAAGTGTTGCGAACAACGGTTATCGTGACTCTACAAATCGGGGTTTTTCGAACGGCTTTGCGCTTTATACAATACCATTTTTTGACTCATCAAGACTTTACCATTTGGCAAGGTCACTTCCCCAAGTTCCCCCTGATGTTCAAATCCAAACCGTTCATACAAAGCAATCGCTGGTGTGTTGGTTGTGTATACGTAGAGTGCGATTTGGTCGTAACCAAATTCCCAACCACGTGCGATCGCGACTGCTAATAGTTTCCGCCCCAATCCTTTGCCTCGGTAGTTTTTGTCGATGTGAATACCAAGAATACCGACGCGAAGGCGTTGCCCTCTTTCGTAACCGCACATCTCAGCTGGGTAGATTTCAACACTACCGATAAGTTTTTGGCGGTCAAACGCGACAAACTGAGGGATGGACTCGTTTTCCACACGTTGCAGGATTCTGCGAAGCGTTGCGTTATCGGGTGCAGGAGAAATCAAAAATTCCCCTTCGGAGTACACTCGATTCCACAGCGCGGTGAAGCGCGCGATATCGCTCACCTTGATGGATCTGATTTGCATTCATCTTCCTTGATTAGTGCAGGTTAGTAACGGTTAGGGGATAAGCTCAGATAAACAACGAATTTGGTTAGGAATGGCTTCGGCTGGTGCATCAGCGCCCGTTGGGTTAAACCAAATTGTGTTTACGCCCGCTTTCATCGCAGGGTAAATATCTTTGTGAGGTAAATCGCCAACCATGGTTATTCCACTCACGTTAACCCCTAACTGTTTTGCGATGGCGAGATAAAACTCAGGTTGGTTTTTAGCGATGCCGAGGTTGGCAAAACAAAAATAGCCATTTAAGTATTGGTCTAAGTCGACGCGAACAAATGCACGCTGAACCTCTTCCATGTTGGAATCAGATGCACTGGTCGCAATGTAGATGGGATGATTTTGGGAAAGTATTGCCAGTGTTTCTCTGGCTTGAGGAACAGCTTCTACGTGTTCCCAATCGCACATTTTTCCTTGTACGTGAGGGAAATCTACCATCAAGGTGTTCCCCCAATCGAAAAGATAAATCATGTTCGAATCTCCTTATCCGCACATCATATCGTCTTTTTCTAAAATCAGGGGGGTAAATTGCATCGATAAATGCGATTTAGGTGGGTTTAGTCGTGAAAAGCGCTTAATTGTCGTTATCGTTACAAATGTTTCAGCATAATGCGTGAGTTAGTTTTAAAACCTTGATTATCGTAAAAGCGCTGTGCTGGCTGATTGAATTCCATCACTTCCAATCGAACTTGTGTGGCATTGGCATCGCGCGCCCATTGCTCACAGGTTTGGAGCAGTTGGCGGCCGATTCCTTGCTGCTTTTGCGCTTCATCGACAACAATTGTTCCCACGCGACAAATTGGGTCTTTGATCAGAAAACTGACGGTGTCGTTTTGGGTGATCATCGCGGTTAAGAAGCCGAGAATTTGCTGTTCGCGTTCGGCAATCAAAAAGAGTCGCTCTTTGTTCTCTAGTGCTTGTGCAAGAAATTCGCGGTCAGCTTCTGAAGGCGCAACAAAGGCTTCTGGCGCATTCGCAAAATGCAGTGAATTAATTTGAAAATTAAGCTGAAAAATTTCGTCTAAATCATCGGGAATCGCTTGTCGAATATGGACTTGCATTCTATCTGCCCCCTGCAATATCGATAAATGATCCCGTGACATAAGAGGCTTCGTCACTTAATAGCCAAGCGATCGCATTTGCCACTTCTTCTACCGTGCCACCGCGTTTAAGAGGAATTTGAGGGCTGAGTCTATCTACTCGGTTTGGTTCTCCGCCGTCGGCATGCATATCAGTGTAAATGAAACCAGGTCGAACGCCATTGACGCGAATATTGCGCTCTGCCAACTCTAACGAGAGCCCTTTAGTTAAGGTATCCATCGCGCCTTTTGATGTGGCGTAATCGACATACTCAAATGGCGCGCCTGAGCGCGACGCTCCAGAGGAGACATTCACAATTGCACCGCCTGCACTGAATCGCCTCGCCGCTTCTCGACAGCAGAGAAAACAGCTATTCACATTGGCGTTCATTACTTTCTGAAAGCGTTCCAAGCTGATTTCTGACAAAGGCGATTGAGTAAAGAGGATGCCAACGTTGTTGACCAAGTGCGTCACTGCACCAAATTCACGTTCTGTTTCATCAAACAAGGAGAGCACTTGCTTCTCATCGGCTACGTCTGCGGCGATGGCAATCGCTTTGCCACCGTTTGCTTGTATTTCTGCCACAACTTGGTCGGCGGCCTCTTGCTGAGTGCGGTAATTAACGCAAACGCGATAGCCTTGCTCGGCCAGCTTTTTCGCCGCTGCGGCTCCAATGCCTCGGCTTGCGCCGGTAATGATGACTACTTTATTCAAAATACGTCCTTATTTTTGTAGTGAGTAGATTTTATCGGCGTAGGGTTTGCCACCAATTTGGTATGCGTCTGGAATGACCTCAATGAGTTCGAAACCACATTTTATCAGGACACGTTCTGACGCAATATTGCCTTCAGTGACCGTCGCGGAAAAGTGGTTGATGTTATGTGTCGAGGTTGCCCAGTATAGAAGCGCTTGAAGAGTTTCTGTTCCAAACTGTTGGCCATGAAATTCCGGCAAAAGTAAGTAACCTACCTCTGCCTTACCGTTTTCAATAGCAAAGCCAGTGATGCCGATGGGTTGTTCAGATTGCTTATCGAGTATTACAAGGCAAAGCCAATGCTGGCAATTTGGGGTCCATGGTAATAATCGCGAAGCAAATTTTTCTCTTATTTCTGTTTCGCTGGGACGATCGAAACAGAGCGCAATAACCTCTTGTTCGGAGAGTAATCGTTGAAAGAGTTCCCAGTCACTGGCTTTGATGGGTCTTAATTGGCTTCTGTGCGTCTCGATATAAACTGACATGCGTGTCCTTACTGCATCAATGTGGAGATTCAGTCTCTCATCCTCTTATCTGTTTAATCAAATAGTTGCATTCATAAAAGTGATTTATGTGGTGAATAGTTGGCTGGGTAATGGATTATTGCCATATATTCATCTTTGAGATGCAAATAACAAAATTTCATACTTGAGGCATACAGAGCAACACGGAAATGATGTGGATCAAGAGAGGACTACCCATAAAGTAGTAATTTGCGACCTATAATTACATTTTATTTGGAAGTGTTGCTAATTATGTCAATAAAAAAACGATATGTTGCACTGCTGGTTGCTGCCGGCATTGGTGTGGGCTGGTTAACTTTGGGGGGGAGTGCGGCAGTAATGCATTACACCTCAGATACTGAATTTTGTCTCTCGTGCCACTCTATGGAAACCCCTTACAAAGAGTACCAAGGCTCAGTGCACTTCAGTAATGCGAAAGGCATTCGCGCGGAATGTTCTGACTGTCATATTCCTCAAGAACCAATGGATTACCTGATCACCAAAATTCGCGCGTCGAAAGACATCTACCATGAATTTGTGACAGGTAAGATCGACACGCCAGAGAAATATGAAGCACATCGTAAAGATATGGCTGAAACGGTATGGGCTCAGTTCCGTGAAAATGATTCAGCGACGTGTCGTTCGTGTCATGATTTCGATGCAATGGAAGAGTTTGAGCAATCACGTGATGCGGCGAAGATGCACGCTTACGCGAAAGCAAACGATCAAACGTGTATCGATTGTCATAAAGGTGTGGCGCACTTTGCACCAGAAGCAGAGCTAGACAGCAAGGCATTTGAAACGTTGATGAGCTTCACCACAAAAACATCACCTGGTGCCAAAGTCGTTTACCCTGTGACTGAAATCGCAATGGGTGAGATGGGCAAAATTAACCCAACGACGAAGTTGGAAGTAATCAGCTCTAAAGGCGACAACCGCACTGTTAAGTTGAACGCATTCCAAATGAAAGGCGCAGAGCAAGTGCTTTACATGGGAGAAGGTCAACGTGCCATCGTAGCAACGCTAACAGAGCAAGGCCAACAAGCGCTTGAAACTGGTGAATTTGAGGCAGATGTTTACGGCAACGAATGGCGCGCGGTTTCTCTAACTGGCGCTATTGATTCTCCAGTTGTTGACACGCTTGAACCAGTATGGTCATACGCAGAAGAGTTGGACAACGTTTACTGTGCAACTTGTCACGCGAAAATTCCTTCAAATCACTTCACAGTGAATGCATGGGGACCGGTAGCGAAAAGTATGGGTGATCGAACTGATATTTCAGCCGAGAACCTAGAAATTCTAACCAAGTTCTTCCAGCACCACGCGAAAGATGTGGTTGGTCACTAACGATAAATAGAAGGATAAGATTATGACTAATATGACCCGTCGCGGATTTCTAAAAGGCACTGGTATGGCGGCTGGTGCAATGGCATTCACTTCATTTGCACCTATGTCTGTTGCGTCTTCAAACCAGCGTGGCAAGGGCATTTTGACAGCGGGCCGCATGGGCCCAATGTTATGTGAAGTGAAAGATGGTAAGTTGGTTTCGACTACTAATGCTCTTCCACAAACTGTACCAAATAGTCTACAAACTACTGGGCCTGACCAAGTGCATACCAAGGCGCGTGTGAAGTACCCAATGGTACGTAAAGGCTACTTGGCAAACCCATCGTCGCCAGAAGGTGTGCGCGGTAGTGATGAGTTTGTGCGTGTGTCTTGGGATGAGGCTTACAAGCTGATCCACGAACAGCACATGCGAATTCGCAAAGAATATGGCCCGGCTTCTGTGTTTGCAGGCTCTTACGGCTGGCGCTCAAGTGGCGTGCTGCACAAAGCACAAACCTTGCTGCAACGTTACATGAGCATGGCGGGCGGCTATTCAGGCCACTTGGGTGACTACTCAACGGGTGCTGCGCAGGTCATCATGCCGCACGTTGTGGGCTCTATCGAAGTGTATGAGCAACAAACCACGTACCCAGTGGTACTAGAGCACAGCGATGTGGTTGTGCTTTGGGGCTTAAACCCGATCAACACTCTAAAAATCGCGTGGAGCTCAACAGACTGTGCTGGTCTTGAGTTCTTCCATCAGTTGAAAAAATCAGGCAAGACGGTTATCGCTATTGACCCTATTCGTTCTGAAACCATCGAGTTCTTTGGTGAGAATGCGGAGTGGATTGCTCCTCACCCAATGACCGACGTGGCAATGATGATGGGTATCGCACACACCTTAGTGAAACAAGGTAAGCACGATAAAGCCTTCCTCGATAAATACACCGCAGGTTACGACAAGTTTGAAGCGTACCTGATGGGCGAAGAAGACGGCGTAGAAAAATCAGCAGAATGGGCATCACAAATCTGTGGCGTACCTGCGAAGCAACTTGAGCTACTGGCTGACATCTTCAGTAAAAACCGCACCATGCTGATGGCTGGTTGGGGCATGCAGCGCCAACAATACGGTGAGCAGCGTCACTGGATGCTGGTTACACTGGCAACAATGTTGGGTCAAATCGGTTTACCGGGCGGTGGTTTTGGTTTCTCTTACCACTACTCAAACGGTGGTAACCCTGCTCGTGATGCTGGCGTACTTCCTGCGATTTCGGCATCGCTGGGTGGCGGCTCTTCTGCGGGGAACGACTGGGCGGTGTCTGGCGCGGTGCAAAGCTTCCCTGTGGCGCGTATTGTCGAGGCGTTGGAAAACCCAGGTCAATCCTACCATCATAACGGTCATGAACTGACGTTCCCGGACATCAAGATGATTTGGTGGGCAGGTGGTGCGAACTTTACTCACCACCAAGACACCAACCGTCTGATCAAAGCGTGGCAAAAGCCTGAGCTGATCGTGATTTCAGAGCCTTACTGGACGGCGGCTGCGAAGCACGCGGACATTGTTCTGCCAATCACCACATCGTTCGAGCGTAACGACTTAACGATGACGGGTGACTACAGTAACCAACACTTGGTGCCAATGAAGCAAGTGGTTGAGCCGCAAGGTGAAGCGCGTAATGACTTCGATGTATTCGCGGACATGGCCGAGATGCTAGCTCCGGGTGGCCGTGACGTATACACCGAAGGCAAAACTGAAATGGAATGGCTGTACGGCTTCTACAAGGCGGCGCAACAAGGTGGCCGTGGCTCTCGCGTAGCAATGCCGAACTTCAGCAAGTTCTGGGAAGATAACCAACTGATCGAGATGAAGTGGAACGAGAAGAACGCACAGTTTGTTCGTTACGCAGATTTCCGTGAAGACCCGATCATGAATCCACTCGGTACACCAAGTGGTAAGATCGAAATCTTCTCGAAAACCATTGAAGGTTATCAGTTGGAAGACTGTCCTCCACACCCAACGTGGATGGCACCAACCGAGTACACTGGCAATGCAAAAGACGGCGAGTTGCAGCTAATGACCGCGCACGCAGCGCATCGTCTACACAGCCAGTTTAACTACGCGAAGATTCGCGAAGAGTACGCAATTGCAAACCGTGAACCTATTTGGATTCACCCTGAAGATGCGAAAGCGCGTGGTATTAAAACGGGCGATTTAGTTCGTGCGTTTAACAACCGTGGTCAAGTATTGGTTGGTGCAGAAGTGACTGACCGAATCAAGCAAGGTTCAGTGTGTATTCATGAAGGCGGCTGGCCGGATCTGGATCCGAAAACCGGCATTTGTAAGAACGGCGGTTGTAACGTGTTAACGTTGGATATTCCGACCTCTCGACTTGCAAACGGCTGTGCGGCGAACTCGGCGCTGGTTCGTATTGAAAAATACACTGGCCCAGAATTAGAACTAACAGCGTTTGAACCACCAAGAAATGGTTAGAAAAAAGTAGCGTTTTAAAGCAAGAAGCCAGCGAATCGCTGGCTTCTTTTTTATCTAGTAATCGTTCACATTAGCGCGAAGCGAGAGAAACAAATGGCATCTGTTTCTTAATTTGAAATGTCGGGAGTAAAGTAAATACAATCGCGACAAACAAGACTGAGCCTATTAAATCTTCAGGGCGGTGCATCCCCAGCCATAAGCGGCTATATGCGACGCTCATTCCCCACATCCATAATGACAGTGCAGAGATATAGCACTTGTTCTGTAAGAACAACCCGCCAAAGAAAGCCAAACAAATCGAAACGAAAATCGTATGGCCGGATGGGAAAGAATAGTCTTTCTCGCCTTGCCAATGGCGCGTTCGCCAATCACTGACGTGTTCAGAAATCTGGTTAATTACGTTGGCTTGCTGCTTTGTATCCAACTGATAAAACGCGTCTGGGTGCTCAATCAATTGTTCTGCTGCGAGCAATTCCGTGTAGGGACGCGGGCTTTCTGTCATCAGTTTTAGCCCCGTTTTGCTGGCAAAACCAATCACCAGTAACAACCCTAACATTGAGAGTTTTTGTATCCACTCAATGCGACTTGGTTTAAAGCGAAATAAAGAAAGCAGTAGCAGTGTTAACGTAATTAAAAAGCCTTTGCTACCAGCAGAATCTGTGAGCAAAGTAAAAGTAATACCCAGACTTTCCGGCACCTGTGAAGTGAGATTGTGATAAGAGCCAAACAGCGACATTGGGATGATGCCAAGAACAAACAAGGCGAGCATCATCAATCCATATTTTTTGGTTTTCATTGAGAGCGTTTTGTTTTTATTGAGGGTTATTCAACCACGTGAAAATAAGGGGCTTATCTTACGTTATCTGGCGTGAAAAACTTATCAACGCTCTGTCAATTCGAGCGTGAAAGTGACATTGCAGCTCTTCGTTGTGAAAGGAGAGGTTGTTGAAAGTACTGAAAGGCAAACGCGCTCATCCATAAGCGCTTTGTTCAGGCGTGAGCAAGGTTAGCTCATCAACCCTAATAAATATTCCGATGCGGCTTTTGGATCTTCTGCGTGGCAAATCGCTGAAACCAAAGCTAAGCCATGAACACCAGTGGCGCTGAGTTGCGGAATGTTACTTTCGTTAATGCCACCAATAGCGACGATTGGTAAGGACGTGGTGTTCAACGCCATCTTCAAACCTTCAATACCCCAGTGTTTTTTGGTGTTGGTTTTGGTCGGCGTAGCGAAGATGGCACTCAAGCCGATGTAATCAATGGGCAGAGAATCCGCCTCTGCCAGTTGATCTTCAGTCTCAATCGATAAGCCGAGAATCTTGTTTGGGCCAATCAATTGACGAGCGATCTCTGCTGGCATGTCTGACTGCCCGAGGTGAACACCATCGGCATCGACGGCAAGTGCAACATCAACACGATCATTGATGATTAACGGGACGCCAGTGCCTTCAAGGATCGTCTTCACGGCTTGAGCTCGTTCAATAAATTCACGAACGTCACCATGCTTTTCGCGCACCTGTACCATGGTGACCCCACCTTCTACCGCCTTTCTTACAACGTGTTTGAGAGTGGGTAAATCTTGTTGGTCGTCGGTGACCAAATACAAACGATAGGCGTTCATTGTGTTTCCTTTCGCCTCCCACTTTCGTTGGAGTGAGAGGCGTTTAAAGCATTGAGAAGCGATTTATCTCACTTGTAATTTAAGACGTGTTGCCAGTGTTTCTTCATCCAGTTGGTAAAGCTCATCCAAAAGATGCATTTGCAAGCTACCTGGCCCTCGCGCTTGCTCAGCCGCAATTTCCCCCACAACGCCAAGCACCGCTGCTGCAGCAAGGCCCGTTTCGTCGCCGATTGCTGCGAAAGCGCCAGTCAGTGCCGTTAGTGTGCAGCCCATGCCCGTTACGTATGGCATCATCTCGTGACCATTGTTCAGTTGCACGGTTTGTTCCTTCGTGACGATGTAATCAGTCTCGCCAGAAATCACTACGCTCGCACCATACTCTGCGACTAAGAAGTTTGCTGCGCCAAGTGCTGCGTCGCTGCTGTCTAACGCATCGACGCCTTTGCTTTGTGCTTGCTCGCCAGCGAGTGCAATGATTTCTGAGGCGTTACCACGGATGATCAGCTTGTTTGCAAGGCGTGCGATCTCACGCGATGTCTCTGTACGCAGTGAACTTGCACCGCAACCGACAGGGTCGAGCACAACAATTTTACCGTTCGAATTGGCTTGCTCGACGGCATAGCTCATGCGCGGCGTCCAAACGCTGTCTAGGGTGCCGATGTTGATCACCAAAGCGCCAGCAAACGACATCATCTCTGCCATCTCTTGTTTGGAGTGCGCCATGATTGGAGAAGCGCCGATCGCTAATAGTGCGTTTGCTGTGTTATTCATCACCACGTAGTTAGTGATGTTGACGACTAACGGCTTTTGCTGGCGTACTGCGGTTAATGCTTGGGTGATTTGTTCAATTAACATGAGACTCTCCGATTAATCTTGCTGAGTGTTCAGACCTTGTTGCCAGAATGCTACTTCCATACGCGTTGCGGTTTTGAATACCTGAATCAGGTTTTGACCGCGCTGGCTGTTGATATCAATTTCTGCTAGCAACTGATTAAAGTGTTCTGCCCCTTTTGCGACACCAGATTGGAATTCCTCACCACCGTAGAGGTTGATCCAACTTGCATATGGGTTGCCTTCGATTACGGTCTTTTCATCTTCAATCAGCACCTTACCGATTACGGCATAACCGATGGAGCATGGCGCTAGTGCCGCGTATAGATCAACAAGATCGCCCGTCATGCCAGCATCTAATACGTAACGGGTGTAAGCCACAGTGCCGAAATCTTCTGGCTCGTTTTCTAAGTCGGATTCTGTCAGTCCCCATTGCTCACAGTAAGTCACGTGGTGGGCAATTTCAGAATCGAGCAATGCATGTACGCTTGGTAAGGCACGGCGCATGTCATCCAAAGTACGTGCTTTGTAGATCGCTAATGCGTAGGCTCGTGCGTACTGTTTTAGGAAAAGAAAATCCTGCTTTAGGTAATGCAGAAAACAAGGCTGAGCCAGAGTGCCTTGCGCCAATTGCTGCACGAAAGCATGCTCAGTGTATTCTTGCCAATCTTGGCGGCAAGCGTCGATCAAATCTTGGTATTTCATTATGGGTATCTCGTTATCAAAAGACCCTAGGCTTAGAGCCCAAAGTCAGTAGAATTAGTCAAAGTTCGGTACGTAATCTTTCGCTTTTGGCAGTGTTTCGATGATTTTTTGTGAATACATGAATTGCGCATAATCATCGTAGCGTTTCAGATCTACTGCGGATGGACGAAGAGCAAAACGAGTTAGCGTGTCGTTCCAAGCGCGTTGGTTAAGCTCGTTGTTGAGCGTGTCTGGTGAATAAGCAACAAACTCTTTCCAAGATTCTTTTGGATGGTTAACGATGTAAGTGGTTGCTTGCTCTAGCGCTTTGTTGAATGCCTTGATGGCTTCTTTGTCGTAGGTTTTTGCATTGGCTACGAAGACTAACTCGTCATACGCTGGCACGCCGTGTTCTTCAGGGAAGAAGGCCTTAGCTTTATAACCTTCTAGTGCCAGTTGGTTGGTTTCGAAGTTACGTAGACCGCCCCAAATCGCATCCACCTTTCCAGACGCAAGAGACGAAGACAGCGCCCAACCTACGTTGATGATTTGTACGTCAGAAAACTTCACGTTCTCTTGAGTTAGCATGGTGCCGATTGTCGCTTCTTCGTTGCCTGCGATCGCAATACCGATCTTCTTGCCTTTCAAGTCGCCAAGGTTTTCATTCTTACCGTTATCCAACACCATCAGAGTGTTGAGTGGCGTAGCAATCAAAGTCGCAGAGCGGATTAGTGGCAAACCAGCTGCGACATCGATAGTTAGGCTCGGTTGGTATGAAATCGCCATGTCGACTTTACCCGCCGCGACCAACTTAGGTGGCGTGCTTGGATCTGCCGGCTCTTGAATGTTGACCTTCAAACCTTGTTCTTTGAAGTAACCACGCTCTTTGGCAATCACGATAGGACCATGATTTGGGTTGACGAACCAATCCAACATCAGTGTCATCTCTTTTTCTGCTGCAAGCACATTGGTTGATACCACTGAAGCGAGTAGAGCAGCAGCGCTCATAAGTTTGTTTTTATTCACGGGGTTCTTCCTTTTCTTTCCCAATTTCCTTTGGTTATTTTCGGCAATTACTTGCTTTCCCAAGGGATGGCTTTTTTCAATAATTTATCGGTGATGAAGTAGAGTGCGATAGACAGCACGGCGAGGATAAACAGCGCCGCAAACATCTCATCAATGATCATGCGAGCGTTAGCTTGGAGCATCAGATAACCCAAGCCTTCACTTGAACCTACCCACTCACCGACCACTGCTCCAATTGGCGCAATAACGACGGCAACACGAATACCTGAGGCTAAAGTTGGTAGGGCGGCTGGCAATTGAATATGACGAAGTAGCTGCCATTTAGACGCGCCCATGGTCTTGGCAAGGTCGAGGTAACCTGTTGGCGTATTGCGCAAGCCGTCATAGCAACATGTCGTGACGGGGAAAAAGATGATGATCGCCGCCATGACTACTTTCGATGCAATGCCGTAACCCAGCCAAAGCATGAGCACTGGCGCGATAGCGAATACAGGGATCGCTTGGCTAGCAATCAGAATTGGCAGTAACCAACGCTTCAGCGGCTCGAACATCAGCATTTGCAATGCGAACAGCAAACCCATTGATAATCCAAGCGCCAAGCCAAGTAAAATCTCTTGCGCGGTAACCCAAGTATGTTTGAGCAGAACATCGTAACGAGTGACTAATCTATCCAGCACTTCAATTGGTGAAGGTAAGATGAAGCTTGGCATGTCGAATACCACAACAACCATCTGCCACAATCCCAAGATCACCGCTGTGCTGATAACTAAGCGTAGAGCCGGATGGGTCACGCGTTCTTTTTTACTAACGCGTGCCGAAACGGAGTTGTACTGAGTCATATCACTCATAGCCTTTCTCCAATTGATCCAAAATCGCTTGTTGAAGCGCGGCGCACTCTCCATCGAGAACTCGTGGTGGCTTGGAATCCGGAACAACCAAGTGCTGAGCTTGCGCAGGCGTACCTTGCAGTACATAGAGTTGGTGAGCTAATCGCACCGCTTCTTGTGGGTCGTGGGTAATAAGAACAACGGTCTTATCTTTCAGTAATTCGGCAGACAAGGTCTGCAACTTATGGCGAGTAACCGCGTCCAACGCAGAGAAAGGCTCATCCATCAGAACCAGAGGTTTGTCTTGCATCAGAGTGCGAGCAAGGGCAACACGTTGTCTCATGCCGCCAGAGAGCTGAGTTGGTTTAGCATCCGCGTAATCGGCGAGTTTTACTTGGTTTAGTAAAGCCAGTGCACGTTGTCTATTTTGCTCTGGTGCTTGCTCTTGAGAAAATCGAGAACTGAGGCAGACGTTGTCTAACACATTCAACCACGGTAGCAATAAATCCTGCTGAGCCATGTAAGCGATACGGTCATGCAGTGCAGCGCCATCCGTTGTGATGAGTTCGCCATGCCAGTCAACTTGGTCATCCAGTAGGCCAGCTAAGTAACGCAATATCGTCGTTTTTCCGCAGCCACTGCGACCAAGTAACACTGTCCATTGATTAGCAGGAATAGTCATACTCAACCCTGCTAGCGTTGGTGTTTGGCTGTCTTTGTATCGCAGACTAGCATCGGAAAGCTGAATGCCAATCGCGTTAGCGAACATAAGTATGACCCGCAAAAAAGTGGTTCACAGGGCCATGGCCTTTACCTACATCCAATTCATCAGCGTGTGCGATAGCTTGGCTGATGTACTGCTTACCCAGGTGCACCGCTTTGTGTAGGTTGTTGCCTTGGCCAAGATAAGACGCAATGGCGGAAGAAAGTGTACAGCCTGTGCCATGAGTGTTTTTGGTTGGAAATCGCTTGGCGCTAATTAACTCGGCACTGTCTTGCATGATAAGCAGATCGTTGCTGTTTTCATTTTCTTCAAGGTGACCGCCTTTGAGCAGAATAGCTTTGGCGCCAAGCGCACGAAGGTCGGTAATCATATCGTTCATTTCAGATTCTGATTGAGGCATTGGCTTACCCGTCAATGCTGCGCCTTCGGGTAGGTTAGGGGTAATGATGTCTGCGAGCGGAATCAATTCTTCTTTTAAAGTGCTGATTGCCGACTGTTCCAGTAATAGATCGCCGCTGGTGGCCACCATCACAGGGTCAATCACGAGGTGTTTTGGCTGGTATTGTTTAATTTTGTCTGCAACGACTTTGATGATGTTGGAATCTGCCAGCATGCCCACTTTGACTGCAACGATGTTGAGGTCGGTAAATACTGCATCAAGTTGGCTCTCTACATGGTCGAGAGGAATGGGGAAAATCGCAGAAACGCCTTGGGTATTTTGCGAAGTAATCGCCGTGATTACCGAGCAAGCAAAACTGCCGGTTGCGGACATCGCTTTGATGTCGGCTTGAATACCTGCACCGCCACCACTGTCTGAGCCCGCGATGGTCAATACGATAGGGGTAGGCAAGGCTGGCGTGTGATGTGAATGAGGTTGTGATTGCTGCGTCATGGTCGCTCCTACTACAAGACGTATAGGAACTGACTTTGACCGTTGCAGATAGATCGATTTTTCGATCGCTATCGCTTACCTAAGAGGGGCGACGAAAGGCAAAGTGTGCATAGTTCCCTACGTCAGTGCTAACTGAATCAGGTTCAACGGGTCTCGAATTTCGATCTCAGCCAACACTTGTCGTGTGGCCCCCCGACTATTTCGTTCGGATGATAGCAGGACCATTGCGGAAGGGATACGTTTTTTGAGCGTAATTATAATGAGTATTCAATTATGCGAGGTGAGTGATAAAGTAAGCACCTAAATGGTTTGCTGGGTGGAATTTACTAGTGCAACGCTCTGGTGAATGAGCAGAACCTGGAATATTTAATAAATAATCGTGGTCTCGTTAAGCAAGGATTAGCACAAAACAAGGTTAAAAAACTGTTAAAATTTAACGTGTTGCCAATTTAACTTTGTTGAACTTTTTCACAGTTAATTAGGAAGGCTAAGACGATCATCGAGCAAGGAGACTTCATGCTTAATTCTGTAACAGCGAAGTCAGTGATCGATCATGCGCTCTTTTTGGGGGCTGATTTCGCTGAACTATTCGTTGAACATCACCAAACCAACACTGTCCAGATCGCATCTGGTGAAGTGGATAAGGTTAACTCGGGTATCGATTTTGGTATCGGTATTCGTCTTTTTTTCGGTCATAAGGTGCTTTACGGTTACACCAACAGCACAGATGAAGCCGAACTAAAGCGCGTAACCTCGCTGCTTGCTGCAAAAGACAAGCGTGAGCAAATCGCGTCAGCGGGTTCTTTGAATTTGAACCGCTACCCAATCCAACATGGTTGCCGCATGCCGCTAGGTAAGGATGCTAACCTAGATTCAAAAATCGCGTTTCTATTGAAAGTTGACCAAGCCGCACGTGCTGAGAGTGAACATATCAGCCAGTTTATTGGCAGCGTTCTTCAGCGCGAGCAACAAGTGTCTATCTTCAACTCAGAAGGTCTACACGTTGACGATACTCGCCACTACATTCGTGTTGCTGGTAACACTGTCGCGCAAAAAGGTAATGAGCAGTCTTCTGGTATGGAAGGTCCTGGCGCTCTTGCTGGTTGGGAATTCAGTGAACAGCTTGATGCCAAAGAGCTAGGTCAAACTATCGCGCAGCAAGCGTTAGTAAAACTTGGCGCGGATGCTTGTCCATCGGGTGAAATGCCGGTGGTGATTGGTAACGGCTTTGGCGGCGTTATCTTCCATGAAGCATGTGGTCACTTGCTAGAAACCACTTCAGTTGCGAAGAAAGCATCAGTCTTCCACGACAAGATGGGCGAAATGGTTGCTCACACCGCAGTGAATGCAGTCGATGATGGCACCATGACCAACGAATGGGGCTCGATTCACATTGATGATGAAGGTATGAAGACTCAGCGCACTCAACTGATCAAAGACGGTAAGCTAACCAGCTTCATGGTCGATAAAATGGGTGGCATGAAGACAGGTTATGAGCCTACGGGTTCTGGTCGTCGTCAAAACTACAAGTTCGCACCAACCTCGCGCATGCGTAACACCTTTATCGAAGAGGGCGAGCATTCACTTAATGACATGCTGGCAGGCATCGAACGTGGTATCTATGCGAAGAAGATGGGCGGTGGCTCTGTTCAACCGGGTACGGGGGAGTTTAACTTTGCTGTTCGTGAAGCCTACCTCATTGAAAATGGCAAAATCACCAAGCCTCTGAAAACAGCAACGCTGATCAGCACGGGTCCAAAAGTGTTGAAAGAAATCAGCATGGTCGGCAAAGACATGGCGCTTGCGCCGGGCATGTGTGGTTCCGTGAGTGGTTCAGTACCAACAACTGTCGGTCAGCCAACGCTGAAAGTAGATAACATTCTGGTAGGAGGCGGTAACTAATGAGCCAAGAACAACAACTTCTTAATGCGGTTGATTACGTCCTATCAGAAGCAAAACGCCAAGGTGCAGAAGCGGACGTCATTGTAAACCGTAACAGTAGCTTTTCTTTGAAAGCGAACCAAGGAAAGCTGGATGAGTACAAAGTAAGCTCAAGCCAAGTTCTGGGTGTTCGTGTTGTGAAAGATGCGCGTGTTGCAACAAGCTATTCTGAGTCGTTAGAGCAACCAAGCTTGGATTTGATGCTGACCAACGCACTGCAAAGCGCTCGCTTTTCCAAGCAAGATGAACATCAGACAATTAGTTGCGTGAACAGCCAAATCGCGACTGATGTTGCTGAGATTGCGCAAGAAGATACAACTTCTGTTGACGAAAAAATCGAACTGTCTCTCGCTCTTGAGCAAGGCGTAGTGGCTCTGCCTCACGCCTCTAGCGCACCTTACAATGGTTACAGCGATGGCGAAACACAACTGATCATTGCCAATACTCAAGGCACATTGTGTCAACACTTCGAGCGCTCGTTCACTTGTTACGCGTATACCTTGTTTGAAAAAGACGGCAAACAGTCAATGGCGGGTAGAATGTCACTGGGTCGCCGTTTTGATGAGTTGAATCCAGCTTACTGTATCGAGGGTGGCTACAACCTTGCTCGCGATCTTCTTGAAGGCGCACCGGTTGCGACGGGTAACTACCCTGCTATCTTCCACATCAATGCGCTAGCAAGTTTATTCGGTGCTTTCGGCAGTGCTTTCTCTGGCGTAAGCGCGATGAAAGGCATTACGCCACTGGGTGACAAGCTTGGTCAACGTGTTGCGAGTGATTTAATTACCTTTACTGATACGGCTTACATGCCAAATGGTATGGCAATCGCGAGTTTTGATAGTGAAGGCTTCGCTACTCAAGATAATGTCATGATTGCTAATGGTGAGTTGAAAACCTTGCTACACAACAGCCAGACCGCAAGTTACTTGGGCGCAGTCTCGACAGCAAGTGCCGCTCGCGGTGCAAAATCGAGCCTAGACGTATCAGCGAATCACAAAGTGATTGCGACGGGTAACAGCAGTGCGTCAGAAGTAAAAGCGGGTGAGTACCTAGAGTTAGTCGAACTTCAAGGTGTCCATTCTGGTGCGGATGCAGTGAGTGGTGATTTCTCATTTGGCGCGAGTGGTTTCTTGTGCCGTGATGGTAAGCGCATTCAACCAGTTCGTGGGATCACGGTAGCGGGTAACTTCTACAATATGCTGCAAGAAGTTGAGGCAGTAGGTGATACTCAGCTAATTAACGATAGCCGAACTTTCTTCTCGCCAGACGTTCGTTTTGCTCGTTTGAGCATTGGTGGTAAGTAAACTTAGCATTACTATAGAAACAAAAAGAGGACTCAATAGAGTCCTCTTTCATTATCTAGCAACGTGTGCGCGAATAACTAGAATTCGCGTATGTCCAACTCATTGTGGATCAATACTACACACTGAGAAGCGAAAAGCATCTTAGGACCTAAGCTGATCTTCTCTGTGCCAAGGCGCTTTAAGCTGTTAAAAGACTTTTTCGGCATCGGTATATGGTCAGTTAGCAAGAAACATGGATTTTCACCAATTTCTGCATCACGAACAAATTCGCCTTTCTTATCCAGCATATATAGTTGGTGATCTTCTGCCAGTTCTTGTACTAGGCGTTCAAAGCTCACTGTACGAACGGTAATACCAGGTTCGACTTCACGAAGTTGCTCTTTACCCATACCAACCGAAGCATCCAAAGCGCGAGCCACTGCTGCAATCAAGGTTGACTCATGGAAGCCGCCAATGTTGGTGATGTCGTTGGAGCGAATAGTAATGGTGCGTGAGAAGTCTTTTGTGCTTTCCAAAACCAAGTGAACAACCACATCTTCACGGTGTGATTGAGCAACGAACATAGTGTTCATCATGGTATGAGCAAGAATCTCTGTATGCGCTTCATTACCAACACCTTCTAACAGTGCTTTGCTGGTGGTTGGCGCCGCGCGAGCTCGTAAAACAAAAGAGCGCATGAATTTAGCCTCTATATAGGAAGAGTGAATGCGCGGAAGTATATACCCAAGCAGGGAAGGGATGCGAGTTTAATAGCAAATGTGAACTTACTTACAAAGCTTCGATTGTCGTGCGGAGTGCGCTGGTTAAAATAGAGGTAACCTGTTAGGAGCGGTATATGGAAATCAAACAGATAAATAAAGACATTTATAAAAAGAAAGTAAACCTTGTGATTGGCGGTTTTGTTGCGTTGCTCGCCATCTCCTCTCTTGCCTTTAGTACCTTGCTGATTGTTTTGTTTGGCAACACTGAAGTCGTACCAGAACAATCAACGGGCAATTTCCATTGGAATTTGATTGGTGTCGTTCTCGCAGTTGCAACTTCCCTCTCTTTATTGAATCAAATTAAAACTCGACCATACATGGAAGAAGTGCTGTACGTTTGGAAACTCAAGCAGCTGCACAACAAGATCTTTCGTAAACTAAAAAGCATTAAAGCAGCCGCGAACAATGGCGATGTAAAAGCGCTGACGATCCTTAAGTTCTACTATACGACTCAAAGTCAGGTGTTTGAGCTAGACAACAACACACTGACGATGAGCAGTGTAAATAAAGAATTGGAGGCTCTCGAGCAAATCGAAGCGGCGCAATCAATGAGTCTCGATATCACAGGCTTTGAAGAGTCTTGGCTAGACACATATTGATTGCCTATTTGCTACTTGAAGTTAACAACTGAGTGCTAAAAATAAGCGTTTGAGTGAGATTTAATCATTCGACGCTTTTTTTTGATTTTTTTTCTGAAAAGGGGTTGCCAAGAAAAATCATCTCCCTATAATGCGCCTCCGTTGTCAGGGCAAAGCGGAAACGCAAAAGCGGTTGGCAAGAAGGCGAAAGAAAACTTCTAAAAATTAATTTAAAAAAGTGTTTGACACTGAAAATTAATTCCTTAGAATACGCCTCCGCTTCGATAGCAAAGCTTACGAAGCAAGCTCTTTAACAATATAGACCTATCAATCTGTGTGGGCACTCGTTGATGATAATCCAATTAGATATTTCTTTCTTAACGGAAAGCGGTATCAAATTAGGTTTCAATGAAACGAAGTGACCATTGAATCGAAAGATTCAGCACAGTCAATTCAAACATTACTTATGTAATGTTCAGTATTCATTGAGCCGAACAAAATCTTAAATTGAAGAGTTTGATCATGGCTCAGATTGAACGCTGGCGGCAGGCCTAACACATGCAAGTCGAGCG